>NZ_BAAGUZ010000012.1:0-28877 GCF_054781135.1 Paralcaligenes ginsengisoli
TCGTCAGCACCCGGCGCTGGACTACCGCCGGACTGCACAGCACCGCCCACCCTGCGGCTCGCGTTGAGGCAATGCATCGAGGTATACGTTGGGGCTGTGGGCATTTAGTCAATCGAGTCATCAATCTCGGTAGATGTGGCCAGGTGATAAAGGTACGGGTGCACGCACGTTAACGGTTTTATTGATGCAGGCCCGTTAACGGTAGGTGCAAGCACATTGATTCCAGGCAAGCCCTAACGTGAGCCGTCTATCGGGGCTTGGGGTCAGGACCGGCGTAAGGCGTGCGCCGGATGCTACCGTAGGGAAGGCGGGGGCTTTCGGCGGGCCATGTTTGAGCGTAGCCGCGCCAGCGGCGTAGCGAGTTTGGCCCGACGCCCGCCTGGACGAGGTAGATCCGGATCAAGCACGCCGTGCCGGCCCTGACCCCAAGCCCCGATAGACGGCGTCTTTATATACCAAACCGTAAATACCAAAGCGACCAACCCATCAAACCCCGTAAACAACCCGAACCAAAAATACTCTAGCTGCGTAGCCCCCGCAGCAAATGACGTGCCAGCGGCGCACGCAGCGTGGCGCTCAGATCAAGGGCCAGCAGGCTCAAGCCGCAGGCGTGTTCGATCAAGGGGTTTTTCGTGGCAAAAATTCGCGGCAGGAAATCTGTAATGCCAGCCGTCAGCCAGCGGTCCGGCCGCCGATTCTGCGCAAACCGGGCCAGCAGTGGTCCCGGATCGTCCTGGCTGCGCTGCAGCCATGGGGCGAGCGACTGGGCAAGCTGTACGGCGTCGCGCAGGCCCAGGTTGAGCCCCTGGCCGGCGACGGGGTGCAGCGTTTGCGCCGCATTGCCGATGGCGACCGTACGCCCATTGAGCAGGGAAGGGCCGGCATGCAGCGCCAGAGGAAACACATGGCGTGGGCCTATGCAGGTAAAGTGCCCGAGGCGATCGCCGAATTGCTCGTGCAGCGCGGTTGCGAACGTCTGATCGTCCAGTCCCCGGAGATCTTCGGCCCGCAGTGGCGAGCAGCACCAGACAATGCCGTACAGATTGGCCGCCTGGGGATGCGGTAAAACGGCGAGAGGGCCTTCCGCGGTGAAGCGCTCGTATGCCCAGTTTTGGGCGGGCCGACTGGCGCGCACAGTGGCCAGAACGGCATGCTGGCGGTAATCGCGCTGTACGCCCTTGGGCCGGGCGCCGTCCGACTGGACGAGCAGTGCGCTCGACAGGCTGCGGTCTGCGAGGTCGATCCGCACCGTTCCGGCGCATTGGGTGGTAACGGTCGATGCACTGATGACGTCGATTCCACAGCGTGCCACGGCCGCGTGCAAAGTGGCCAGCAGCCGGTCGTAGGACACCACGCTGCCCAGGCGGGGCACATTCAGTTCGGTATGGCGTACCAGCGTGCGGCCAAGCCGTCCGCGCTGGGACACGTGTACGGTTTCTATGCTGGCGGCCTGGTCCGGCCACGCTTGCAAGTGTTCGAGCAGAACGCGGCTGCCGTGATTGATCGCCAGCGTGCGCGGGTCGGTGGCCTCTGTGACTGCGGTCAGGCCGGGGGCGAGAAAATGCTTGCCTATCAGGGCGATGCGCTGCGGAATCGGCGCTTTGCCGGCCAGCAGCAGGGCGAGTGTGCATCCCACCGGCCCGTCTCCGGTAATGGCAATATCGTATTCAGGTGAATCCATCGCTTTTTCCCCGCCTCTACTACAATGCATAAGATTTTAAAGCTTTAGTGTAAAAACCCTTGCGGTCAACCGAGGTGTAGCATGACGCAGTCGGAAGTTTCTTCGAATCTATCAATATCTTCCCTGCCACCGGCCGCGCCGGGGCTTGCGCATCGCAGCAAGACCGCCGTGGCCTGGCTGGCGTGCCTGCTGGGCGTGTTTGGAGCGCATTGGTGGTATCTGGGGCGCCCGCGCGCCTGGATGGTCACCGCGTATTCCTGTCTTATGATCGTCCTCGCCAGGTTCTATCCCGTCTGGTGGGACAACCCTCCCTTCCTGCTGTTGCTGTTGCCCATTGCCGATGGCTATATCGAAGCGCTTATCTTCGCCCTCAAACCTGACGACAAGTTCGACCAGAAATACAACCCTCATTCCGCGCGGGTGACCCGAACCCGCTGGGCTCCCGTCATAGCCGCCATTGTCACTACGGTGCTGATGGGCGTGGTGCTTGTGTTCGGCATCGCCATGGCCGTCATCTACATTTATACTTCAATGGGCTGGCTCGATGGCTTGAAGCTGTAGGCCAGTTTCCTTGAATTCCAGTGCGCATTTACAGGTGCCGCGCATTTCCGGCACAGATCGGCCCGGACTCGGGCCACTCTGTTGCGGCGGATCTTTCGAAACACATCTGTTAGAATCCCTTTTCTCCGTCATTGGGGAGTAGCTATCCCTTGGCTTTGGCCAAGAGAGCTTGCGTCAACATACTTGGTGACCCTTCGCCATGGCGCAAGCGGTTGTTGCCTTCGGGCCGCGATCCTGCGAGACCTTTGGCCACGATGCGTCGCTCTGCCGGGCGAAGCGCGTCGTTGCGCCATGGTTATCGCTTCGCCCGGCCCAGTCCTTATGCTGCTTTCCATCATTCTGTTCCTGTCTTCAGCCGCGGCGATTTACTTCGCCTGTGAATTCTTTGTCAATGGCGTCGAATGGGTGGGCTATCGCCTGAACCTGGGCGCCACGGCCGTGGGCACCATATTGGCGGCATTTGGCACGGCCCTGCCCGAAAGCGCGGTGACCTTTGTCGCGGTGGTATTTGGCGGCACCCCCGAGCAGAAGGATATCGGGGTGGGCGCCGCCTTGGGCGGGCCCCTGGTGCTGGCCACTCTGGCGTATGCCGTGGTGGGCTTTGCCATGTTGCGCAGAGCCAGGCTGACCCCCGGAGTACCCTGTACCATCGCTGCGGATCAGCAACGCCTGGCACGCGATCAGGCTTGGTTCATGGCCATTTTCGTGATCAAGGTGCTGTTGGGTGTGCTGGTGTTTGCCTGGAAGCCCTGGCTGGGGATACTGTTCCTGCTGGCCTACGGTCTTTATGTGAAACACGAGCTTGGCGCGGAAGACGGCGGCGTCGATGTCGACGGGCTGGAGCCGCTCAAGATCCGGCCCCGCGATTCGAGTCCGACGATGTTCTGGGCACTGCTTCAAACGCTGCTGGCGCTGCTGGTCATTGCCGTGGCTTCGCATACGTTTGTCCGGCAGATCGAAACCATCGGGATCTGGGCGGGTGCGTCGCCGCATATCGCCGCCTTGCTATTGTCCCCCGTGGCCACCGAGTTGCCGGAGATCATGAATGCCCTGATCTGGGTCAGGCAAGGCAAGGAACGCCTGGCTCTGGCCAACATCTCGGGGGCCATGATGATACAGGCTACCATTCCCAGCGCCCTGGCCATTTTCATGACGCCCTGGCATCTGGACACGCCCCTGCTGGTCGCAGCCGGCATCACTATGCTGTCGATCGCCTTTTTGTGGCTTCAGTTCAGGCGCGGCGCCATGCGCGTTTCCGCACTGGCCAGTGTCGGCGCCCTGTATCTGGTATTCGTGGTTTTTGTAGCGGTGTTTTTCCGGGCTTGACCAGCGTCAACAGTCCATCCGCCCTGGCAGAAGGCTGCTACGCAGCGCCAGCGTCACTGCAAGAGCTCCGGATGTTTGCGCCGAAGATCGGCCCCGATTTTGCGGGCTTCCTTCAGTATTTTTTCACTATCGACAGTGTGCGGTATTAGATGCTGATCCACCAAGTATTTGATTGTTTCATCGAACGAGCGAGCGGTGAAATCGTCAACAGTGGGGTCAAAGGTCAAATAGCGAAACGAGGTGTCGACAACAGCTTTGTCCGCTTTTATGAACTCGGCCTCTATGGTGGCCGCTTCTTGTGGGTTCTTGCGCACAAACTGCTCTGAAGCCCATAGTGCCTGGACAGCGGGTTCCAGTTTGTCGGGGTGCTTTGCGGCCCAGTTGTCGCTGATGAAGAAAAAGCCGCCACCTTGTACGAGGCTCCCCATCCGGGACAGAATCAGCCCGTTATCGCCCATTTTATTCTTCGTCAATGTCAAGTATGGTTCTATGCCCACCATGGCGTCGACCGCTCCCTGAACCAGCATCGGGCCCATCGATGTGAAGCTTGCGTTCACTCTTTTGACTGCACTGACAGGAACCCCTGCGGATTTCAGTAATTTGTCAAAACCCTGCACGGGTGCCGTTCCGGCAGAGATTGCCACTTTTTTGCCCCGAAGGTCGGAGATGTCTTTGATGTCGGCATTCTTGCGCACCAGGATGCCATAGGAATCCCCGCCTTTGGCATACATCGCGTAGGGCTTGAAGGGCAGGCCATTCGCAGCGGCGATGATCGTCGGCTCTATTCCTCCAGCCGACCAGTCCACCTGGTTGGACGCCAGGGCCTGGCTACCCTGGACACCGCCCACCAGATGCCTGACTTCGACGTCGAAACCCTGCTGCGCGAAAAAACCTTTCTTGACGCCCACGACAAGCGCCGTCTGGGCTGCGCCGCTTAGAACTCCCAGGCGAACCTTCATCAGGTCGGCCGCATTCGCGGATACTGCCAGAACAGCGCAAAGCATTATGCTAAGTAAATGGATCAGTCTTATATGCATGTCGTCCTCCATTTGTACTTCGGAACTTCAGGAACGGTACGAAAATGTACCGGCTATCGTCTTTTCGCCTTTGTGATTCATGGCCCATACATCATAGGCGTCGGCTCTGTCCGCCAGCACGCAGCCACCTGCCGTTATCGTATCGCCGACTCGAACTGGGGCTACAAAGCGGATGTCGAGAATGCCTCCATCCAGATGGGTGGCACCCAGGCTATGCGCGAGGGATCGCCATATCAAATTCACGCTTAGCGTTCCGTGGGCGATAATGGTGCCTAAGGGAGTGGCGGCGGCGAAGTCCGGGTCAATGTGAATCGGGTTGTAGTCGTTCGTGAGCGCCGCGTATTGGCGGATGAGTTCGGCGGTGATGTATTGCGAACATTCTTTGAGTTTCATGGTATTTTCATTGAGCCACAATAGAGGCGAAACGGCCACGGAATACCATTTCGTTGGTGTCGCCCGTGGTTTCGAATGCCAAATAAACCCACCGTCTGCCTTTGCGGATCTGCTTGTCTTCGCACTGGATGGTGGTAGCCAGTGTTTCCCCCCTGCGTGGCAGGCGAAGTACGTCGAAACGTTGTCCTCCATGAATATTTCCCGGAGGGCGGGGTGTAATAACGGCCGTGTACGCAAGCATGGTTATCACTGACAACATACCGGGCGGCACCGTGTTGCCTTGCCATATGTCTTGCGGGAAGACCTGCAGCCATTGCGACTCGAGATCAGGGCCGATGAACAGGTGATGAGGCCCATATATTTGACCCACTTCATAATGCTCGAACGTAAACATCAAGCTCTCCTGGGGTAGGCTTGAGGAAGATGAATGGCGCCATCTCCGCGGCATTCAAAGCCGATATCGACGCGCATGCCGATATAAATCGCATCAAGGCTGCATTCAAGCATATTCGCCATAATCCGAAACCCTTCATCGAGGTCTATCAATGTGATCGCATAAGGAACATCGGGCTTGAATGGAGCGCTCGGCGCGCGATGCACGATGGTAAATGTATGCACGGACCCCGTCCCATTGGACTTTTTCCATTCCAACGCAGAGTTGTGGCAGCGCACGCAGACAGTCCTTGGATAAAACTGAACATGGCCGCAGGTGCTGCAGCATTGGTAAGTCAAGAATCCATCTGCACAAGCTTGCCAGAACGGTTCTGTCTCGAAAGTGGCTCGTGGCACCGGTTTCATTACAACCTCCCCAGCACAAGGGAACAATGAGCGGACAGTACCCCGCCATCGCCGTGGACGAAAGCCAGCTCCGCATCCTTGACCTGACGTGTATTGGCTTCTCTACGAAGCTGCCTGACCGCCTCCACCACATGGAACATGCCGCCCGCGGCCCCCGAATGCCCATAGGAAAGCAGTCCGCCGTGCGTATTGCAGGGAAGTACGCCATCAAGCTCCAATGCTCCGTGTGCAATGGCCGGCCCAGCCTCGCCGCGAGCGAAGAAACCAATCGACTCCAGTTCTACGATCAACGTGATCGTGAAAGAGTCATAGATTTCCGCCACATCAATATCGGACACGCTCAACCCGGCACGGCGAAACGCCAGGGCAGCGGAGTTCTTGCAGCCGAAATCGACCAAAGAGGGCGCGGCAACAATATGTTCATGAGTGTGGCCTTGCCCCGCACCCAGGATTCCTACCGCCGGTTTGGGCAGTTCGTTTCTGGCATCGCCAGTACTGATCACGACAGCCGCGGCACCGTCGGAAACCAGGCAGCAATCCAAAAGATGCAACGGCGAGGCAATCATTCTCGACTGCAGAACGTCTTCCAGTGTTATGGGTTCGCGCATATGGGCTTGCGGGTGACGTGCCGCGTGCTTGCGTTGGACCACGGCAACCGCCGCCATTTGTTCGGCGGTCAAGCCGAATTCATGCATATAGCGTTGCGCTACCATGCCGTAGGCGGCTGGAATGCTCATTCCATAAGGCTGCTCGAACTGAGGGTGACCGAATCCCGCAAGCGCAGCCACCGCGCCGTCGCGAGACATGCCCGTCAGCCTGTTGTCGCCGGTTAAGGCGAGCACGTGGCGGCATACCCCTGCTTCGATCAATGCCGCAGCCTGCATAACCAGGGTTGCGGCGGTCGCTCCGCCTAGCGAGAGGGACGATTCAAATACGGCAGAAATTCCGAGATACTCCGCGACTGCCGAACTCAGCATGGGATGGGGCTCGGCAAGAGAGTAGGCGCATAGCAATCCATCTATATCGCCTATTCCAAGGCCTGCGTCGGCCACGGCGCCCAGAGCCGCCTCGGCATGCAGGCTCATGCACGAACTCCTTGGAAGATTTCCAACCTTAGTGTCGAAAACGCCGCTGATCACAGGAATTCGCATTAATTCTGTTCCTAATGGCCTCAATCAAATTTGAGCATCAATATGTAGCTTTGGTGGAGAATTCTTCGCATACAGCCCTGTTCAATGTCATGCCACGTATCGCGCCCAGTGAATTCGCAGGCGGCATTTTGCCGCACTGGAAACGTGCTGTCGGGACAGTACGCAAGACATCATTCATCTGTGCCTGTCTGTCCGGGCGATGAATATCTCTTGTGCGGTGCCTACACCCTTATATTGTTGTACGGATAGCATAGGGTCAAATAGAATTAGCGCCTAGGACAATGCCAAAAAGACATAGGGAGGCTCAGGACTCTTTGAACATCTCTTCAGCCACCTCGCGGCAGATTGCCGCCAAAGACGTGGCCAAAGGCAGGCGAGGACGCTGCAACGGGAAGAAAAAGCGGAATTGATGCGTAATTGTTGGATGGAACGGAATCTGCACCAGCAGATGGGCAAATGCCAGGGCGGAGAACCGGTCGACAACGGCCACACCCATGCCGGCAGCGACCAGTTGGCAAATCACGGCGCCGTATTGTGCCTCGCTAACCATCTTGGGGCGTTGCGCTATGTTTTGAAACGCAGCATCCATCTTTTGACGGGCTGCTGTTTCAAGCGGCATCGCAACTACATGCTCGTCTACGAGATCTGCGGCTGTGATCGATTCGTAGTCTGCAAAACGATGTCCAATTGGTACGATGCATACTGCGTCCACGCTCTGCAGTATTTCGGAAGCCGAGTCCGGGTAGTCCAGCGGATAGCAGGAAAGCGCTATGTCAAACAATTGGGCATCGATATGAGGCCGAAGCTCGCGACGCACAACCACCTCTAGCGATACGCTGACGTTCGGGAATTTTTTGCGAAAGGCGGCCAAAGCATGGGGTAAAAGACCATGAGCCATGGGGGTCGTAGCGACGACCCGGACATGGCCCGCATTGGAACCCCTTGCGGAACACAGCAAGTTGGCCACTCGGTCGATGCTGGAAAACACTTTCTCGACTTCGTCCAGCAAGGCTAGCGCCTGCTGCGTAGGACGCAGGCGCCCTTGCTTGCGTTCGAAAAGTTGATATCCCGCGGCGACCTCGAGGTCGGAAATGAGCCGGCTGACCGCGGGCTGGGAAATATGCAGGAGAGTCCCCGCCTCGAGCGTCGTCCCTGTGACGATCACGGCACGAAACGCCTGTATCTGGCGCAGATTCACCCTGTCCTTGCGCCCGGGGCCCGTGGGCAGTTCCAGCGCGGTGTCTCCGACCGTATTTTCCATCTCATTCATTACCGGTGACTCCTATATGAGCAGGTGTCTATGCATTCTGCTCGACCGGTGCATTAAGTATGCTGTCTTATAGCATTTTGAGCAGAGGGCGGCAAACTTCATTTGGATGTGTAGATAGTAGTGCAAAGCCAGGCTGGAGCAGCGTATCCAGCGGTTCCAGGAGATCCGGGAGTCTCTGCCGATTGAGCACGGCGGGCACATGTCGGGCTATGTCTTTTTTGCATTCGCGCAGGCCTTTATTCTATTTGACCGGACGATGCCGCTAAATCAGAATCAACTGGCGTTACTACAGGCTGGCGGCACAACACCATAGATTCTATTTTTAAGGATGGCGGTATGAAAGCCAAAGTGCGATATGCACATGAAATGTGCCCGGGCGAGCAATATGAGCCGATGCATTTTTCCATATCCGCTGAACTCAATCAGCAATTTCTCTATTCAATAGATGACTTCAATCCCATCTACTTGAGAGAAAAAGAGGGGCGGCCCGCCCAGGTCCACCCGATGATCCTGCTGCATATGTCCGCGAGGACACGCAGCCGCTCCTTTATTCTGGCCCCCAACACGGGTTCAGTCTTCGCAAAGGAAAAAGTGGCATTTCATGGTCCGGTGTTTGTCGACGAGCTGTTATCGACTCGCTGGACGATACAGGACGTCTACAAGAAAAACGGAAGGCTATATCAGGCCCTGGCCATCACAATCACGAGCGGAACACAGCTTGTTCTGGACAGGGAGATGCACTCCGTATTCGCAACCAACGACGGCACCACGCTCGAATTACCGGGGCATCAAAATGGCTAACGGCATCCGCTCAGAAAAAACTGGGCTTGCGATAGGCAGCATCCTGCACGGCAGGAGCTTCAGGTGTACCCTGGCGCGAACGCTCGCCTTTTCGGGAGGCCCACTGGACACACCTGGCTGGCCGCAACGCAATCTTCATACCGACGAGGCAAAAGCGCTGGAAGCCGGATTACCTGGCATCATCGTTTCAGGTACCCAGTTCGAGGGGCTGTTGCTCAGCTATCTCACCGACCTGTTCGGCGAACACTGGTATCGCAACGGCAAACTGGAGGCCAAATTTGTCAGGAATGTCTTTATCAACGACGTAGTCCTGCCTGTTGTAGTCGTCCGGGATATCGCAACCATAGGGCAAGAGATCGTATTCCATCTGGACGTCTGGTGTGAAAGGCAGGATGGAGAGAAGGCCTTGATAGGGCAAGCGTGCGTCAATGTGCCGGCATCTGAATCCGCCTCCGGTTCGATAGAGGGATGACCATGTATCGATTGCTCGAACATCAGGCTAAAGAGTGGCTGGCGAAGCATGATTTTCCGGTACCCGCGGGTGAGGTGGCTTATAGCCCCGGCCAGGCGCGCGCCATAGCGGAGCGGTTTCCGTCCGGAGTGGCTGTCAAGGCACTGATCCCGACAGGAAGGCGCGGCAAGGCCGGTGCCGTACAGTTGGCGCGATCACCCGATGATGCCCATGCGGCAGCGGTGTCTCTATTGGGAAGGGAAATCGAGGGTTTCCAGGTGAGCTCGATTTACGTCGAAGAACTTGTGGAAATCGAGAAAGAGTATTTTCTGTCATTTTCCATGTCTCAGGACGGGGTGCAAGTGTTTATCAGCGCCACGGGTGGAATCGAAGTGGATACGCTGTTCGAGTTGCGGCCTGATGCGCTGGTCAGTGATCGTATCGACCCTTTGGCCGGACTCCCTGTATGGCGCGCGGTCGACCTATGGTGCCGTTCTGGATTGGAGAACAAGGATGTGCTGCACAGTCTCGCGGCACTCACCTCCCGTTTGCATGACGCATTTCAGGCCGCAGATGCCATAACCTTGGAAATAAACCCACTTACCGTAAACCGCGACGGAACTCTTGGCGTGGTCGGCGCGATGATGGCCATAGACGAGGCGGCTCTATTTCGCCACACGCAGTGGCGCGACGCCACACGGGAAGAAACGATCTCCACCAACGAGAGGGAGCGCCTCGTGCATGAGGCAAATGCTGTTCTTCCGGGTGGCGAAGCGCAGTACGTGGAACTCGATGGCAATATCGGACTCTTTGTCGGAGGTGGGGGAGCGGGGCTGTATCTCCACGATCTGATCGTCGACCTGGGAGGTAAGCCGGCGAATCATTGTGTAACACCGCCGACGGGGCGTGATATACGCAAAATGAAGTCGGTTGTGACGGCGATTGTTAGCAACCCCGCAACCCAATGTCTGCTGGTGGGGTTCAATTTCGCCCAGATGGCGCGCGCCGATTTGCGTTTTCAGGCGCTTACGGAGGTCCTGAAAGAGCAATCCATTGACACAAGGGTTTTCCCCATCGTGGTTCGGCTTTTTGGTGCAGGCGAAGATGAGGCGCGCGAAATGGCACGTCATTTCCCCGGTATGACGTACATGCCTAAAGGAAGCTCGTTGCGCGACGCCGCGGCCGAAATCGTTCGAGTTTCCCGGGCGCTTGGGGGAGAGGTATCGCCATGAGCATTTTGATAGACAAAGAGACGCGTGTAATCATCAGCGGCATTACCGGGGCTACGGCGAGAATCGATGCCCAACGGTCATTGCGGTATGGAACGAAGATCGTGGGGGGGGTTTCTCCCGGGAAAGGCGGCCAGGTCGTCCATGGGATTCACGTTTATGACACGATTCGCTACGCCCTGCTTGAACATGAAGCGAATGCAGCCGTAATCTATGTGCCTGCGGCGGCCGTCCGCAATGCGGTCCTGGAGGCACTGGATGGAGGCATAAAACTCATTCTGGCCACAGCGGAATATGTTCCGATCCATGACGCCGCCTATATTGCCGCGGCATGCAAAGCCGCTGGCGCGCATCTGGTCGGGTGCAACACCAACGGCATCGTATCTCCCGGAAAATGCCGTCTGGGTGGCATTGGCGGTGAAGATCCGAACGAGATCTATGTTCCGGGCTCAATAGGAATCTGCTCACGCTCGGGAGGAATGTCGGCGGAAATAGGCCTTGCTCTGAAGCAGGGCGGGTTCGGGGTTTCCACCTGCGTCTCCATGGGAGGAGACTGCATCACAGGGCTGGAGATGGCGGACTATGCCGCAATGTTCGAGGACGACCCGGAAACAAAAGCCATGATCATGTTCGGTGAGCCGGGAACGCGCAACGAGCAGCATCTGGCGGATATGGTTGCGTCCGGCAAAATCAGCAAGCCGGTGCTGGCTCTTGTTGTCGGGCAGTTCCAGGAGGCCTATCCAAAAGGTGTCAGCTTCGGCCATGCTGCGGCAATAATAGGTTCTGCCCACGATAGTGCATCGAGCAAGCGGATTATGTTACGCAATGCCGGCGTGAATGTATGCCAGTCTCTCGATGATATTCCCGGTATCCTCAATCGTGTTCTTGCCGATCACGGAACATTCGCCAACGTTGAAGGGGGTTGCTCATGATTTTCTTCCTTAAGGCTGCAGACGTCGCTTCTGGATTGCGCGCGGTCGGCAAGAATATTCTTTTGACTCTGGCCGTATCGCTGCTGACCGCATGGTCCTGCGGCGTCGCCGCCCAGGAACGCGTCAAGGTACGTCTTGGTATTGTGACCGTCTCGTCGCAAATGGCGCTCTATATTGGCGTGGCAAAGGGCTTTTTCGCTCAGAAAGGTTTCGACGTGGAGGTTCGCGCGCTTGCCAGCGGAGTGCAGGCGAACCAGGCTCTCGCGGCGAATCAGGTGGACTGGTCGGCGGGTGGAGTGGAATCCACCATCATCGCGGCCAGCATCAAGTTGGCATTCAAGCCTTATGCAATGTATGCGAAAGGCGGGGACTCGCTTGGAATTCTGGTCCGGAATTCGGCAGGTATTCATACTCCGCAAGATTTGTCGGGAAAGCGTATTGCAGTCGTAAATGGCACCGGTTCGGCACAGGGGCTGAATGGTTATCTCGAGGCAAATGGGTTGCCGCGCGATTCTGTCAAACGCATCAATACAACGTTCGGTGCCATGGGCCGGCTGCTGCTCACGGGAGCCGTCGACGGAATGGTGGGGCTCGAACCCTTCTTGACGGCGACCCAGGAACAAGCTGGAAATACCGTTGCCTTACTCACCAGGTTGGGGAAATATGTTCAGGGCGGGGGATTCTTTCTCATTTCGGACAAATGGGCTGCGGCTCATCCAGACAAGATCGAGCCTGCTGTAGAGGCATTGGCCATGGCACAGCAGTTCATCCGGCAGCATCCAGATCAGGCGGCATCGCTCGAAGCCGGGTTCCTGAAGATCGATTCTGATATCATCGAGCGATCTTCGAAAGTATTGACATTCATGCCCGGCATCGACCCGTTCACTGAATTGTCGCTAAGGAAAACCTCACGCTATCTTTCCAATGAACATTTAATCCAGGCTCCTGTAGATACCGACGCCATGCTGCTCAAAGCAAAGCAAATAACCATTGACCTGAATGAGCGCCGGCCGGAGTTGATGAAATGACGCCCGAAGCCGGTGGCGCCCCGCCCATATTGGTAGCAGACCGCATATGTAAAACGTTTGAAGACACCGATGGCCAGAACATCGTTGCCTTGTCCGATGTGTCGCTCTCTGTGCGAGCCCATGAGTTTGTCTCTATCGTCGGGCCATCCGGTTGTGGAAAATCCACGTTTCTGAGAATCGTGGCTGGGCTCGACCAGCGAAGCAATGGCACCATTACGGTAAACAACCGGGAAATATCGGGTCCTGGGGCGGACCGTGGCATGGTATTCCAGGAATATGCCTTGCTTCCCTGGAAGACAACGTTGTCCAATGTAGCGTTTGGACTGCAGCTCAGAAAGGTGCCGAAGGCCGAACGGAATCAAATTGCACAACGCTATATTGATCTGGTAGGGCTTAGAGGGTTCGAGCATAAACACCCACATCAGCTCTCCGGGGGAATGCGCCAAAGGGCCGCTGTTGCCAGAGCTTTGGCAAACAGTCCTGCCATCTTGCTGATGGACGAACCCTTTGCCGCCATCGATGCCATCACACGTCGGCGCCTGCAGGAAGAGCTGGGTGAAATTTGCGCAAAAGAGGGCATGACTGTGTTGTTCGTCACTCATTCCGTCGACGAAGCCATCTTCCTGTCCGACCGGGTCATTGTGTTTTCCGATCGCCCGGGTCGCGTGGCGTGCGAGATGCGTGTAAATATTGAAAGGCCGAGACACTGGGAAACAGCCATCAAAGACAGACAGTTCATCGAGCTGCGCGATTCTATTCTTCAGACGCTGGGCCATCCCGCTGATCAGGACACCACCGGGGCACATATATGAGAACGACGGCCCTGCATATATCCCGTGGCGGATTTACTGCAATTGTCTGCCGCAGCATCGCTCCTTATATAACCGCGATTGTTGTCTGGCAGGCATTGTCCCTGCTTGATCTATGGCCTAGGGTTCTGTTTCCTTCTCCCGTAGACGTCGCCAAAGCGTTCGGTCAGGATCTGCTTTCGGGCATGTTGTTGGTCAATCTGGCCGTAAGTCTGAAAAGCCTATGCCTCGGCTTCATGGCGGGCGCCATCCTTGGCCTGCCATTGAGCTATCTCATGGCGCTGAGCAAAGGCAGTCGCAATTTCTTTGATCCATTAATCAGCCTGATTCAGGCAATTCCCGGTTTGGCCTGGATTCCTTTCGCCATTCTGTGGTTCGGCCTGGGCCAGGGCGCAGTTACGTTCATTGTCGCAATGTCGGTTTTCTTCCCCGTTCTTCATAGCGTCTTGACCGCAATACGGCAAGTGCAACCCGTGCTCATCGAGGCCACGCAAACGCTCGGGGCAAAGCGGTTTGCCATCATAATGCACGTCATCTTCCCTGCCACGCTTCCCAGTCTCATGACCGGGATAAGATTGGGTATAGCCTTCGGCTTCCGGTCCCTGATCGGGGGGGAAATGATTGCCAGCACAGACGGCATCGGGTATGCCATTTACAATGCGCAACAATACTTCCAGTCTGCTCGCATTGTCGTCGGGATGCTAGCGATAGGAATTACATGGCTGCTGATGGATAGGCTAGTGCTCAGGCCCATAGAAAGGCGCACCATCGAACGCTGGGGTCTCGTCGGGGACAGTTTCGAGAAAGCGTGACCTAGCTTATTCCATCCGCTCTCCATCCATTACAATCGGGTTTTTACGGAACCTGTTGCTCATGGATTTGCTAGGCTGGCTCACTCCCTGGGAGTTTTCCCCCTCCTTGCTGCTGATGTTTTTCATCGGCGGCGGCTTGTTCGTGCGTGGCGCCCGGGTGCATCGGGTTTCGGTGGTGCGCCAAGGCTCCTTCTGGCTGGGCCTGATCCTACTGTATCTGTCCTTGCATACCCGTATCGACTACTACGCCGAGCGCATGTTTTTTGTGCACCGGCTACAGCACCTGGTATTGCATCATTTGGGGCCGCTGCTCATTATGGGTGCCTATCCCGGGCAAGCCATGCGGGCCGGCCTGCCCATGCGCTGGCGGATTGCGCTGCGCGATTTTCGCCGCACGCCTGTTGGCCGTTCGGCCGAAGCGCTGCTGACGCACAAGTTCCTGATTCCCCTGCTGTTCGTCTTGATGGTGGTGGTGTGGCTGATCCCCTCCGTGCAGTTCTATTCCATGCTCGACTGGCGCCTTTATCGTGTGATGAACTGGTCCGTGGTGGCCAGCGGGTTTCTGTACTGGAACCTGATTCTCGATCGGCGGCCCAGCCCGCCGGCGGCCATGTCGCCGGGCGGCCGCATTCTTTCGCCGGTTCTCACGATGGCGCCGCAAATGGTGGTCGGGGCGGTCATTACTTTTACATCGCGCGATCTCTATCCCATTTTTGAATTGTGCGGGCGTGCCATTCCCGGCATACCGGCGGCCATGGATCAAACCATTGGCGGCCTGACCATGTGGATTCCCGCCGGCCTTATCGAGATAGTGGGCCTGCTGTTGGCCTTGGGAACACTAATGCGACTGTCGTCCAAAGGGCGTCTTCCCAACAAGCGCGCCCTGGCCAAACAGGCGCGGCAGGCGACAGTCGGCGCGGCGTAGAGACGCCGCGCAGGGCTGCCCCTCGCACCGCATTGCCGATTATCATAGACAAATGAATCTTGATTTTCTCCATTCCAGATCCATATCCTTCAAACTGTGCGCGGCGGGCCTGGCCGCAGCGCTGGTCGCGCCGCTGTCCGCCCGCAGCCAGCCTGTGGGTATTCCCAGCATGGGGGCCGCTTCATCGGCCGAACTGTCGCCCCGGCTGGAGCGCACATTGGGCGATGCCATCATGGAGCAGGGGCGGCGCGATCCCACTTATATTGGCGACCCCGAGGTCAGCCAATACCTTACTGAAATGGGGCGCAAATTAGCCGCCGGGGCTCCCGGCGGCGCACAGCCGATCACGGTTTTTGGGGTGCGCGATCCCGAAATCAACGCTTTTGCCTTACCGGGCGGCTATATCGGTGTGAATAGCGGCCTGGTCGTCTCGTCGCAGAACGAATCCCAACTGGCTTCGGTGATTGCGCATGAAATAGGTCATGTGGTGCAGCGGCATATCGCACGCGGCATGACACAGCAATCGCAAAATAGTGGCGTCATGATTGCCTCGCTGGTGGCGGCCCTGTTGGCGGGTTTGTCAGGAAACGGCGATCTGGCCGTGGGCGTGGCCGCTTTTGGCCAGGCCGCCGCGGTTGATCGTCAACTTGGATTCTCCCGCCAGGCCGAGCAGGAGGCGGATCGCGCCGGTTTCGAAATGCTGCGCAAGGCCGGCTACGACCCCAAGGGCATGGTGCAAATGTTTACCCGCCTGATGAAAGCGTCGCGATTGAATGAAGGTGCGGGCGGCGGCGCGTATGCCAGCACGCATCCTCTGTCTATACAACGCCTGTCGGACATTGAAAATCGGGTCGAGGAATTGCCTCAGGTTCACCATCGCGACAGCGATGCATTCTGGTATCTGCGGGCTCAGTTGCGCATTATGCAGGCTTTGGATAGATCGGCCCGGCAGGACGCCTTGCGGCAGTTGAATCTCGACGCGACACAGCAAACCGGGGTGCGACGGTCGGCCGCCTGGTACGGGATTGCCTATGCGGCCTGGAAAAAAAATGAGTTGAGCCAGGCCGAGGCCGCCCTGCAAAAGGCGCAGCAAGGAGGCGACAACTCACCGGAGTTGGCCCGCTTGTCGATACTGCTCGCCAATAGCCGGGGCAACGGCGATGCTGCGCTGAAGATGGCGCAGAGTGCATGGGCGCGTTGGCCGGATAACCAGGGAATAGCTTTGGCCATGGTCGATGTCATGCAAAAAAACAATCGCGACAAAGAGGCGTTGCAGTTTCTGGCGCAGCGCGTAAAGCAGTGGCCCGAGTTGCCGCAATTGCATCGCCTTGAGGCGCAAAGCCATGAGCGCCTGGGGCAAAAGGTGGCGGCGCGGCGCGCAATGGCCAGTTATTACGAGCAAACGGGTGCGTTGTCGACCGCCGTGGAGCAATTGCAGCAGGCGCGGAGTCTGTCCAGCGATTTTTATACTCAGTCGGAGCTGGACGCACAAATTCGCTCGATCAAACAACGCCTGGAAACTGAACGCGAGCTGTTGCAAAGGTTCAAGAAGCCCTGAGGCCGGTTTCTTGCGGGGGGCGGCTGTGCTGGTGCGGTATCAGTGGCAGGTATTTTCCCTGACGGGGAATTGTTCCATTTCCAGCGCATTTTTGGTTCAAGTGTTTACTGCGCTGAATGTGCTTCAGTGACTTTTGTTTTGAGCCGTTTTTAGGCTTGGGGTGTGAATTTGGGCTGCCTGTACTGGCTTGGGCGATGGCTTTGGGCTGTGTATTGGTGTGTGGGCGGCGGTTAATTCTATAAAGACGCCGCAGGGTGGGCGGTGCGGTGTAGTCCGGCACGTCCAGCAGTCGTGTCGCTACGCGCCCCGACTGCCCGGGTCTGCCTCGTCCAGGCGGGCGTCGGGCTCAGACAGCGCCCGCCGAAGGCCCCCGCCTTCCCTTCGTCAGCACCCGGCGCTGGACTACCGCCGGACTACACAGCACCGCCCACCCTGCGGCTTGCGTTGAGGCAATGCAGCGAGGTATACGTTGGGCCGGCAAGCTCATTCCAGGCATGCCATTACGCGAGCCGTCTATCGGGGCTTGGGGTCAGGACCGGCGTAAGGCGTGCGCCGGATGCTACCGTAGGGAAGGCGGGGGCTTTCGGCGGGCCATGTTTGAGCGTAGCCCCGCTCCGCGGGGCGTAGCGAGTTTGGCCCGACGCCCGCCTGGACGAGGTAGATCCGGATCAAGCACGCCGTGCCGGTCCTGACCCCAAGCCCCGATAGACGGCGTCTTTAAATACCAATACCCATCCATCAAAGAATGCCGTAAACACTCGAATGCCGTAAACACTCGAACCAAAAATACCCTAGATCAAGCGTGAGCGCGAAGCACAGACATTACGGGCGTAAGGCAAGCGAAGCCGACAAAGTGCACGTTCGATATGGAAAGGGAATTACAGCCCGGTTTCAAAGAAGCGCGCAATGCGCACGGGTAGCCAGCCTACATTTCCCGGAAAGGATCCGCTGACGAACGCGGCATGGCCGCCTTCGGCCGGCTGATGCAGCAAGACCGTGTCGGAGCAATCGGCCGAGCCGGGCAGGGACGGTTCCGGAACGAACGGGTCATTACGGGCGTTCAGAATCAAAGTGGGTACTGTGAGCGCCTTCAGGTAAGGCTTGCTGGAGGCTCGCGACCAGTAGTCCAGGGCATTTTTATAGCCATGCATGGGCGCCGTGTATATATCGTCGAAATCGCGCAGGTTTCTGGCCTGACTGAGCCGGAATACATCGATGGTGCCGGGAAAACGTTTGCCTTTTTCGTGCACCTTGTCCTTCATGCTTTTCAGAAAGTACGGTGTGTATAGATGCCGTCCGGCAAACGTATCGCTCAAGGCATTGCCGCTGGCGACCAGGTCGAGGGGCACCGAAATGGCGGCGCCTGCCGCAAGCCATTCTGTGAGCTCGGGATGTTCGCCCATGTACTTGAGCATGGCATTGCCGCCCATGGATACGCCCACCGCATGCCATTTTGCATGCGGGACACGGGTTCGAACGGTGTCCAGCATAAATCCCAGGTCGGCCGAGTCGCCGGAATAATAAGCCCGGGCCATGCGGTTGGCGAAGCCCGAGCAACTGCGAAAATGGGCGACGACGACAATCCATCCGCGTGCGCGAAAATGCTGGGCGATGGCTTGGGCATAGTGGCTTTTGCTGCTGCCTTCCAGGCCATGGAACAGCACCAGGGCCGGAGTGCCGCCGGCGACGGGCAAACTGGCCCAGTCTTCGTCCCGCATCCAGCGGCGAGCGGCTGTTTTGGTCAGCCGCGGGTCTGGCTTGACTGATTTGCCGCCTGCGGTTTGGTCGGAAAACAGGCCAGGGCCGACCCAGTCGAAATCGATGAAGTCGCCGTCGGGTGTATTGACGCGATCGCGGGTGAAGGAAATGCGGTGATAGCGCGCGCCCACGGCACCGTAAACGGTTTGCAGATGATGTCCGGGCAACCAGACGGGATTGGGGCAGGGCGAGGAGTCTATCTGTGCTGTCACGAACCACTCTTAATGCAAGGTGCCGGGAATGTCCTGCAAATCGAACATACCCACATCGTCCGGTGCGTTGGAAGCGTGGTGCAATACCATCCGCCAGCCCGACGGGCCCTTATGATAAACATTGGTGGTGTAACAGTTGGCCACTTGCTTGCCTTCGGGGGAGTGGATTGTGACCTGTTCGATCAGGACATGGACCGAACTCATGAGACTGGTCATGATCATCGGGCGTGTCGGCTGGATGAGCAGTGGGCCATTGGCCAGTATCTGCTGCCAGGAGTTTCGTACGGAGTCGCTGCCGATTACACGTATGCCGCCGGGATGCACGCAGACGACTTCTTCGTCGTCGGACCACACCTCCATCAGGCGGATCGTATCCGCCTGATGGAGAGAGTCGTAGAAAGCGTGCTCGGCTTCTTCTGGGGTGGCAAACATGATGTCGGAGGAATGGTTGAGGCGCGAGGGCCGGAGTGTTGCCGGTAATTCAATGCCCGTGCACGTGCTCGCCGTCTTTCAACTGATAGGCGGCCCCGCAATAAGGGCATAGGGCTTTGCCGGTTTTCACGACTTCGATGTAAACCCGCGGATGCATGCTCCATAACGGGGCATGCGGCCCCGGACAATAGACGGGCAGGTCCTTGGCTTCGACAAAAATGGTGGGTTGCTCGGTGGATGACGGTTTTGCTGCGCTGGTCATAAGGTTTCCTGAAAATAGAGCGATGGCCGGCCGGAGGCGGCGGCTATACCTTGGTAAGCCAACTAAGATACTTGGGGTTGCGGCCATTGACCACATCGAAAAATGCCTTTTGCAGTTTCTCGGTAACAGGCCCGCGGCTGCCCGCGCCGATGACGCGCCGGTCGACTTCGCGTATGGGCGTGACTTCGGCCGCCGTGCCGGTAAAAAAAGCTTCGTCGGCGATGTAGAGGTCGTCGCGTGTGAGGCGCTTGGTAAGCAATGGTATGCCCAGGTCGGCCGCCAGCGAGTGAATGGTCGCGCGGGTGATGCCAGTCAGCGCCGAGGCAATTTCGGGCTCGCACAATACACCGTCTTTCACGATGAAAATGTTTTCGCCGGAACCTTCGGCGACAAAGCCGTCGGTATCGAGCAGGATGGCTTCGTCGTAGCCGTGATCGAGCGCCTCGGCGTTGGCGATAATGGAGTTGGCGTAAGTGCTGGCCACTTTGGCGCGCGGCATCGTGACGTTGACGTGCTGACGCGCATAAGAGGAAATTTTTACGCGTATGCCCTGCTTGAGCGCTTCGTCGCCCAGGTAAGCACCCCAAGGCCAGGCGGCAATGGCCACGTGCACCTGGGCGCCTTTGGGCGACACGCCCATTTTTTCAGAGCCGTAAAAGACCAGCGGGCGTATGTAGCACGATTCGAGCTGGTTGCTGCGCACCGCTTCGCATATTGCCGCATTGATGGTGTCCTGGTCGTAGGGCATGGCCATCTGATAGATGTGGGCCGAGTTGAACAGGCGCTTGGTGTGTTCCTTGAGCTTGAAAATCGCGGTGCCGATGTCGGTGTTGTAGGCACGCACACCCTCGAAGACGGCCAGACCGTAGTGCAGGGAGTGGGTCAGGACATGGGTGGTAGCGTCGCGCCACGGTACCAGCTTGCCGTCATACCAGATAAAACCGTCACGATCAGACATCGACATAATGCTCTCCGAGAAATGAGGCTTCATTGTAGCAAGCGGAGGGCCTTACAATAAGCCTCCATTGGCAAAATGGGCCAGTTTTTCCCCGGGCAGGGGGCGGCGGATCTCCACTGCGGGGCCTGGCCCGGGCTTAACGCGGCTGTTGCCCATTCAGTCTTGAGGTGTTTTGTTGTCGGCTCCGTCCAAATCGTCTGCGTCATGGTCCAGCGCCCACGCCAGGCAGAGTTTTTATACCGGATTCTACGAAGTGCTGCCGACACTGGTTGCGACCAGCATGTGGGCTTTCGTCACGGGTATTGCGCTGGTCAAGTCCGGCCTGACCGAAACCATGGCCACACTCATGACCGTGCTGGTCTACGCGGGCTCGGCCCAGTTGACCGCTTTGCCCCTGATCGTATCGGGGGCGCCCTTGTGGCTGGTTTTCGCGGCCGGGTTTGTCGTGAACATCCGTTTTGTCATCTTCGGTGCGGCCATGCATCCTTATTTCCGGCGCTATTCCTGGCAGAAGCGCCTGGCCCTGGGCTATCTTTCCGGAGATATCGTTTTTGTGCTGTTCATGAGCCGCTATGCCGAAGCCAGGGAAAAAGGCACACAGGATCAGCTTTGGTATTTTCTGGGAGTGATTGTTCCGGGCTGGATTTCATGGCAGCTTTGCTCGTTGATTGGCATCTACCTGGGAGCGCTTGTACCGGCTTCATGGTCGCTGGATTTTGCGGCCATCCTGGCACTCATGGCTATTATCATTCCCCTGGTCAATACCAGGCCGATGGTGATTTCCGTGTGCGTGGCGGGCCTGGTGGCATGGCTGGGGCAGCCCTTGCCCTTGCGTCTTGGCCTGGTCGCCGCTGTGGCGGCCGGCGTGCTGGCCGGGGTCGCCGTTGAACGTTTCAGCAAGAAAAGGCGGCCGCGATGACGGGTAATCCGGGTTGGGACTGGTATGTTTTTGGCGCGATTGTCTTGCTGACGGTGTGCAGCTTTCTGACTCGTTCGGGCTATTTCCTGTTTGGCGATTATCTGCCGCTGACCGACAAAGTACGCCGGGCCTTGCGCTACGCGCCGACCGCCGCCTTGATCGCCATCGTCATTCCCGAGCTCCTGCCCTGGACGCCGGGCGCGCCGCCTGAGCTTGGCGTCAAGGTTTTTGCCGCCGTGATTGCGGTACTGGTGTTCTTGCGTACGCGCAGTACTGTGATGGTGATTGTGGCCGGAATGCTGGCCTTCTGGCTCCTGAATGCCTTGTTTTAGCTTGTAAGCCCTTGGTATTTCGTGGATTTTTAGCGACACTTCATGCCCTGACCGGGTCCTTCCTATCGTACTTGACCCATGCTGCGCTAAAATGCACGGGTTATAAAAGCTGGCGCGGGGTTTTCTCGCGTCCAGCGTCAACCCACTCTCAATGACTGAATTTACTCTATCTGATACACCTGCCACCACGTTTTCCGACTTTGGTCTGCATCCGAACATCCTGAAGGCTGTCGCCGATACCGGCTACACCATCCCCACGCCGATACAAGCTCAAGCCATACCCATAGTGATGGATGGACGCGATGTGATGGGGGCGGCGCAAACCGGTACCGGGAAGACCGCCGCATTTACCCTGCCCATACTGCACCGCCTGATGCCGTATGCCAGCAGCAGCGCCTCGCCGGCGCGCCATCCGGTTCGAGCGCTTATCCTGACGCCGACCCGCGAATTGGCCGATCAGGTTTCCGAGAGCGTTGCCCGCTATGGCAGCTCTACGCCATTGCGCTCGGCAGTGGTGTTTGGCGGCGTCGATATCGGGCCGCAGCGCGACGCCTTGCGGCGCGGCTGCGAGATCCTGATCGCCACGCCAGGACGCCTGCTCGATCACGTCGAGCAAAAGAACGTCAATCTTGGGCAAGTCGGCATCCTGGTGCTCGATGAGGCCGACCGCATGCTCGACATGGGTTTTCTGCCCGACCTCGATCGCATCATCCGCCTGCTGCCCGCCCAGCGCCAGGGCTTGCTGTTTTCGGCCACGTTCAGCAATGAAATCCGCAAGCTGGCCCGCACTTTCCTCAACAACCCGGCCGAGATCGAAGTGGCGGCCCGGAATGCGACGGCCGACACGGTAACGCAAATCGCCTATCCTCTGTCGGGCGACGACAAGCGTGCGGCGGTGGTGCATCTGATCAAATCGCGCGGTCTGAGCCAGGTCATTGTATTTTCCAATACCAAGATCACCACCAGCCGGTTGGCGCGGCAATTGGAGCGCGACGGCGTAAAGGCCGAATCGATACACGGCGATAAAAGCCAGGCCGATCGCATGAAAGCCCTTGAAGCCTTCAAGGCCGGCGAACTCGAAGTACTGGTTGCGACCGACGTGGCGGCCCGTGGCCTGGATGTGGCCGGCATACCTTGCGTGATCAATTACGACTTGCCGTATAACGCGGAAGACTACGTGCATCGCATCGGCCGTACCGGCCGTGCCGGAGCCTCGGGCGAAGCCATCGCTTTTTTCTCGCCTGCCGAAGAGCGGTTCCTGCTCGATATCGAAAAACTCATCAAAACAAAAATTCCGCGCGGCCAACTGGTTCTGCCGCCCGCGGCGCGTTCCAGCAGTCCGGCCCGCGACCATTCATCGAGCCGCGATCATCAGGGCGGCCGCCGCGGCAATTATTCTTCCGGCTCGTCATCGGCAAAACCGCTGGACGATTTCTTTTCCAGGCCCTATGTGCCTTCGGCTTCTTCCTCCGTAGCGGAAGTCGGCGCTGCCTCGCCCAAGGCAGCCGCCGCAAAGAAATCGGTAGGTGTGCTACTGGGTGGACGCCGCCAGTAGGGAACGCAGCAGAGGCGGGCCTTGCACGGCCCGATCTGCATCGGCATTTTCGAACTGGCCTATCAGGCGCTCCAGATGGCTGATATAAGGCAGCAAAGTACCGAAAAAAAGATTTTTCTGCCTGTCCTGAATTAGAAGAGTGGGGAAGTTTTCCACGTCTTCGTCGCCGAGCAGTTCGGGGTTGTCTTCGATGTCGATCCAGACGAACGCGTGTTGCGGGTATTGGTCGGCGAGCCGTTCGAAGTCGTCCTGGTACTTTTTGCAGGTATCGCACCATTGGGCGCAGTAACAGACAATCACCAGATTCTGATGATGCTCGAGCTGCGTGCGCAGAGCCGACAGATTGTGTAACGGATTAAATACGGGCATGGAAGAAAATTGCCTCGGGTTTGATTATGATAGCCATGATGCCGACTTCGAAACTTCCCTGATGAATGATTCCCTTGTTGTGACTCGTGCCGATCCGCCTGCTTCGACCAAGGGGTTTGCCGGCGTTGCCCTGGCGTTCAAGCGAGCGCTGGTTTCGCAGTGCCATCCCAAAATGCTGGTGGCCATACTCATGCCGCTGCTGATCGCGATACTGGGAGCCATTATATTGCTTTGGGTGTTCTGGACGCCTCTTACTCATTGGCTCAATGCCGAGCTCTCCGATTGGGGCGTGTTGAACCATATCGATCAATGGATGCTGGCCATCGGGCTTTTTTCAATCAAGCTGTATCTGATCCCCATGCTGGCCGTGGGCATATTGCTGCCGATATCGGGTATTCTCGGCCTGGTCATTGCCGCGATTTTCGTCATGCCCATCGTATTGAGGCACCTCGAGAAACGCGACTACCAGGGGCTCAAGCGGCAGGGGCAGTTTTCCGCCGCCGTAAGCGTCTGGAATGCCGTCTGGGTAGGCCTGCTGTTTGCCGCGGGGTGGCTGCTGACCATGCCTTTATGGCTGATTCCACCCCTGGCTCTGGTGCTGCCCGTCTTGTGGTGGGCGTTTGCCTTCAGCCGCATGCTGAGAGTCGATTCGCTTATCGATCACGCCAGCGGCCAGGAACGCAGGATCTTGTGGCGCCGCCATAACCGGGAGTATTGGCTGATAGGCTTGTGCCTGTCGCTGATAAACCTGTTTCCACCCGCCTGGATAGTACTGCCGGTGTTTTCCGCGCTGGTATTTGCCCATTACAGCCTGGAGGCGCTGCGGCAGTTGCGCGGGGAATCCATCATCGACGCATAATCTTTTTTCATCAAGGCAGGATAAGCATGAATACAGTTATTGCACCCCGTGTGCGGTTAATCATCGTTGGAGATGAAATCCTCTCCGGGCGGCGCGAAGACAAGCATTTTGCCAAGATGGTCGAATTGCTCTCGCAGCGCGGCATGCAATTGAGCGGGGCTGAATTCGTATCCGATGAGCGCGCGGCCATCGTGGAAACATTGAAACGCAGTTTTGCCAGCAGCGACATCGTGTTCAGTTGCGGGGGCATAGGTGCAACGCCCGATGACCAGACCCGCCAGGCGGCTGCCGAGGCTCTCGGGGTCGAATTGGCCCTGCATCCCGAGGCGGAGCGCCTGATTGCCGAGCGGTGTGCCGATAATGCGCGCCGTGGTTCGGGCAGCGCCGACATGTCTCTGCCCGAGAACCAGCAGCGACTGCAAATGGGAGTATTCCCCGCAGGTGCGGAAATCGTGCCCAACCCCTATAACAAGATTCCAGGATTTTTTATACGCAATCACACGTTCATGCCTGGTTTTCCGGTCATGGCCTGGCCCATGATGGAATGGACGCTCGATACCCGCTATCGCGATTGGCACCACCGGGTCACGCGCGTCGAGCATTCCTTCCTGGTGTTCAAGCTGCCGGAATCCCGGATCACCCCGGCCCTGGAAGCCCTGGAGCAAAAATGGCCGGGGGTCAAGGCTTTCAGCTTGCCAAGCATGGGTGAAACCGGCCATCCGCATATCGATCTCGGCGTCAAGGGCGAGCCGGTTGCCGCGGCCGAAGCCCTGGCTTATCTGCGTGCCGAGGCAGTGCGGGTAGGGGGATCCCTGACCCCGCCTGAAAAATAATGAAAAATCCGGGAATTGTCAGGGTTTTTCGTAACCCAGGGCTTCGGATATCTGGGCTGCGGTGCGCAACAGCAGGGTAATCCATTCGTCGCGCATGCGTTCGGCGGGGGCTGAAATCGACAGGCCGGCCTGCAGCTTTCCTGTGTCGTCATGCACCCCGGCAGCAATACAGCGCACACCCATTTCCAGCTCTTCGTTGTCGCGCGAATAGCCATGGCGTCGCACCAGGGCAAGGTCGCGTTCGAGCTGATCAAGCTGGGTAATGCTGTTGCGCGTCGTGCCGGCCAGGCCGGTGCGCATGGCGTAAGACTTGACTTGGCGCGGGTCGCTGACCGATAAAAACAGTTTGCCTGTAGACGTTAAATGCAAGGGCGCACGTCCGCCTATGGCCCGCACCACCTGCATTCCCGAGCGCTCGCTCCAGGCGCGCTCGATATAAACAATCTCATCCCCTTGCTGCAACGACAAATTGACCGTCTGGCCCGTGATCTTGTGCAATTCGCGCATGGGTTCCAGCGCCACCTCGCGCACATTCAAGCGCCCCTTGACCAGGGAGCCGAGTTCCAGCAGACGCATTCCCAATTGGTAAAGCCCGCTGTCGACGCGTTCGACATACCGGCCCACGACCAGATCATTCAAAATACGATGGGTGGTGGACGTGTGCAGGCCGGTGGTTGCCGCAATATCTTTCAAGGCCACCGGCTCGGCTTGCTTGGCCAGAACATCAAGCAAAAGCATGGCGCGTTCCAGCACCTGAATGGTGACAGGCGACCCGTTGGTCGTGGAAGTGAGGGCAGCAGCAGTAAAGGCAGGGGATCTAGGCATGATTTTAGGTTGATGCGGCGCAACAATCCCATAATATGAAAAAACCCTGTCGGTATGCAAGCTTTTTTTCGCAGCGGCAAAAATTCGTTGTAAGGCCAGGGGCTACCCCTGGCAGCTGTATTTCCCGTAGCATGGGTGGGCCTGTGCTCACCCATGCCCGTCACGTCAAAAGGGCGGGCACTAGGCCCGCCCGTTGTGGGCATCCGGGGTTGATCGTGGACCCGGTTATTGGGGCTGGAGGCCAGCCTGTTTGAAGAGCTCGGCCCACTGTGGCACTTGTTGAGCCACTTTTTTGTTGAGCGCTTCGGGATTGGCTTCGGCGGTCAGGACGGTGGCACCCAGGCTTGCCATGCGTTTTTGGAAATCGGCGTTGGCCAGGCCGGCTTGCAGCGCGGCCACAAGTTTGTCGGTCACCGCTTTGGGCGTGCCTTTGGGTGCCCACATACCGTGCCAGATGCCGACCTCGAAGCCGGGATAGCCGGATTCCTGCATGGTAGGGATATTTGGCAATGTGGCGACGCGCTGCTTGCTGGTGACGGCGTAGGCCTTGACCTTGCCGGCTGTGATCTGCTGCGTGGTGTTGGTGGTTTGATCGCACAGCAAATCGACCTGTTTGCCCAGCAGATCGTTCATGGCCGGGGCGGTGCCCTTATAGGGGATGGTGAGCAGATCGACGCCCAGCGCCTTGGTGAGCATCGTGCCGCACAAGTGGCTGGCGGCTCCTATGCCTGCGTTGGCCAGTGAAACCTTGTCTTTGTTGGCCTTGACGTAAGCCACGAGCTCTTTCATGTTGCTGGCCGGGAAATCGGCACGCGCGATGATGGTCATGGGTACGTCGACCACCAGCCCTATGGGCTCGAAGCTGTCGCTGGCGCTGTAGCCCGGGTTTTTGTAGAGGGAGGGAGCGGTTGAAAAGCCGATGTGCATAAGCAGTATGTTGTAGCCATCGGGACGCGCTCGTGCGACCTGGCTGGTGCCGATCGTGCCGCCCGCGCCGCCTTTGTTCTCGACGACCACGGTTTGTCCAAGGCTGGGGCGCATGGCCTCCGCCAGGGAGCGGGCTACGTTGTCGGTAGGGCCGCCGGCCGAGAATGGAACGACCATATTGATGACATGGTCGGGGTATTCGGCAGCCGATGCGGAAGCTGTTCCGAACAAGGAGCCGGCAAGCAGCAGGGCGGTAATCGTTTTGGTGTAACGCTTCATTCGTACTCCGGGATATTGAACGAGTTGAAATAGAGAAACAGTGGCTTGTTGCAGAAAACGGCGACTGTGTTTGAGAACGAATCGTTCGGCTTGGTGCGCTGAAACTGTCAACTAGCTTTAAGGAAGCTGTCATCAAGCTGACAGAATTCTAGGGGAAAATTGAAGTCCTGTCGCTCAGGTTTTCCCGTATAAGCCTTAATCCAATGGGCGATCCGCGGCGGGATTTTGATTATTCCGGTGTTTTGTTGCGTTGCAGCAAAAAAATCTTGACAGCCAATTTTATTCATGTAGAATTTCAATTGTGCAGTGCAACATAGAAGGTTTTCACACATGTTAGGTGATTTGCTTAGCCTTCTTCTGAACACTTAAGTTTGAACCCTGTTCAATTTATTACGGCCGGCAGAAGTCTGGTCCTTTATGAAGGAAATATCATGAGCGCAATCCCCCAACAAGTTCTGGCCAGCCAAAAAGCTTCGCTGGATAAATTTCTTGCCGTTCAAGGCACGTTTTTCGGCGGTTTCGAAAAGCTTGTAGACCTGAACCTGAAAGTATTGAAAGCCACTCTGGAAGAAGTTGCGCAGAAATCGCAACAAGTCATCGAAGTCAAAGATGCTCAAGAAGCGCTTGCCTTCACTTCGAGCCTGGTTCAACCCGGCGCTGAAAAAGCCCTGGCTTACAGCAAACACATTTACGACATCGTTTCCGGCGTGCAAACCGATTTGTCCAAGCTGACTGAAGAGCAAATCGCTCAAGGTCAACTGCAAGTTTCGGAAGCGATCGAGCAATTCTCGAAAAATGCGCCTACGGGTTCGGAAAGCGCAGTGGCCTTGCTGAAGTCTTCGCTGGCTACCGCTACCAGTGCTTACGAATCGGTCAGCAAGGCAGCCAAACAAGCTGCCGAAGCTGCTGAATCGAATATCGCTGCCGCAACCAACGCTACCTTCAAGGCAGCTTCGGATGCCGCCGACGCTGCCAAAGCAGCTCCGCGCGCACGCCGCAGCGCTGCCTGATAGGCCGCATTGCTTGTCGAGACGGCGCGAAACGCCGCCTCGGTTTGTTGCGATACACTCAATACCGTAGATTTTGAGTATTGGGCCCCAGAGGGTTTTCCCTCTGGGGTTTTTTTTATGGTCCGTCGCCGTGGTCGTCACAAAGGCGCTAGAGCATTTTTGGGTTGAGTTGTTTACGGGACTCTTCGATGGATGGGGTATTGGTATATAAAGACGCCGTCTATCGGGGCTTGGGGTCAGGACCGGCACGGCGTGCTTGATCCGGATCTACCTCGTCCAGGCGGGCGTCGGGCCAAACTCGCTACGCCGCTGGCGCGGCTACGCTCAAACATGGCCCGCCGAAAGCCCCCGCCTTCCCTACGGTAGCATCCGGCGCACGCCTTACGCCGGTCCTGACCCCAAGCCCCAATAGACGGCTCACGTTAGGGCTTGCCTGGAATGAACTTGCCGGCATCAATGTATACCTCGATGCATGACCCCAACGTTTCTCTCGGCGCATGCCCCCAATGTCTTTTTCTATGCATTTCCTCAACGCAAGCCGCAGGGTGGGCGGTGCTGTGCAGTCCGGCGGTAGTCCAGCGCCGG
>NZ_BAAGUZ010000013.1:0-102006 GCF_054781135.1 Paralcaligenes ginsengisoli
ACTACACAGCACCGCCCACCCTGCGGCGTCTTTATAGAATCAACCGCCGCCTACACAGCCAACACAGCAACGCACCGTCCAAAACCATCGCCCCAGCCAATACAGGCAGCTCAAAGTCACTACCCAAGCCTAAATGCTACTAAAACGAAAGCCACTAAAATGAATTGGCATCCAAATCAGCAAAAGCATGTTCGACGTGAAACATACGAAACAAAGCAAGCATCATTCCGCCACGAACCAGCTTATTAAGAGCACTCACAATAATCCAAGCGGGCACTTGACAAGATGATGAGCCAACGGAAAACGCAGATATCGATCGATTCGAATCAAGAAACAACCCGCAACTCGGCCAAACGATAAAGCAGACAAAACACGATTGGACAACTCTGTGGATAAGTCGGTGAATAGCCTGGGGATTAGCGGTGCATAAGCAGGGAAAAGTCCAGGATAAAACCGCCCTCAAATGCAAAAACGCCCCGGCCGAAACAAGCCAGGGCGTTCAAAAAGCCGTGCAGTGAACTGCACAAACTCAGCGGAGATTACAAAGGGCGAATCTCGGCTGCTTGCGGGCCTTTAGGGCCGTCTTTAACTTCGAATTCGACTTCCTGGCCTTCATTCAGGCTGCGGTAGCCGCGACCTTCGATTGCTGAGAAGTGAGCAAACACATCGGTGCCGCCCGAATCTGGAGTAATGAAACCGAAGCCTTTATCGGCGTTGAACCACTTGACTTTGCCCTTTTGAGCCATGATGTTGTAGCGTCCTAAAAATAAACAAAAATGCAATAAACCAAGAACGCCGACACGAACTAGACTGGATCCTGCTATAGACACCTGGCACTAATGCTTGAAGCCTAAAGCATATTGATCAACTATAAACGAGACCCGCGCACTGCTTGATTTCCACTGCAGGTGTGAGCATACCCACGCCGCTTCTCTTAATCAAATACTTGTTTACCCCAGTGTGGTATTTTTCCGTCAGGCACGCGCTATAGTTGTGTGAAGGGCTGCTTTTTTAACATTACTCGTCCAGACGGCTCAAAATCTCTCTTTTCCTTTGCCATCAATCGCCATGAAGTTCGAATCCAAACTACCCGATATCGGTACAACCATTTTTACGGTCATGAGCCAGCTCGCCACCGAGCATCGGGCAATCAACCTGGGCCAGGGATTTCCCGACTTTAATCCAGATCCAAAGCTACTGGCCCAAGTGACTCAGGCCATGTCGGACGGACACAATCAATATCCGCCCATGCCAGGCATCCTGCCGCTGCGCCAAGAGGTCGCCGGCAAGGTCCAGACCCTGTACGGCAGGGCCTACGATCCCATCACAGAAATAACCATCACCAGCGGCGCCACCGAGGCGCTGATGGCCAGCATACAGGCCTTCGTGAAGCCCGGCGACGAAGTCATCGTGATCGAGCCGTTCTACGACCTCTACATACCTACCATTGAACTCGCCGGCGGCGTTCCGGTGGTCGTGCCCATGCAGGCGCCGACCGCCGACCAACCGCTGTATCGCGTCGACTGGCAGCGTGTGCGGGACGCCGTCAGCCCCCGCACACGCATGCTGATGCTGAATTTCCCGCACAACCCGACTGGCATCATCCTGGGCGAAAGCGATCTGGACGCGCTCGAAGCTCTTGTCCGCGACACCGGCATCATGTTGCTGGCCGACGAAGTTTATGAACACATCGTATTCGATGGCAACACGCATCAAAGCGTGGCGCGCCGCGAATCCCTTGCAGCCAAAGCCATCGTCATCTCCTCATTTGGGAAAACGTATCACGCCACCGGCTGGAAAATCGGTTATTGCTGCGCCCCCAAAGCCCTCACCGCCGAAATCCGCAAAGTGCATCAATTCATGGTGTTCACGGTAAGCTCGCCCATGCAATTCGCGCTGGCTCATTACATGCAAGATCCGGCGCCGTACCTGGGCTTGTCCGACTTCTATCAAAAAAAGCGCGACCGACTCCATGCCGGCCTGAGCACCACGCGCTTCAACCCTCTGCCCAGTCAAGGCACCTTCTTTTTGTTGGCGGACTACCAGCAGGTTTCCGATCTGCCGGAAGCTGAATTTGCGCACTGGCTGACCACCCGGCACGGTGTTACCGTCATTCCCGTCTCGGCGTTTTACCAGGATCCCGGCGCTCCCGGATCCAACCATCAACTGATCCGATTTTGCTTCGCCAAACAGGACCATACACTGGACGCCGCCGTGGCAAAACTGGCCCGCATCTGAAACTCAAAGCCCGCCGGCGCCTTCACAGCGTTTTCCCGTAGCGGACCCACAAAAAATAACCCCCGCTGCCAGAAGCAGGGGGGCCGAAAACTAGCTGAAAACCCTCAATTCATGGGGGTTTTCATTGAACAGCCTCGTCAGGCAGGGGTTTGAACCGCACGCGCTCTTTTCTTGATGTAGCGCATCAGCTGCGGCATAACGACCACCAGTATCGACACAATCCACAAACCCTTTGATACATTGCTGTCGAACAACACATGCACGGCTCCGTCGGTCATGGACAGGGCGCGCCGCAAGTTCTGTTCCATCATATTGCCGAGCACCACACCCAGCACCAAGGGCGCCATGGGAATGCCGCCCTTGCGCAGGAAATAGCCAAGAGCGCCTATGCCCGCCACCATCAGCAGATCGAAGGTCCCCGCATTAATGGCATAAACACCGATATAGCTGATGCACAAAATACCAGGCACCATCAGCCAGCCCGGAACGGCAAGCACTTTGGAAAAAATGCGCACCATGGGCACGTTCATGACAAACAGCATGACATTGGCAATAAACAGCGAAGCGATCAAACCCCACACCAGTTCGGGCTTGGTGTCGAACAGCACCGGACCCGGAGTGATGTTGTACAAGGTCAAGGCACCCATCATCACGGCCGTGGTGCCCGAACCGGGCACGCCCAACGTGAGCATGGGAACAAAGGAACCGATTGCCGAGGAAGTGGCCGCCGCTTCAGGAGCCACCAGGCCGCGCAAATCGCCCCGGCCAAACTTGGCATTGGGGTCCTTTTCTTCGCAAATCCGTTTTTCGTTCGAATAGGCAACGGCAGCCGCCACGCTGGCGCCTGCACCGGGCAGTACCCCCACGCCGAAACCCAGCAGCGCGCTGCGCACCACGCTCCACCATGTGAAAGCCATTTCCTTCAGATTGAAGATCTTGCGGCCGCTGGACTTGACTTCAACCGTGTGGCCAGCCATGACTTTCTCAAGCATTTCAAGCATTTCGGACACCGCAAACAAGGCGATGACCACCACAACGAATTCGATCCCGTCAAACAGATGCACAGATTCGAACGTATAGCGATAAACGCCCGAGTTGGAGTCTACCCCCACGGTCGCTATCGCAAGGCCTATCATGGCCGCCAAAACGCCTTTGACGGGCTGTTTACCCAGCAGGCTGGTCAGGCAGCAGAAGGCGAAGATCATCAAGACGAAATACTCGGCCGGTCCGAATGCCAACGCCCACTTCGCCAGCAACGGCGCCAGCAGAATGATCCCGAAAACCGAGACGATCGAGCCGAAAAACGCCGACCAGGCCGACAGGGACAAGGCCACATTGGCCAAACCCTGGCGCGCCAGCGGATAGCCGTCGAGCGTCGTCATGATGGCACTGGCTTCGCCCGGCACATTGATGAGAATAGAGGTAATCCGGCCGCCGTACTCGGCCCCTACATAAACCGCCGCCAGCAGGATCAGCGCCGTTTCCGGCGGCAGATTCATGGCAAAGGCGATGGGAATCAACATGGCGACGCCGTTGATGGGCCCCAGGCCCGGCAATACACCAACCAGCGTTCCAAAAAACGAGCCTATGGCCGCAACCAGCAGATTATTCCAGGAAAAGGCAACATGGAAGCCTATTGCGAGATGATCCAGAATGCCATTCATAGCAAACCTCCCAAAATACCTGTGGGCAGCACCACATCCAGGCCCCGATCAAACAAAAAGAAGAACAGCCCGCTCATGATCAAGCCGCCGCTGATCACTTTTAACCAGGAACCGCTGAACAGGCGGCCAACCAGAACCGTCATGCAGGTGGTGGCCACGATAAAACCCAATAACTGGAAAAAATAGGCATAAGCGGCGCAATACGCCACCATTAGCGTGATGCGACTGTTGGCGCCCGCCGGATTGGCTTCCGCCTGGTTGCCGCCCTTGACGACCATCCACACACCGCACAAGGCGATAATGAAGGCGACCAACAGGGGGAACGCACGCGGCCCGACGGGTTCATAGGAAAAGGGGGCTTCAATATCCCAGCCGAACCAAGTCATCAGCGCGGCAAAAACAAGGGCGGCAATGCCCAGAATTCGATCATTCATAATTAAAAGATTCCACGGTCTGTCCCGGGTAGGAGCTACGCCTGGCCTACGCTTGGAAACAAGCATCCTTGGTCGAGGCGAGCAAGCGGGCTGGCACCCTGTCGCCTGCGCGACCTGGACAGCCAGCCCTATTTCGATACTGCCTATTTTTTGATCAGGCCAAAGGAATCGGCCAATTCGGCATACGCCTTGACGCGCTGTTTAACGTAGGCATCAAGCTCGGCACCGGTTTTGTTGAATGGAAATAGGCCCTGTTTTTGCTGTAATGCCGCAAAGTCGGGGTTCTCCTGGGTCTTCTTGAAGGCGTCAACCCACCAGTTGTATTGCGCGTCGGAAACCTTGGGCCCTACATAGAAGCCGCGAATAATGGGCCATTCAATGTCAAACCCTTGCTCTTTGGCGGTGGGAACGCTGGACAGCTTGCCGGGCAAGCGGACATCGTTGAACACCGCCAGCACCCGGATGGGAGCGCCACCTTCAAGCATGGTGAAGGCTTCGGCCGCATCACCCATATAGGCCTGGATATGGCCGCCGCGCAGTGCGGTCAGCGCCTCGCCGCCCCCTTCGAATGCCACAAAACGCATTTTCTTGTAATCGACACCCGCCGCTTTGGCGGTCAGGGCCGCTTTCATCCAGTCCTGGCTGCCCACGGTGCCGCCGGCACCCAGCACAATCTTGCTGGGATCGGTTTTGAAGGCCTCCATCAGCTCCTTCAGGTTTTTATAGGGCGAGTCGTCGCGCACCACCGCTACGCCATAATCGGAACCAATAGCCGCCAGCCAGCGCACATCGTTGACATTGTATTTGCCGAATTTGCCTTGAGCGAGGTTCAGCAGGGAGCCGCCGGAAAAAGCAATGATGGTGCTGCCGTTATCGGGCTTTTGCGCCACTACGTGGTTGTAGGCAACCGCACCGATGCCGCCAGGCATATAGACGATGCGCATGGGTTCTTTAAGTTGTCCAGCCACCTTCAAACCCTCCTGGGCCAGGCGACAGGTCAGGTCAAACCCGCCTCCGGGCTGAGCCGGCGCAATACACTCGGGGCGGCGGGGTTCATCGGCAGCCGAAGCCGCCGTCATGGCCAGCAGGGAACTTGTACCAAGCAGCAAGCCCGCCATCATTGTGGACAAAAACGTTTTTTTCACTCTTATCTCCTGGTAAGAATCATTTACAGGTCAGGTACCAAAACCCTTTTCTATTGTCTGGTTCGACAAAGGTACGTAACCGTACAAAACGCTTGCTTTCTAAAGGCTTTCAACTTGATTGTTTTTTTCCAAAAGACGTCTTTGGTAGGGGAAACCTAGGGTAAACACTAGCTTGGCGCGGCATCCTTGCCGCAACGATTCCAGCATAAACCGGCCGCGATGTTGCACCATGATGGTGTGGACAATAGCCAGCCCCAGGCCGGCGCCGCTGGTATTTTTACCGGCCGCGCCGCGCCGAAACCGGATGCCGGCTTTTTCGATATCGTCGCTGGACATGCCCGGCCCGTTGTCTTCCACGATCAGGCAGGCACTGGAACCTTCCACGCTTATGCGCAGCGTCAGCACTCCGCCATTGGGTGTATAGCGGATGGCGTTATCAAGCAGGTTGACCGCGGCTTCACGCAATAGCCATTCCAGCCCCCAGACCTGAACAGGCGCTTCAGGACATTCCAGACCGAAATCCAGGCGCTTGGCGCGCGCCACCGGATACATATCCTTGAATATCGCCTGAGCCATTTGCACAAGATCTATTTTCTCCAGCCCTTCACCGGTTTCAAATGGCGATCCCTCCTTGGCCTTGGCCAGCGACAGCATCTGGTTGGTCGTACGCACGGCACGATCCAGTCCTTCACGCATGGCTTGCAAAGCCGAATGTATTTCCTGAGGATCCTTTTCGCGCAATGCATAGCCCAGTTGCGCCCGCAGCACGGATAACGGGGTGCGCAACTGATGCGAGGCATCATCGAGAAACTGGCGCTGCAATCGTGCTTGCTGCGCATAACGGGCCATATGCAAATTGATCGCGGTAACCAGGGGCTGTACTTCGGCAGGCACGTCATCGGCCTCGACCGGCCGCAAATCGTCAAAACGACGTTTTTCCAGATTTTGACGCAAACGAGTCAAGGGACGCACCGCGAACAGCACGCCAAGCACCACTATCAACACAACCAGCGCAACAACGGCCAGATCGCGTTCAATCGAACGCAGCAGCATGGAATGAATGAATTGCTCGCGCGAATCAATGTCTTCGGCAACCTGGACAATCACCCGCCCACCACGATCGTTATACAAGGGCGGATTCATGGGCCGCGCCAGCGCCGCAACACGTATGGCCTGCCCCAGATAATTGGCCGTATAGAACTGGGGCACGCCCGAGACCAGGGGAGTCGGCGGCAGGGGCAGTTCCTGGTTGCCTATTTCCGCCAGACCATCTTCGGTCATGACTCGGTAATACACCCGTTCGTTCGCGGTGAGCTCGAAGAACTCCAGCAGTAAATAAGGCTGCTCCAGCGACAAACCGCCGCTGGCCGTGGAAATGTTGTAGTCCATGGAGCGCAAAGCGCCTGCCAGGGAACGGTCGTAGGCAATATCGATCTGCGCGCGCAGTTGGTGATTGGACGCCCATAGCGCCGCTACCATGATAAGAATAAGAGCAGGCACCAGCGACCAGAGCAACACCGACTTCAGGCCACCGGTCCAGGGGTAAATCTGCTTAAGCTGCACCAAGGGGCTCCAGGCTATATCCCATGCCTCGCAACGTCACTATTTGCGTACCGGTGTCGACCAGTTTTTTGCGCAGCCGGTGAACCAGTACCTCGACCGCTTCCAGATTCACTTCCTTTTCGTCGGAATTGATGCGATCCAGGATCTGTTGCTTGGCAACGGGCTCGCCGCTTTTTTGGATCAACACCTTAAGCACTGCATATTCTTTGGGCGACAAGGCCAGAACCTGGCCATTGATCAAAAATCGCTGTGCCGCCGTATCGAGACTCAAGGCCCCCAGAGCCAAACGGGGATGTTCGCGTCCCCGGCTGCGGCGGATCAGGGCAACAAGCCGGGCTTCAAGTTCTTCAACTACAAACGGCTTGGGTAAAAAATCATCGGCACCCTCGTGCAAAGTATCAATTCGTTCAACCAGGGAATCCCGGGCGGTCAGCACCAGGACGGGAGTTCTGTCGTCTCGGGCGCGCAAGCGGGTCAAAAAAGTGTGGCCGTCCATTCCGGGCAAGCCCAGGTCAAGAATTACAGCGTCGAATTCTTCCACTGCCAAACGCCGTTCGGCCAGCTCGGCATCGTCGGCCCAATCGACTGTGAATCCACCGTGTCTGGCCAGACTGCGTGAAAGCCAGTGGGCCAATTCTATTTCATCTTCAACGAGGAGTATACGCATTTGCTTTTTGGGCGATGCCTAGGGGTGGAAAGGAAAGTGTTTTAGTTTTTCCTTATTTTTTATATATATAAAGATTAATAATAATGGGTGTTTGTGGATAAGTGGAACATCACGAAATTGTTCAATTGTTTCAGTTGCTTGGAAGCCATTTTTGGCGGGCATAAGTTCTGTTCTGGGGGTGGACTGAAGTCGAACAACTTTTGGCTTTTGGAAAAAAGGGTGGCTTATCCCTATCTCGTCCACAGCCTGTGCACAATTCGTTTGCTTAGCAGTTATCCACAGGCTGAAAAATAGTAAATAAATGTAATTTTTTGGCTAATCGGCCTTTACTGTATCGACGATTTCGCCTGAATCGAATACCAGGCGGTTTTCGGGCCATTGAAGGGCGGCCAGCTTGAAGCGCGAGGTATCGATGGATCGATTGGCCCGGCGGTCGCGCCATCGGGCGCCCACCGAAAAGTCCACGCAAAATACATTGCGGTGTTTACCGTGCCAGGCAGCGGGCGGAATACTTTTGAAAAGCTGGCTATAGCGGGGGCTGTTTTCTTCCTGGTGGCTTCGAAACAGCCGCCAGTAATGACCTATCACGACCGGCGTAAGTTCGTCGTAGTCGTCCCACCAGTTGACCCGGTCTGAAAAGCGCCACCGGTTGCCGGCAAAGAAAGGGCTGCTTGCCATGCGTTCCACACCGGAAGTCAGCACCTTGAGCGGATTGACCATCTGCTGGGCGGCTTCATATTCGGCGATTGCGTGCAAAAAGGGCGGCGGCGAGTGTTCGTCCTCGAGTTCTTTGATCCATTGCTGTTTTTCAGCGAGGTAGCGCTGATACAAACCAGAGGCTTGTGCTGTGCTTTGCGCGAGATAGTCCCAGATCTTGAATTGTTCCGCCACGCTGCCCAGGGGCAGGGAGCTGACGGCCTCGATGGCCGGGTTGCTCCAGGCGGCATGCACCACTCTGATGTCTTTGCGGACCAGGGCAACCGGCAGGCCACCTAGAAATTTTTTCAGCGCTTGGCGTTGTTCCGGAGGAGTGCGTCGGAAAGGCGCATAATTTTTCTGGTCACGTTCGTGGCGTTCGTCGAAGAACCAGCCCGACCCGTCTTTGATATCGTCGACCAGCAGATTCATTTCGTGGTTGCCCAGGATAGCGTGGGCGTTGCCCTGTTCGACCAGGTGCTGTACGAACTGGATGACGCCGTAGCTGTCGGGGCCGCGATCGCACAGATCGCCGACAAACACCAGTTTGCGCTGGTCGGGGTGCTCTCCCTGGGCGTTGTAGCCCAGATGCACCAGCAGGGTCAGCAGGGCGGTGAGTTCGCCGTGGATATCGCCGACAATATCCAGGGCATTTTCGGGCAGGCGCTGTACCAGAGACATGGCGGTCAGGCGGCTGAGGCCGAGGTTGACAGCAGCCCTTCGCGTTCGATGAAGGAAATGATGTCTGCAAGGCCGATATGGTGTTTCAGATCGCACATGACAAAGGGGCGGTCGCCGCGCATGCGTCGGGCGTCTTCCTCCATGACCTTGAGAGAAGCGCCGACATAGGGCGCCAGGTCGATTTTATTGATGATGAGCAAGTCGGATTTGGTAATGCCGGGGCCACCTTTGCGGGGGATTTTCTCGCCGCCGGCGACGTCGATCACGTAAAGGGTCAGGTCGGAAAGTTCGGGACTGAACGTTGCTGCGAGATTATCGCCGCCCGATTCCACGAAAACGATGTCGGCGTTGGGAAACTTGGCAAGCATGCGGTCTATGGCCTCAAGATTGATCGACGCATCTTCACGAATGGCGGTGTGGGGGCAGCCGCCTGTTTCAACCCCCATGATGCGTTCCGCGGGCAAGGCGCCCGAAATGGTCAGGAGGCGTTGATCTTCCTTGGTGTAGATATCGTTGGTGATGGCGATAAGATCGTATTTGCGGGACATGCCTTTGCACAAGGCTTCCAGCAAAGTGGTTTTGCCTGAACCAACCGGACCGCCAACGCCGACCCGCAGCGGAGGAAGTGTTTTGGTCCGTGTCGCGGAGGAAGTGAGGGGCTTGGACATGGATATCCTTTACGAACGAAACAAGCGGGAGTATTGAGTCTCGTGGCGGGATGACAGAATTGCCAGTTGGGGACTCATGGAACATATATGCGGAGGGCTATCGGCGGCGCGAATCTCCGCCTGCTGGATAACGTCGGGAATAAGCTGGCGCAATTGATTCAGAATGCGCTGGCCTGCCGCCTGCCCCAGGGGAATGGTTTTGATGGCCGCCATGACCTGGTTTTCAAGCCAGGAAAACAGGCAGGCCGTCAGGCCGTCCTGCCGGTTCAAAGTCAGCGCGTGGGCGGAAAAAGCATGGGCGGCGAGTAAGGTGATGGGGTCATGCTGGAGCAGATGCGACAGGGCGGCCTTTTCACCCCAGTTCAGATCAGAAGCCAGCTTGGCCAGCGACCAGCCCGTTTGTTCTGTTTCCCTACGCATTTCATTTGTTTCGCGTGAAGCGTGGAACCAGTCGTTCCAATAGCTGGCCTGAACGAAGTCCCGGGTAGACCAGGCATCGAATAAAAGCATCCAGACGGGGGCGTCGCACTGAGCCATGACCACCGTGAGCTGGTCTTCGATCCAGCGGCTGGCGCTGGATTCGTCGCTGACGAGCTGCTGGTCGACCGCGGCTTCAAAACCCTGCGAATAGCTGAACCCGCCAATGGGAAGTGCAGGAGAAGACAGTTGCAGCAGCGCGGCCAGTTGGCTCGTATTCATGGTTCGAGCCTATTCGTGCTTGTGGTGATGATGCGAATGGCTGTGCGAGTGCCCGTGATCGTTCGTGGCTTCGCGAGCCGTGTAGGCGGCTTGTGCCAGTGCGTAATCTTCTTCGAAGGTTTCGTCATGTCCGTGCTTGTGGCCGCCGCCGTAGGCACCGGCATCCGGCTCGAACACGTGTTCGATGGTTTCGACGCTTATATCGCCCAGGTGCTGCAGCATATCTGCCAGGACTGGATCGTGTTCAAGCTGCAAATAACCCGGCCCGATTTCGACCAGGATGTGGCGATTGCCCAGATGGTAGGCGGCGCGTGTGAGTTGGGTCGGTGTCTTGGCCGTAACCCGCAAGACGGTTTCTTGAGCGGCTTGCACCAGGATGAATTTTCCATCGTCGGCGACGAGCATATCGCCATTGCGCAAGACGGTGCCGCGTTCGAGCAGGAGTCCGACTTCTTCTCCCGTATCGAGGGTGATTTTCTGGCGGCTGCGGCGTCGTGCCTCGAAGGGTAGGACCACTGTGGGGGCATGGCGGGTCAGGGCCTTGGCGACCGTGACTCCACGCAGGTATTTTTTGATGAATCGCATGTCTAGAATAAAAAATAGCGCTGTGCCATGGGCAGAATCTTGGCGGGCTCGCAACTGAGCAACTGGCCGTCGGCCATGACCTGGTACGTTTGCGGGTCGACCGTAATATGCGGCAGCCAGTCGTTGTGCAACATGTCTTTCTTGGAGATGGCGCGGCAGCCGTGCACGGCTTCCAGGGTTTTGACCAACCCCAAGGCGTGGACGGCGGGATTTTCCATGCCGGCTTGTGAGAGGAAGGTCAGGGAGGTTTTCAAGCCCTTGCCGAATGAACCGAACATGGGGCGCGAGTGTACCGGCTGCGGGGTGGAAATGGAGGCACCCGGATCGCCCACGGTGGCTGAAGCGATCATGCCGCCTTTCAGCACCAGACTGGCTTTCACGCCAAAAAAAGCCGGGCGCCAGAGCACGATATCGGCCAGCTTGCCCACCTCGATGGATCCGACCTTGTGCGAAATGCCGTGGGCGATGGCCGGATTAATGGTGTATTTGGCAATGTAGCGCTTGATGCGCTGGTTGTCGGCGCGAGCGCTGTCGCCCTGCAGTGCGCCACGCTGGATTTTCATTTTGTCGGCGCTTTGCCAGGTACGCAAAACCACTTCGCCCACGCGTCCCATGGCCTGCGAGTCGGAGCTCATGATGGAAAAGGCGCCCAAATCGTGCAGCACGTCTTCGGCGGCGATGGTTTCGCGGCGAATGCGGCTTTCGGCAAAGGCCAGGTCTTCGGCGATAGAGGGGTTCAGGTGATGGCAGACCATCAGCATGTCCAGATGCTCGTCGATGGTATTGGCCGTGAACGGCATGGTCGGATTGGTGGAAGCCGGCAGGACATTGGGCAATCCCGCTGCGCGGATGATATCGGGGGCATGGCCGCCACCCGCACCTTCGGTATGGAATGAGTGAATGGTACGGCCCTTGAACGCCTTGAAGGTGGCTTCGACGAAGCCGGACTCGTTCAGCGTGTCGCTATGTATGGCGACCTGGATATCGGTTTGCTCGGCGACCGACAGGCAGCAGTCGATGGCAGCAGGCGTGCTGCCCCAGTCTTCGTGCAGTTTGAGGCCGATTGCGCCAGCGCTGACCTGCTCGAACAAAGGACCCGGCAGGCTGGCATTGCCTTTCCCCAGCAAGCCGATGTTGACTGGAAAGGCATCCAGCGCCGACAGCATGGAATGAATGTGCCAGGGGCCGGGCGTGCATGTCGTGGCCAGCGTGCCGGTAGCGGGACCCGTGCCGCCCCCGATCAGGGTGGTGGTCCCGGTCGCCAGGGCTTCTTCGATCTGCTGCGGGCAAATGAAATGGATATGGCTATCGATGGCGCCCGCCGTTACTATCATGCCTTCGCCGGCGATGGCCTCGGTGCCCGGGCCCACTACGATGGTGACTCCCGGCTGGATATCGGGATTACCGGCCTTGCCTATGCCTGATATATGGCCGTTCTTGATGCCGATATCGGCCTTGATGATGCCGCTTACCGCATCGATGATCAGCGCGTTGGTGATCACGGTATCGACGCAGTCGGCGCTCATGCGCTGGCTTTGCCCCATGCCGTCGCGGATGACCTTGCCGCCGCCGAATTTAACCTCCTCGCCGAAAATGGTGTAGTCTTTTTCGACTTCGGCGAGCAACTGGGTATCGGCCAGGCGTACGCGGTCGCCCTTGCCGTTGACGGTGGTGGGGCCGAAGATTTCGGCATAAGCGCTGCGCGATATGGTTACCATCAGAGCGCTCCCATGACGTCGCCATTGAACCCGTATATTTTGCGCTCGCCGGCGACGGCAACCAGTTCCACCGTGCGTTTCTGTCCCGGTTCGAAGCGCACCGCCGTGCCCGCGGCAATATTCAGGCGAAAACCGCGCGCGGCCCTGCGGTCGAATTTCAGCGCGGCATTGGCTTCGGCAAAATGATAGTGCGAGCCTATCTGTACCGGGCGATCGCCCGTATTGACCACATCGACCGCACACGTTTTGCGGCCGGCGTTAAGTTCTATTTGGCCGGGTTCGGCAAGGATTTCACCTGGAATCATGTCGCTATCCTAAAAAAACGGGTCGCTTCAGGCCAGTGCCGATGCCAGCGACACCCCATACAAGACAATGGCGCCGCCCGCCAGGCGCGTCAACCATACATTGTGCTGTTTCAGGCTGAAACCCGCCGCCAGGCCCGCCACGTGCAGCGAGAAAGTCGTCAGCATGAACCCTGCCACAAAGGCCAGCGCGCTACCGTTTTCGGGCAGCTCGGAGCCGTGCGCCATACCGTGGAAAATGGCGAAAAACCCCACCAGCGCCGCGCCGGCCCAGGTTGGCAGAGATAGACGGCTGGCCACGAGCAGGCCCAGGACCAGCACCGAGGCCGTGATGATGGGTTCGACGGCCGGCAGACGCAGGCCGGCAATTCCCATGAAAGCCCCAGCCAGCAGCAGGCAGAGAAAGCTGACGGGTGTCCAGGCGGCCTGCCGCAGGTTTTTGTGCGCGAGTGCGCTCCATAGCCCGACGGCCAGCATGGCGAACAGGTGATCGAAACCGGTCAGGGGATGTATCAGGCCGGACAGAAACATATTGCTGGACACTTCGTGTCCGGGATGCGCCGAAGCGACCCCTGTCACAAGAGCCAGGGCAAGGGCGCGGGCGGAAAAAATGCCGACGGAGCGCAAGGTAGTATGAGTTGACATAGGGTGTTCCATAGAAGAGTAAGAACGGGCAGGTCTTAAATAATGGGGTTGTGCACGGTAACCAGCTTGGTTCCGTCGGGAAAGGTTGCTTCAACCTGAATGTCGGGAATCATTTCGGGTACGCCTTCCATGACATCGGCGCGCGACAGTACCTGGGTACCTTCATGCATGAGTTCGGCTACGGTACGGCCGTCGCGGGCGCCTTCGAGCAGGGCAGCGGTAATCAGGGCAATCGATTCGGGATAGTTGAGTTTTACGCCGCGGGCCTTGCGTCTTTCGGCCAGCAGGGCAGCGGTAAAAATCAGTAATTTGTCCTTTTCGCGCGGGGTCAATTCCATGGAGGGATTCCTGTTGGGTATCGGTGCAGTGTAGTATTTCAGCGTGGCCAAACACAGCTTATTATGGCGCAATAAAGCGTTGTTCATGTACTCCAGAGACGCAAATATTGCCCCGGAGTTTCAAGCAACGCAGGGCGCAGGGCCATCCACAGTTCGATGAGCAAGGTCTTGATATCGGCCACATGCCGGCCCAATACCCGTACCAGGCACAGGCCTTGTTCGTTTTTTTGCGGCAGACAGGTGATGCCGGCACGCAATCCGTCACTCCAGGGCAGGGTTTGAGCCAGGCGGTCGATTTGCCCGGAGTCCAGGCTCGGTCCAAAGGCCCATAGCGTTCCCATCGCCGGAAAGCCCGCCAGCCCATTGGCCGTGGTTCGAAGCAGGCCGTCGGCATGAATTTCACCGGCATCCAGCCAGATAAGGCGTTCGTCCAGCAGGATGCGGGTATTAAGCTGCACCGCGCCCGCCGCCCATGCCGGCTGCGCGGCAACGCTGCCCAGTTGGGTGATTTCCCAGCCTATCGCGCGGGAACCGTTTTGCAGGTGCAGCTGGGTCGAGGAAGTGGCCTGCGCCTGTTCGAAAAAGATATTTTCCTGCGGCAGCCAGTCGAGCCGCGCTTCGGCGCCCAAATGCAGGTCTACCGTCTGCGAGGCATGTCGGCCATTGGACTTGTACCAGCGCGTGGCTCCCGGGGTGGTCAGCAGGGCGTGGGCGCCCTGGTCCGCGTGAATATCGATTGCCAGGGCATCGCCGCCGGCGATGCCGGAGGGCGGATGCAATATCGCAACGTGGCAGACATTCGGCCCTTCAGGATAGAGGGCTTTCTGCACCAATAAAGGGCCCTCGTGCCGGTTCCCGGAAAGTACGGTTTTATTTGAATCGTGACGCGAGAAGGAAAGCGATAATCTGGCGTGCCATTCGGTCAAAGGGGTCGGCATTTGGGCAAATATCTGAATGTGTGCCGGCTATTCGTCAAGAAAGCCGTGCTGGTATCCCATGCTGCGCGAAATCGATTTGGCGCACGCCACGACGTCCGGCACGAACTGCTTCATGCGTGCGGGAGTAAGCCGGTCGAGCGGGCCGGAAATCCCGACCGCCGCCACCGGCTGGTCAAGACTGTTGAAGGTCGCGACGGCCAGGCCGCCCACGCCGTCCCGCCATTCGCCGCGATTCACCGCGTATCCGGTGCGGACGATCTTGCGCAGTTCTTCTTTGAGCACAGGCAGCGATGTCAGGGTAACCTTGGTGTGCGTCGCCAGTGCGCTGGCGAAGCGCTCCAGATACCCTTCCGGCTGATAAGCCAGCAAGGCCTTGCCCGTTGCCACCGCGTAGGCGGGCGCGCGGCCGCCCACCATGGAATAGGCGCGTATGGGCTGAGGGCAGTCGATCTTGTCGATGTAGACCACATCGATGCCATCGAGCACCGACAGGTGCACCGTTTCGCCTGTTTTGTCCGCAAGTATGCGCATGGCGGGTGAAGCCAGTTTGCGGACGTCGAGTTGCGCCAGTTGCCGCGCACCCAGTTCGAACAGACGAATCGTGCCGCGGTAGGCACCGCCTTCTTCGTCCTTGATCACGTAGCCGGCATGCACCAGCGTCTGCAGGGTTCGATGTGTGTTGCTGCGGGTAAGGCCGACACGGGCTGCGAGTTCGTCTATGGTTTTAGGCTGGTTTTCGACGTCGGTAACTGCTTCGAGAACCATCAAGCCTTTTAGCAGCGTCTTGTCCATCTACCAGGCTCCTAGAATTCAGAATAAAGAAGATACCATGAATGCCCGCTGATTCCGGAGGTATGCGGCGCTGTCACGCCGCCGTGCGGATCGAGGCCGAGCGGTCCCATAAATTGGGAATGCTTGCCGACGAGTAGCCCGATATGAAGTTCTTGGCCTCGCCGGTGGCCGGATCAAACACACTTCGGGTGATTGCACCGATATTTCCGCCATACAAGTGTATGCTGATCGAAACGGCATCGGCATGCGCATTCCATACTTTATGGATGTCGCCTTCAATAGGCGACAGCTCTTCCACCTTGCCTGGCTCAAGGCGCCGTGCAGCGCCGCATTCACTGTACCCGCCCCTCGCGTTGCGGCGGAAGCGCTGGCTTATTTCCACGCCGCGCAGCATGCCGATATACCCCCAGACAGTGTGATCGTGCACCGGCGTGGACTGTCCGGGACCCCAGACGAAGCTGACCAGCGAGAAACGCTCGAGAGGGTCGCAATGCAAAAGGTATTGCTGGTAGTGCAGGGGATGCGGCGCGCAGCACGTGTCGGGAAGCCAGTCGTCGAATGCGATCAGTTCCCGGAACGCCGCCAGCAGGTCCGGGTGAGGCACATGCTCCGGCGAAGCCTGATCGGCCATGAGCGTGGCCGTGGCCACGAAATTTCGTAAACGGTGGATATTGCCCTGCATAGGAACGCGCTCCTATTTTGTATCCTGGACTCGCACCAGGACCCGGCCCTTGGACAGTTGACCTGCCAGAAGCGGGATGGCAAGATCCGCGGCGCGCTCCAGAGGCACTTCTTCGATCATGCTTTCCAGTTGATCCAGCGGGATTGTCCTGGCCAGATCGCTCCAGGCCGAACGGCGCCGTTCCATCGGGGCGTGAACGCTGTCGACCCCCGCCAACGTGATGCCGCGCAAGATGAAGGGGGCTACGGTTGCGGGAAAGTCCATGCCCTGTGCAAGGCCGCAGGCGGCGACAATACCGTCATAGCGGATGGCGGCGCAGATGTTGGCCAGGGTCTGGCTGCCGACGCTATCGATGGCACCGGCCCAATTTTCCTTTTGCAAAGGCTTGCCCGGCTGGCTGAGCGTTTGGCGGTCGATGATACGGTTGGCGCCCAGGGACGTCAGACGGTCATGCGCGTCCGGGCGGCCGGTGGAAGCGACCACCTCGAAGCCGCGCCGAGCCAGAATTGCAATTGCGGTGCTGCCGACGCCACCGTTGGCGCCTGTCACCAGTATGGGACCGCTTGCGGGAGTCAGGCCGTGTTGCTCGAGCTTGTGCACGCAAAGCATGGCGGTATATCCGGCGGTGCCCAATGCCATGCATTGCCGGGCCGTCAGCCCCGCGGGAACTGGCAGCAGCCATTTTCCGGGAACGCGTGCGATCTCGGCCAGACCGCCCCAGTGCGTTTCGCCCACGCCCCAGCCGTTGAGCAAGACGCTGGTGCCGGCCGCAAAGGCTGGATCGCCGGAATGTTCGACAACGCCGGCGAAGTCTATGCCAGGCACCATCGGGAAGCTGCGCACGACCGGGCCGCGTCCGGTGATCGCCAGGGCGTCTTTGTAGTTGAGCGTCGAGTATTGAATACGCACGGTGACGTCGCCCGCGGGCAACTGATCTTCACTTACTTGAGTGATTGCCGCCTTGGTGGCTTTTTCTTCCTGTGTAAGCAGTAATGCCTTGAACATCGGGCTCTCCTAAACGGTTTGGGTGAATGGGTTCAACGGCCATTGAATTTCGGGGGGCGATTTTCCTTGAAGCTGTTCAGGCCCTCTTGAAAATCCGCGCTTTGGAACACACGTTCGTTTTCCCGCCATGCGTGGCCGGCAGTTTCCACGGGGCTGCGGGGAATGGTGGCGGCAGCGAAGCGTTTGAGCATGCTCATGACCAGGGGCGCATTGTCGGCAAGCCGGCGAGCCAGTTTCATGGCTTCTTCCATATGCTGTCCCGGCGGCACAAGCCGGTTCACCAGCCCTACTTGATAGGCTCGCTCGGCGCTGAGGGGTTCGCCCAGCAGCATCAATTCCATGGCGATCTTGTGCGGTATGCGGGCCGCCAACGATGCAATCATGCCGCCGGCAAATCCCATTTTTGCCTCTGGGTACATAAACCGCGAGTCTTCCGTGGCCACGCACAAATCGCACATTTGCACGAGCACGATTGCGCCGCCGATGCACCACCCGCTTACCGAGGCAATAAGTGGTTTCTCAAGAATGACGCCAACGCCTGGGGTAAAACTGCGGTAGTCGGGCGGAGCTTCGGAGTGCATGTCCTTGCCTGCGGAAAAGGCCTTGTTGCCTACGCCTGTGAGGATACCCACGCGGTCTTCGCTGCTGTCGTTCAGGCGCTGCCAGGCCTGTGCCAGGCCGGCCTCGACTTCGGGGCCGATCGCATTCATGCGGTCGGGGCGGTTTATGGAGATGACGGCAATTCCGTCCTTCGATTCATAGGTGACCGCGTTGTTCACAGCATTTCTCCCAGTTTTTTCCGTAGTTGGTGTTTAAGTACTTTGCCGTTCGGGGCAACAGGCAGCGTTTGCATGAAAAGGATACGCGTCGGCCGTTTGTAAGGGGACAGGCGCGGTGCCAGAAACCGCCGCAAATCGTCCTCGGCAAGCGAGCTGTTGGCGATGGGCTCGACGATGGCGATGATCTCTTCATTGCCGTCGATCATGTAGCCCAGTACGGCCGAATACTGTACCGATGCGTGGGCATTCAAAGCTGTTTCCACCTCCAGCGGAGAGACGTTGAAGCCCGAGTGAATGATCAGGTCTTTGGTTCGGCCTTCGATGTGTATGCGCCCGTCAGGCCTTTGGCTGGCCAAGTCCTGGGTGTTGAACCAGCCGTCGGGCGTCAAGGCCTTGGCGGTCAGGTCGGGCGCGCGGTAGTAGCCTTTCATGACGCAGGGACCGCGTACCCAGAGTTCTCCGACTTCACCGTCGGCCACCTGTTTGCCGGCGGCATTCCATATCCGTACTTCCATGCCGGGGTTGGGCGGCCCCACCGCGCTGTCGGGATTGTCGAGGTCTATTCGTGTCCAGCAAGAGGCCGAGGCTTCCGTCAGCCCGTAGCCGTTATGCAGGGGCAGGCCGAATACCGTTTCGACTTCGGTTTTCAACGCCGGATCAAGGGGCGCGCCGCCTACGGCGATAAAGCGTAGCGATGCATCGATCCGGTGTCCGGGTTCGGCCGATTTGGCCAACTTGGCGAACATTGCCGGCGCGCCTTGCAGAATGGTGATGCCGTCGCGTTGCAGTGCCTGCAGACAGGGCTGAACCGAAAAGCGCGGAATGAGCGTGATGCGCGCGCCCGCCGACAGCGTGCCGATAAGGCCCGAAGACAAACCCATGACATGGGTAATGGGCAGCACGCCATAAACATGGTCGGCTGGCGTCACGCGGCGCAGATCCCTCATCAGCGCACCGATATGCAGCAGGTTGGCATGCGTGAGCATCACTCCTTTGGGTGTGCCGGTGCTGCCTGTGGTGTAGATCAGCGCCGCGACCTGGCGATGGGGCTCCTCATGCACCGGCTCGCGCTCGCAATCGTCATTCAGGGCGCCGAGAGCGATACGGCCGAAAGGCGTTGCCTGGGCTATGGCCCCATGCCGGTCGGCGTGTTCTTGCGCGCTTGAAGAATTGTCGACGACGTAGATGATGCGCCGCGCCTGGGCGTGTTCGCAAACCGCGTCCACCTCGGCGGGAGCCTGCCGGGCGTTCTCGAGCACGGCCCAGGCATTGACCCGTCCGGCGGCCAGGATCAGTACCGCCAGGGCGGCACTGTTTTCACCAATCATGACAACGCGGTCGCCTGGACGAATATTGCTTGCCAGGAGATATCGCCCGGCCTCGTCCACCATTTGCTCCAGCACGCGGTAGTTCCAGCAGACATGCGCATCGGCGATGGCGGTGTTTTCGGGCGTGCTGCGAGCCCAATGTGTGATGCAGTCCGCTAATCGTTGCATGACGGGTTCCTTGCGAAATTACTGCGGGATGACTTTCATTTGCTGGGTGATTTTTTGCCACCGGTCGAGTTCGGCATTGATGTATTGTTTGAAGGCCTGGGGGTTGCTATCGACAGGCGTGGCGCCCAACGATGCAAATACCTGGCGCAGACTCGGGTCTTTCAGCACCACCGCGATTTCGCTGCTCAGCTTGTTGACGATTTCCGGCGGGGTCTTTGCCGGTGCCCATACACCGTACCACGCGGTGACATCGTACGTGGGCAGGGTTTCCGAAATCGCCGGTACGTCGGGCAGGTATGGTGTGCGTTTGGCAGTGGTTACTCCCAGGGCACGGACCTGGCCGGCCTGGATGTAGGGCATCGCTTCATTGGCGAAGAACATGGTGGTCTGGCCGCCGATGGTCGATTGAATGGCCGGCGCACCGCCCTTGAACGGAACATTGATGATCTTCACGTCCGCCAGTATTTTGAACAGCTCGCAGGACAGATAAGGCGATGATCCAATACCCGAGACGGCGCAGCTAAGCGAATTTGGCTTGTCCTTGGCCAGCTTGATCAACTCGGCGATCGATTTTGCGGGTACGGACTTGTTGACGCCGAGATAGTTGGGAACGGAAACGATCTGGGTGACGGGTTCCAGATCGGTGCGGATGTTGTAGATTGGATCTTTGTAAAAGTAGGCATTGAGGACATTGGAAATGCTGCCAAGCAGGAGGGTGTAGCCGTCGGGCTGCGAGCGGCTGACGTGTTGCGAGCCCAGCATGCTGCCTGCGCCTGGCCTGTTCTCGACGACGATGTTCTGGCCCAGCCGGGTCGCCAGTTTGGCGGAAACCGCCCGTCCGAGAATATCGGTTGCTCCGCCGGGCGCATACGGGATGATCATGCGGATGGGTTTGTCGGCAGGCCAGGCTGCCGACGCGCTTGCAGGCCAAAGGATGGATGCGGCGGTAATTGCCGATGCCAGGCCGGCGCTGATGCGGAACACTCTGTTTTTTTTCATGGCTTGTCTCCTCGCCGCCCTGTCAGTGTGGCGGTTTCAGGTTGTTTGAAATGGAGTTGTGTTGCTGCCTGCTTTATTTGTCGAACTGGCCGAACGCTTCGATGGCCCGTACCGAATATACGTATGCGGCGCCGGCATTCAAGGCTACCGCGGTTCCCAGGGCCTCGCTGACTTCCTCGATGGTTGCGCCGGCCTTTTGGGCGGCGGCCGCGTGCGACGAAATGCAGCCGTCGCAACGGGTGGTGACGGCCACGGCCAATGCAATCAGTTCGCGGGTCTTGGCATCCAGGGCCTTGCCCTGGCCGAGCGCTTCGTTCAGCCCCCGGTATGCCGTTACGACGGCGGGATTGCTTTCCGCAAAGGCACTGCCGGCCTTGCGCATATTGGTCAGCGTGTCTACCCAGTTGTTCATCATGAGAATCTCCTAGTGCGAGGGAATAATGGTTTGGTGAAAAGAGGCCGGAATGTGTGGCTATAGACGCGGCCGGGGTTGAATCAGGCCGCCGCCGGTTTTGGGGGGATGGGCGCGAATGGCGTCTTCGATGGGGTCGGTTCCCCAGCCCGGACGATCGGGAACGATAAGGTGGCCATTCTTGTATTCGGGTGCATGGGTAAACAAGTCGTCGTCCCATTCCAGGCGATCGATGTCGGTCTCCATGATGCGAAAGTTCGGCGTCGCGCAAGCAAAGTGCGCGTTCATCAGGGTGCAGAGGTGGCCGTAGAAATTGTGTGGCGCGATGTTTACCTCGTGGATTTCGGCCAGGTTGGCGATCTTCATCGATTGCCATACGCCGTTCCATACGGCATCCACAATAGCGACATCCACCGCGTTTTTCTGGAAGAAAGGCAGGAATTCGCGCCCGCCGAAAAGGGTTTCGCACGAACTGATCGGATGCGGGCTATGGTTGCGGATGTAGGCCAGGGCATCGGCGCTGTAGCTGTCGATTTCGACCCAGAAGATGTCCTGATCGGCAATCGCGCGCAACAGCTTCAGGTACCCTTCCGTTTTGGCATTGAAATTCAGGTCCAGCAAAATGTCCATGTCGGGCCCCGCTCCATCGCGCAGGGCCTCGATGTTGTCGCGCAGATTGCGGATCACGCGCTTGTCGACATTGAGTTCGGGATAGAAGGGGGCGGCAAAGCCGGGGCGCCAGGCGTGGGCCGGGCCGTCGTCGAACAGGAAGAGATTGGTCTTCAGTGCCGTGAGCCCGCGCTGCCTGGCTTCCGCGCCCATAGCCTGGACGCCGTCGAGATCGGTGACGGGCGGCTTGAAATATTTGGGGTGATTGATGCGCCAGGCGGGGCAGTGCGACCAGTACACGCGCAGCGAATCGCGGATCTTGCCGCCCAGCAATTCGTAGCACGGAACACCCAAGGCCTTGGCCTTGGCGTCCAGCAGCGCATTTTCCAGTGCGCCTATGCCTTCGGCCACCACGCCGCCGGCGGCCGGGCGGGTGCGGCAATATACGTCGGCGTAGAAGGCCTCTTGCCCGGGGAAAGGCTGGTCGATCAGTGTCTTGGACAGCTGCTCGATAACGGCGGTGACGCCCGGAGAGCCGAAGCCTTCGTCATATTCACTCCAGCCGGTCACTCCGGTATCGGTACTGATTTTGACGAAATAGTAATTCCGCCAACCGGCGTCGCAGCAGAGCGTTTCTACTTGGGTAACCTTCACCTGGCCTCTCCTTGATTTGGCAAAGTGCCGCCGGCGCCACGGGATTGGCGCCGCGGCTTTTAAATGACCTGGTTGCGCAGCGGCATCTCTCTGGATTCCAGGCGGTGCATGTTCTCGATCAGCAAATCGACCACACGGCGTTCGTACAGGCGCATGTTTCCCGCTGTATGCGGCGTGATGACGACGTTTTCCATATCCCACAACGGACTTTCGTGGCTTAGCGGCTCGGCGGCAAAGCAATCGAGGCCTGCGCCGGCGATCTGTCCGTCGGCCAATGCGGTGATGAGCGCCGATTCATTCACGACCAGGCCGCGACTGGTGTTGATCAGACAGGCCGTGCGCGGCAACAGGGCCAGCCGTTCCGCGTTGATCATGCCGCGAGTTTCTTCCGTCAGGGGACATGTCAGGGCGAGCACATCCGCCTGCGGCAGCAGGGTATCCAGGCGCTCCGGGGGAATCACGAGATCCACATCGGGCATTGGCGCGCCGATGTTCCTGCGCACGCCGATTACGCGCATGCCGAAAGCCTTGGCCAAAGTGGCCAGCCGCGCCCCGATGGCCCCCAGGCCGATTATGAGCATGGTTTTGCCATGCAGCTCCTGCTCGCGGGCATCTATCGGCAGAGCCCGCATTTGCCAACTGTGCCGGGCTTGATTGCGATGCGCCAGATTCAGATTGCGTGTCAAGGTCAGCAACAGACCCATGGCATGTTCCGAAACGGCATGCACATTGATGCCTTGCGCGCTGGCGAGCCGCACGCCATGACGGCCGATACGCGCCGTGTCGAATTGTTCGGTTCCCGATGATGAGGCCTGGATGAATCGTAATTTCGGAGCGAGGTCCAGCAGGGCATCGGTCCAGATTCGGGCGGTAACTAGGATGTCCACGCTTGCAATACGCGCTTGCAGTTCTGCAAGTGTTTCGGCCTGGAAGCAGTCATGTCCTGTGCCGCGCCCTGCGAACTCTTCGGCAAAGCGGAATGCCGGGTGAGCGAAGCCTATGGTCAGCGCAGGCATTTTTAACCTGGCTGACCGGCGCTGCCGCAGGGTATTGCTACCGCCATGGCATCACCGCGATACGGGACAAGAGTCGACGAAATTTCATCCATCCAATTTCCTTTCCGATGCGGCTGGGTGCGGGTTCGCTGATAGATTATTAAATCCTAATATTCAGGATTTAATAATCTTAATTTGGGAATTGAAATATATTAACGGAATGAAATGAAGAAAGAAAGCAGATTCTTCGGCTTGTATCGATTACTTTGTGCTTACCTTATATCTGCAAGGAATGAAGGTGATGCGCAGGAAAAGAGTGATGAAATCATCGTGCCGCGGATTGGTGCGTTCATCCTGGCGATGATTTCAGCGTCTGGCGGGGGTATGGTTTACTGAATCGTGGCTTCCCGTATTTTGATTTTTTAAATTCATATTATGGGACTTTCGCAGAAGTCAGCCGACTATTCGAGCCTGTGCTCCAAATTCACCGAGGGGCGCTTGCAAGGCATTGCGGTGCCCGCTTGGATAATGGCGCTAGAGAACTTTCGGTTCAAGTGCTTAAGGCATTGAGCGCGTTTTAGTCACTTTCGTTTCGAGTCGTTTTAGGCTTATGCGGCTTTGGACTGTGTTGTCTGTGTGCGCGATCGTATCTCTATTAAGACGCCGCAGGGTGGGCGGTGCTGTGCAGTCCGGCACGTCCAGCGGTCGTGGTGCTGCGCACCCCGACTGCCCGGGTCTGCCTCGTCCAGGCGGGCGTCGGGCCAACTCGCGTCGCCCCGCGCTGCGGGTCGCCACTCAAACAGGGCCCGCCGAAAGCCCCCGCCTTCCCTTCGTCAGCACCCGGCGCTGGACTACCGCCGGACTGCACAGCACCGCCCACCCTGCGGCTGCGTGACGGGCTTGCATAGAGAGAGAGGCATTGGGGTCATGCACCGAGAGAAACGTTGAGGTCATGCATCGAGGTATACGTTGAGGCGGGCAAGCTCATTCCAGGCATGCCATTACGTGAGCCGTCTATCGGGGCTTGGGGTCAGGACCGGCGTAAGGCGTGCGCCGGATGCTACCGTAGGGAAGGCGGGGGCCTTCGGCGGGCCATGTTTGAGCGCAGCCGCGCCAGCGGCGTAGCGAGTTTGGCCCGACGCCCGCCTGGACGAGGTAGATCCGGATCCAGCACGCCGTGCCGGGCCTGACCCCAAGCCCCGATAGACGGCGTCTTTATATACCAAACCGTAAATACCAAAGCGACCAAAACATCGAATGCCATAAACACTCGAACAAAAAATGCTCTAACTCGGCTATTCTAGGTGCGTTTAGCTGGGTGTAGAGATAAGGCCCGCGCGGTCGCTCGCCTGGCGCGCTTCAATCGGACCACATCATGTATTTCGACGCCAAACTCTGGGCCATGACACAGGGCATACGGCTGCGCATTATGTTTTGCGCGTTGCTGGGAGTGCTGGGACTTGCCGCCGGGATTGCCCGGTTTGCACTGCTGGGGCAGTTCCTGGCACGGCTGTTTGCCGGTGCCGGCATCCAGGGCCTCTGGCCGCCGCTGGCCGGCGCGGTCGCCGCCATCCTGTTGCGCGGCGCATTCGAACACGCGCTGAATACCTTGGCCAACCGCAATGCTGCCCGTATTCAGGAAACCTTGCGCGCCCAGCTCCACGACAAGATCGTGGAACTGGGGCCGGCCTGGTTTGGCGGCCAACGTACGGGCGGAGTGATGCTGGCTGTCGTGGACGGTGTGGAGCAACTGCAGGTATTTTTTGGGCGCTACCTGCCGCAGTTGTTTGTGGCCGCCTGCGCGCCGCTCATGATTTTTGCCTTTATCGCGTGGTGGGACTGGCCTGTGGCGACGGTGCTGCTGGTAGCGGCCTTGATTACGCTCGTCCTGCCTCTGTTGTCGCATCGCGGCAACCGTGACGCCGCGCAAGGCCGCCAACAAGCCTTCAAAGTGTTTGGCGAAGAGTTCCTGGATGCCATGCAGGGTCTGCCCACGCTGAAATCGTTCGGGCAAAGCCGCGCCTGGGGCGAGCGCCTGGCCACGCGAGCTCGGGCCCTGTCCGACAATACATTCAAAGTGCTGGGCCGCGAGGTGTCCACGCGTTTCGTGACTGACCTGGGCATTACGCTGGGCGCCGCCGCCGCATTGGCGACTGGAGCGTGGCGTGTGTCGCAGGGCGAGATGACGCTGGCCGCGCTATTGGTCGTGCTGATGGCCGGCACGGAAATTTTCCGTCCGCTGCGCGACTTGAGGTCCGTGATACATAGCGGCATGGTTGGACAGTCGGCGGCAGCCAGCGTGCATGAGCTATTGGAAGCTACCAGCTCGGCGCCTCAGTGTGCCGCGGCGGCGCCCGGCCCGCGGCATGTCGACGGCGGATTGTCGATCGACTTCAAGGATGTGAAGTTCTCGTACCCGGGCGGCCGCCTGGCCACGCATGCTGGCCTGAGCTTTTCGGTGGCGCCCGGCGAGCGAGTCGGCATTGTCGGCCCCAGCGGCGCCGGCAAGTCATCGCTTGTGCGCTTGCTGCTGCGCCTGCACGATCCGCAAGGCGGTGTGGTCGAATTGAATGGCGCCGACCTGCGCACGCTGGACCCTAATGCAGTACGGGCGCAGATTTCGGTGGTGGCGCAAGACAGTATGCTGTTCCATGGGACGGTGGAGGAAAACCTGCTTCTGGCAAGGCCCGGCGCCACGCGCGCGCAAATGGAGGCGGCGGCCCGCGCCGCCAACGCCCACGATTTCATCCAGGCCCTGCCGCAAGGCTATGACACTGTGCTGGGCGAGCGCGGGACCCAGTTGTCGGGCGGCCAGCGCCAGCGCCTGACGATTGCCCGTGCTTTGTTGCGCGATACGCCTGTGTTGATTCTTGACGAGGCCTTATCTTCGGTGGATGCCGAGAACGAGGCCGAGATTCAGGAGGCATTGGAGCGCCTCAGTCGTGGCCGCACCACGCTGGTCCTGGCGCACAGGTTGTCCAGTGTTATCAATGCCGATCGCATTCTGGTGCTGGACGGCGGCCGTATCGTCGAAACCGGTACGCATGCCTTGCTGATGGCCGGCGACACCCTGTACCGGCGTCTGATGGGTGCGCAGGACGGCGGCATGCTGGAGTCGAACGGGCCGCGAGAGCGCTCCTCTGCGGCCGAGCCCGGACCCGCCGCCGTCGACGGCGAGCGCCTTGTCGCAACGCCGTTGGATGCGCAGGCCCGGCAGATCGGCATGCGCAAAGTGCTGGGCACGCTGCTGGATATTATCCGCCCGTGGCGTCGGGACTTTGCCATTACGGTGGTCTGCGGCATTGGTCGCGTGGCGGCTTTCATTGGCGTGTCGGTCCTGAGCGCGGCGATTATTGTCCAGCTCAAGAACGGCATGCCCTACGGCGCGCTGCTGGCGGCACTGTTTGCCGCGGCTGTTGCGGCCGCCCTGCTGCACTGGATCGAGTCGTGGCTGGCGCATGCCATTGCCTACCGCCTGTTGGCGGAATTGCGCATTGCTCTTTATGACAAGCTGGAGGCGCTGGCGCCGTCATATCTGTTGCGGCGTCGCTCCGGCGATTTGGTTGGCTTGGCCACGCAGGATGTGGAAACGGTCGAGTATTTTTTTGCCCATACGGTTGCACCGGCGTTTGTGGCGGTGCTGGTGCCCACGGTGGTGCTGCTCATTCTGGGGGTTGTCGGGTGGCCCCTGCTGCTGGCGCTATTGCCTTTTCTGGCATGGGCCGCGGCATCGCCCATCCTTAGCCGGGCGCGTATCGATGCCATGGGGAGCCAGGCGAGGCAGGCTCTGGGGTTATTGAGCGCCAACCTGGCGGAAACCATTCAGGGCCTGCCCGATCTGCTGGCCTTTTCGGCTACGGACCGGCGCCGGGAGAGGTTTTTGCTCATGGTCGGCGATTACCAGAAGGTGCGATTGGCGCTGCTTGCGGACCTATCGCGCCAGGGCGCGCTGTTGGAGATCGCAACAGGCTTGGGTGGATTGTCCGTGGCCGCGGTCGGCGCGTGGTGGGTGACGCAAGGCCAACTGGCCGCCGGCGTATTGCCGCTATTGATTCTGCTGTCCAGCGCGGCCTTTCTGCCCGTGTCGGAAATCGCCCAGGTCAGCCGCCAATTGGCCGACACGCTGGCTTCCACGCGCCGGCTGCGTGCTGTGCACGACGAGCCTCTTGCCATTGTAGGTGGTGCCAAAGCGCCGCCCGTGCAGGTCGGCGGCCTGCCCCTGTCGTTCGAACGCGTCTCCTTTACCTATCCCGGCCGCCATGATCCTGCCTTGGACAAGGTAAGCCTCGACCTTGCGGCGGGTGCCACGCTGGCCGTGGTTGGCCCGTCGGGCGCCGGAAAAAGCACCTTGGCCAGCCTGCTGCTGCGCTTTTGGGATCCGGCCAGCGGCGCGCTGCGCATCGATGGGGTGGACTTGCGCGAATTGACGCTGGAAGCGCTCTACGCCCGCATCGCCCTGGTGGCGCAAGACACGTGGCTGCTGAACGGCACCCTGGAAGACAATATCCGCCTGGCCCGTCCAGATGCCAGCGGCACCGATGTGGCGCTGGCAGTGGAGCGCGCGGTATTGGCCGACTTTGTCGCGGCGCTGCCCGAGGGTTTGGCAACCCGGGTCGGCGAACGCGGCGTGGCCTTGTCTGGAGGGCAGCGCCAGCGTATTGCCATCGCCCGGGCGTTCTTGCGCGATGCACCCATACTCATCCTCGACGAAGCCACCTCGCATCTGGACGCCATCAGCGAAACTCAGGTGCACGAAGCGCTGACCCGCCTCATGCGCCATCGCACCACGCTGATCATCGCACATCGCCTGTCCACCATCCGCCAGGCTGATGCCATTGCCGTCGTCGACCGCGGCCGCATCGTGGAATGCGGCACGCATGCGCAGTTGCTGGCGCGGAATGGCGCATACGCTCATCTGGTGGGGCGGCAGTTGGCGGCTGCGCGGCGAGTGGCGTAACGGACGGAAGGACGCGCGATTATCCGTCGCTCCACTCGCCGCGCAATTCGCTGTCCCGAAGCAGGCGCAGCAGGGTTTCGGCGGGCAGGCTCAAGTGCTTGGCGCCCAGGGCGATGAATTCGACTTCCGGTAGGGCCGGCAACGCCGAGCTGTTCAGTGGCGGCGCCAGGCCCCGTCCCGTCAGGAAATGCGGACGCACGGTAAGGCCGAGTCCGGCGCGCGCTGCCGCGATGCAGCCGGCATGAGAACTGCTCGTGCAGACGATTTGCCATCTTGCTCCGGCTTTGGCCAGTACGTCGAGCACAATGGCGCGCGTCACGCTGGGCTCGGCTGCCAGCACCAGCGGCAGCGCTTGCTCCATGTCCACCTCGGTGTCCGGCTTGGCCAACCATTCGAGCTGGCTGTTGAACAATGCGATCCCACGCGGCATGCCCGCGCGCCGCTTGCCGATCAGCAGGTCGATGGTACCGGCGTTGAGCAGCCCGTAAAGCTGTCCCGCCATGCCGATGGTGATTTGCAGCTCCACGTCGGGATGCGCGTTGCGGAAGGCGGCCAGCAGGCTGGGCAGCGGCCCTAGCGCGATGTCGTCCGATGAGCCCAGCCGCACCCGGCCCCGCAGCCTGGGCGAGCGGAACTGCGATTCGGCATGGGCCATGGCTTTCAGAATCATGCGTGCATGGATGAGCATCGCTTCGCCGTCGGGCGTGAGCGCGAGCGAATGGGTATCGCGGATCAGCAGCCGCCGGCTTATGCTGTCTTCGAGCCGGCGTACATGTTCACTGACACTCGATTGCGTGATGCCGAGCTGGCGGCCGGCGTCGGTGAAACTCTGCGAGGTGGCCACGGTCGCGAAGGTGCGGAGCCAGATGGGGTTGAGCATGGGATATTGTTATCGGAAATACCAATGATAGTCAATGCAATAAACGGGCTTCCCGATAAGCATAGCCTTGTTTAAAATTGATTTCCCAAGCACCCTCGCAGCATTTTCCTGCAATGTCCCAAACTTCTCCTCACAGGGCGCTTCTGTGGATAGCCGCCGGCGGCTTCTTCATGCAGACGCTGGACACAACCATCGTCAATACCGCTTTGCCCTCGATCGCCCACAGCCTGGGAGTCCAGCCGCTGGCGACGCAATCCATCATCATTGCCTACACGCTGACAATGGCTCTCTTGACGCCGGCCTCCGGTTGGCTCGCCGACCGCTACGGCTCGCGGCGTGTGTATTTCGTGTCCATCCTGTTGTTCGTCATAGGTTCGCTATGTTGCGCGGGGGCGCATTCCCTGGCGCAACTGGTGGCGGCACGGGTCGTCCAGGGCGCCGGTGGAGCGATGCTGGTGCCGATCGGCCGGCTTGTCGTGCTGCGCGCCATCAGGGGCGAGGCTTATGTCGCGGCCCTCGCGATGATTTCCGTGGCCGGGCAGGTGGGGCCTATTCTGGGTCCCACTATGGGCGGCTGGTTTGTCCAGGACTTCTCCTGGCATCTGATCTTTCTTATCAATGTGCCTATCGGCCTGGCCGGCATGATGGCCGTGCGCCGCTTCCTGCCCAGCGACGCCGTGTCCGGCGCTCCCTCGTTCGATTTTATCGGCTGTGGCTTGCTGTCCCTGTGCATGGTGGCGTTTTCGCTCGCGGTCGAAAGCCCCGTGCACGATCACAAATTGCTCATTTCGGGAGCCTTGCTCGCGCTCAGCGCGGCCGCCGCGCTGGCGTATATTCCCCATGCGCGGCACCGGAAAAATCCGCTCTTCCGGCTGATGCTGTTCCGCGAGCCCAATTTCAGTGTTGGGCTGATGGGCAACCTGGTGTGCCGGGTTGGCTCCAGCGCGGTACCCTTCCTGCTGCCCTTGCTGCTGCAGTTGCATTTGGGCTACAGCCCCCTGCATTCCGGCCTGATGCTGCTGCCGGCGGCGATTGCGGGAACCATCGCGAAAAGCTGGATTGCGCCGCTGATCAAGCGCTATGGCTACGATGCGTTCCTGATCTGGAATACGGTGCTCGTCGGAGCCTCGATAGCCGGTTTCGCGACCTTCTCGGCAAGGACTCCTCTGGCGCTGGAAATTGCCATCCTGGTGCTTTTCGGCGCCTGTAATTCCATGCAATATGCCGCCATGAACGGAGTTACGCTCAAGGGCCTGTCCAGCAAGGATGCGGGTGCAGGCAACAGTTTGTTCTCGATGGTGCAGATGCTGGCCATGGGCCTGGGCGTATCGATGGGCGGCGGCCTGGTTTCGATATTCTCCGGCCTGGGCCTGGAGGCGGCATTCCGGATCACATTCATTAGCGTGGGCCTCGTCACGCTGGCCTCGGCCCTGGTGTTCCGGCATCTCGAGGCGCCGCAGCTGGAGCCGCAGGCGGTCTAGGTAGCCGCCGTGCAGGCAGTTTGAATCGCAGTGCTCCCCAGACAAAAGGAAACACAATGCAGTCGTATGGAATCAGAACGATAGACACGCGCACATCGCTGGAATTGCGTGAATTAGCCATACCGGAACCAGGGCCGAACCAGGTGCTGATTCGCGTGCGCGCGGCAGGTCTGAACCGCGGCGAATTGATGGCTGGCCATGGCCAGCACGACAAGTCCGACACGGTCAAGGCGGCCGGCCATGAAGGCGCCGGCGATGTCGTGAAGCTTGGCCCGGCAGTGGAGTGCCTAAAGGTGGGTGATCGTGTCATGGGCCGCTGCCGCGGCGCCTTTTCTGAATACTCCCTGATGGAAACGGCCGACACCATGAAGGTGCCCGACAATTTGTCCTGGGAGGAGGCTGCGGCTATCCCGCTGGCATTCATGGTGGTCTATGACATGCTCGTCGTGCAGGGACGATTGGCCGCCGGCCAGTGGCTGCTGGTAACCGGCGTGTCGTCGGGCGTGGGCGTAGCGGCGCTGCAAACCGCCAAGGCGTTGGGGGCTAGAGTAATCGGCACGTCAGGGTCGGCCAACAAAATTGGCCGGCTGAAGGACCTTGGACTGGATCTTGGCCTATGCACCCGGCATGCCGATTTCCACGATGCCGTGATGGAAGCCACCCAAGGCAAGGGAGCCGATCTTGTCGTGAACGCCGTAGGAGGCACCATGTTCGAGGAATGTATCCGCACGCTGGCTTTCGAAGGGCGCCTGGGCATAGTTGGGCATGTCGACGGAGTATTGAAAAGCGAAATCGATATCGCCGCCCTGCATTCGAAGCGCCTGACGGTCTTCGGCGTTTCCAGCAGGCTGCGCGGGCCCGCGCAGCGTCTGCCTCTTGTCGAGGGTTTTGTCGCCGATATCCTGCCGATGTTCGCCGACGGCCGCATTCGACCGATGATCGACAAGATCTATCCATTCGATCAGCTGGAGGCGGCGAAGGCCTATATGGAAGCGAATCTGCATGTGGGAAAGATAGTCGTGTCGGTTTGCGCCTGATCCGTAATGAGTTGGGCTTCCTGCTTTACTCTCCCGAAGCAGGGCCTCTGACGGGCTTGAAAATACCTTGCGCCGTTGCAATCGTGCCATCGGCTACACATATTTCACCGTCCAGAAATAGTAAGGAGCGGGTTGCTCGTACCACCCGTCCGCTCGCAATCATAAAGTCACCCAGTCTCGCGGCGTCGATAAAATTGATGTTCAACTGCATGGTTAAACAGGGCGTATGGCTGGTATGCTGCCACGCCAGGGCGCTTAGCGCCTGATCCATCAAGGTGGTGATTGCGCCGCCGTGAACCATCTTTGCCGCATTGAGGTGGGCATCGCGCATCATGAGCCCATATTGCCAGCGGCCAGCGATTTGCCTGCTCAGCAGCGGGCCCAGCGTCCCCATCAACCCGTCGTGCTTGTGTTCGCGCCAGCCGGAAAGATCAATATCCAAGCGTATGACCCCGCATATCAGTCTTGAGGATACAGCAATGCCGAGATGCGGCTGGCGTGTTCTTTGAGATCATGGATCAGTGTCTTGATCTTTTCTTCGGATATCTGATTCATTATCGTGGCGACAACGAGCGTATGTGAAATATGCTGGTTGCCGTCGAGTATGGGGACGGCGATCAGCGTAATGCCTGCGATGTAACGGCCATTGTCCATGCTGAACCCCGCGCGCCTGGCCGACCCGACTTCCTTTCGCCATGTGGCCATGGTGATGGGCTTCTGCCAGCGCAGCGAGGCGAATTGCTTTTCGATCTCTTCCTGGGGCGCCGCGCCAAAAGCGGCCACAAGGCGCCCAGTTGCGCTGATCAGCCCCGGAAAACGACTGCCCACGTCGACATGCAGCCTGAATGGCTGGGACGAACGCGACAGCGCCGTGACGACCATTTGCCTGATGTCCACCACCTCGACGCCAATGGCGGTCACTCCCCATTGCTCCGAAATCTGATCGAGCGTGGGTTGCACGACCTGGGCAAACGAGTTGGTTTCCATCACACTTCGGGCCAGCACCAGCATGCCGGTTCCCAGGCGATACCGCTTTGAAGCGCCGTCGAACGCCAGCAATTTCTCGGCGACCAGCACCCGCAGAATATGGAGGCATGTACTTGGAACGAGATCCAGTGCCTGTGCGATGCTTTTGACGTTCATGGGCTCTTTAGTCTTGCCCAACAAGCGCAATATGGCGATGGCGCGCGACACCGCGGGTACGGGCCGAATGCGTTGCGGCGCTCGCGCAGGTTCGATGATTTTTGATTTGACATCCATAATAGGACGCATCATAAACCATGTAGCCCGCTCGGCGTTCAGTCGAATTTTATTCCCGCCCGCTGAATGATTGGACCCCATTTTTCCTGTTCCGATGTTGTAAATTTTGCCAGATAGTCAGGAGATCCACCGCCAGGCTCATATCCCAATTCCAGCAGGCGCTTTCTGGTTTCCGGTCGATGAAGAAACGTCTGGAGAGTCTTGTTAATAATGTTGATGGCCTCCTTCGGAGTTCCCTTGGGGGCGTATAGTGCATTCCAGGCGATGACCTCGAACCCTTTCACACCCTCGCTGGCCACCGTTGGCACGTTGGGAAGCAGCTCGGTTTTCTTGAGACTGGTCACGGCGATCGGCACCAGCATCTTGGATTCGATCATTGATCTCGCGGCGGAGATCGTGTCGATCGAAATGGCTATTTGGCCGCCAATCAGATTGGATGTTGCCGTGGAAGAACCCTTGTAGGGCACACCGAACAAAGGGGCTCCAGTCTTTTCTTTCAGCAGTTCATAGACCAAACGCGCGGTAGTGCTGGGCATACCGATGTCGGCGTCGCGCTTGGAGGACGCTGCGCTTTGGAGGATGTCTTGCACCGTCTTGAGCTTCGACCCAGGGGTTGTGAGAAGTACCATGGGAAACGTGCCGACGAGTATGACGGCATCAAAGTCTTTAATGGCGTTGTAGCCTGGCGAAGAGTACAGGAACTGGTTGAGGCTGTGCGTGGCATTGGTTCCCATGATTAATGTATAGCCATCGGGTGCCGCGTGTGCCACAAGATGGGAGCCGATGTTGCCGCCGGCACCGCCCCGGTTTTCGACAATGAATGGTTGTTTCAGTGTCTGGCTCAGGTAATCGGCGAAGTAACGTGCAGCAATGTCGGTGCCTTGGCCGGGTTGATAAGGCACGATGATCTTGACGGGCTTTTCGGGGTAAGCGGCAAAGGCGGCTAGTGAAGCGGCCGCCAGGGCAATGCCCAGGATCGACGCAAATATTTTTGGTTTGTGCATGGCTTGTCTCCTATTGTTTTGTACAGCTGATATTTACATGACTTCTTTGGTGCTCCATCGATACAGATAACGCCGTATGCTGGCACTCTGTGCCAAGCCGCGAGATTTCCTCGCTACATGTCGTGCTCCTGGTGCAGGCTTTGCTCGATCGCCTGGTTAATTTGTGTGTTGTGTTCGCCCAGCGCCGGCGGTTTGCCGCCAGGCCGGCTGCGCGACGCGGATAATTGCACCGGTATGCCCAGGCCTCGGTATGGGGGATGGTCAATCACCATTTGGCGGTGCCGTGTATGGGCCAGTTCCAGTGCTTCGGGTACCGTGTTCACAGGGCCGGCCGGCACGCCATGGCGCATCAGGTTCGTGCATAGCGCCTCTCGTGTTTCTGCTCGAAAAGCCGCTTCGATCTCGGCACGCAACGCGTCCCGGTTCTGCAGCCTCGCGGCGTTCGTGGTGTATTCGGGGTTTTCGGCAAGGTCCTCCCGGTCGAGGCATTTGCACAGCTTGCGAAACTGAGTGTCATTGACGACGGCCAGAAAGATAAGCCCGTCCCGGGTTTCGTAACAGTCGTAAGGCGAGATATTGGGGTGCGCACTGCCCATGCGCACCGGGGTTACACCGGAATGCATCCAGTTCGAGGCCTGGGGCACAAGCAGGCTAATGGCCGAGTCAAATAGCACGGCTTCCACTCTCTGGCCCGTGCCATGGCGCTCCCGCGCATGCAAGGCCATCAGAATGCCTGACAGCGCTGTGTAGGCGGTAAGGTGATCCACCAGCGGGATACCGATACGCGTGGGACCTGTATCAGGACCGCCGTTGATGCTCATCAACCCGCACATGGCTTGCAGTACTGCATCGTAGCCTGGAAGCCCCCCAAGCGGGCCTGTGTCTCCGAACCCGCTGATAGAGCAGTAGATTAGTTTGGGAAGCCGGTCTTTCAGGTCGGCCTCGTAGTCAAGCCGCCACTTATTCATTGTGCCGGGCGTGAAATTCTCGACCAGTACGTCCGCCTGTTCCAGCAGCATCAGCAATGTTTCGCGGCCGTCGTGGCTCGATAGATCGAGCGTGATGGCGCGCTTGCCGCGATTGAGTGCCGTGAAGTAGGCGGCATCTCCGTCGGCATTGAATGGGGGTCCCAACTGCCTGGACTCATCACCAAAAGGCGGCTCTATCTTGATAACATCCGCGCCGTGATCGGATAACATCTGGGTGCACAAGGGGCCCGCAAGCACTCGCGATAAGTCGATTACCCGCAGGTCCGCGAGCGCGCCCGTTGATCTGCGGTCATCGAGCCAAACGGATGCTGCCGTGCATTTAGAGCCCATGGTCATAAGATCGGTTCCAATTAAAGGAAATCGGCCAACGCATTGCTTTTGCCCGCTGCGTCTGTCGGCGCGACGCAGCAGATACGGCGCGGCAGTCCTCAGCCTTTGGAGGGCAGCTCGACGATGCCGGTACCGACCACCGACAGCTCGCCGCCCTGATTGCGCCCTTCTTGTTCGATCTCGATCAGGTGTTTGCCTTCTTGTTCGAACTTGCGCGTGACCTTGCCGGAAATGAATAGCATGTCGCCTTCAGGATTGTGGCGGCGGATTTTACAGTGCGAATGACGCAGGAAGCCGTCGTCTCCCATCCAGTTGGTCAGGTGATGCGTCAGCCACGAGTTGCGTTCCGGACCATAATCGTATGCCCCCGGTGCACCTACCTCAAGCGCAAAGTCCTCTTCCCAGTGCACACGTTCGGGTACGTCGGGAATGCCGAAACGGTTCTTGATGCCCACGCCGGGGTGAGCGTCGATCAGTTGCCATGCGAGTTTGTTGGCACGTATGTACAGCCCGCCCCAGCCTTGCGCATATGCGATAAATCCTGTGATCGTCATCGGCCCTTTAAAGAGCGTGGGCAATTCGTCACCCACTTTCACGTCTTCCCAGTATCGCGGTACGCTGCCGCGAACCTCTTCCTGCGCGTAGAGCTTGTAGGCTTCCTGAAGTTCCTCTTCGGTATAGCGGCGAGGCGTGCGCGACTTCACTTCCTTGTATTTGGTCCCCTGTTCGCGCGCATGATCGCGCTCGGTCCGGAAGCACCAACTATCGGCTTCCGCCACCTTGTCGCCTTCCTGGTTGAAGAAGTCGACATGGTAGATCTGCTGGATGGCGCGCCCCGCAAAACGTGTGTCATGGGGAATCAGGTCTTTCAGATAGGCTTCGGTGGATATTTCATCGTTGCGCCTGACATTCTTGTGCCACGTCCAGTCTGCACCCGACCACATGGCATGCACGCCCGGCAGGCCGCCCACATACCCTGAAATGATGCGGCTGGTGGTGAAAAGGAAGCTGGGCAGGGCGATGATTCCGCCATGCGGGGTTTTGGCAGCATAAGCCGGGTCGCACCACAGTGGGTTGTCATCGCCGATGCCGTGTGCATAGTGCCTGATGTTGTCGCGGGTGGCTTCGTGGCACCAGGGTTCGGCGGTATCGCCAATCTTCGCGCCAATGCGACGGCTTAGCTGTTCCAGGTCGTGGTCGGTGATTTTGGGAAATGAACGTACGGGCATGTCCATGATGCTGGCTCCTGTTTTATAGTGTGAACGGTTCACTTGTCTGCTCGGCCATTGCCGCTTCGGACTCGCGAAGTTTCTTGCGGTGGGTTTTACCGGCGGGGGTTTTTGGCAGATCTTGCACAAAGGCAATATGCCTCGGGTATTCGTGCTGGCTGAGCTGGTTGCGCACGAATTCCTGGATTTCTTTCGTAAAGGCGGGATCCCCCTGACGATTACTGACGATGAAGGCTTTCACGACCTGGCCGCGCAAGGCGTCGGGCACGCCAATGACAGCCGCTTCGCGGATGTCGGGATGCTTGAGCAGGGTGTCTTCAATTTCAACGGCACTCATGGTCCATCCTGCGGAAATGATGACGTCGTCAGCCCGCCCCGCGTGAAAGAAGTAACCCTCTTCATCGATCCTGCCCAGATCCTTGGTGGCAACCCATTCTCCTCGCCGCCATACCTTCATTTCGCCGACCTCATTCGGAGCGCACGGTTGCCCCTCGGCGTTCTGGACCTGAATCATCGCTCCGGGGATGGGCTTTCCGAGCGAACCTTTCTTGACCGGGAAATCTGCCGCTCCGGGATAAGAGACGAGGATGACGCCGATTTCAGTGGTGCCGTACATGCTGCAGATATCTGTTTTGAATACCCGTTTGACATAGGTTTCTGTCGAGCTGTCTATGGGCTCGCCGGTGAATGACAACTTGTTCAACGCGTAGCTGTGCTTCTCGATATCCGGGCTGTTGCGCATCATGCGGTAGTGGGTCGCTGCGGCGGACATATTGGTAAAGCGGTGTTTCGCCAGTGCTTCGAGCAGTCGATCTGCATTGAAACGACCCGAAAATGCGCCGATGGACAGCCCCAAGGCCAGCGGAGCCAATGTGCCGTGCCATAAGCCGTGGCCCCATGCCGGCGAAGATGGGCAGAAGAACTTGTCGCCCGGCCTGAGTCCGGTGCCGTACAGCGCCGCAACCATCAAGGTCACGATGGCTTTATGGGTATGTTTGATGGCGTCTGGCAACTCGCGGGTAGTGCCCGAGGTGTATTGGAAAATCGCCAGATCGCTCGCTGATGTTGTGGGAGAGAACGAATCAGAATGACCTTGGAGGCTGGTCAGAAAGTTGTCGTCCATCACCAGGATTTTCACCCCGCTTGCGACGCCGAATGACTTGGCTTTGTCTGCATTGGTGACCAGCAAGCGTGGATGGCAGTCTTCCATTCGCAGGCGCAGGGCATCCGGACCGAATAGCGTAAATAGCGGAACAGCAATGGCGCCCATCTTGATAATGCCAAACAAGGCCGTATAGAACGCCCTCGAAGGTTCGAGCATGATGGCCACCCTGTCGCCGGCCGCGATGCCGCAGGACGCCAGGTAATTGGCAAAGCGGGATGAGCCCCGCGAAATCGATTGGAAAGTCAGCAGTTCGTCTTCACCCGTGGCATGAACTACGGTGACTGCCAATTTGTCGCCGCCGCGGGCGTGGCGGTCTATGCATTCGTGCGCAATATTTAGCTGCTTGTCGTCGCCGTCGAACAAATCCCACAGTTTGTCAGCGCTCCAGTGTTCCTGGACGTCGGCGTATGTGGTGTAGTCGGTCAGTTTTTTCATGGTGAGGCGATCGCTGTTCAGATGCCTCCACTTTATGGACCTGGCTAATTATTGTCAAATACGTTATTTGATTGTCTATAGACAATTTAACTGGAATGCTGCAAGGGCTCCCACCCGGGGGCAGCACGTGGTCGCGAACGACGGCACGGCAGACGTGCCGCATTGGCAAGGCCGGCATCCTGTTGGCGGATAACACTAAGTTGGGCACTCCCGAGCGTCGCTATGTGATCAACGGGGACGCGGCGACGGATCAGCGCCAGGAGTCGATGCGGCTCGATGTGCTTGAGCGAGGTGGCAGTCGAGAAGCCCGCCGGTTTCTCGACGCAGGTTCACTTCCCAATACAAAAGCTGGAAAAAATCTCGCCCAGCAGATCGTCGCTGGTGAACTGGCCGGTAATCGAACACAGGGCATCGTGCGTCAGTCGCAGTTCTTCGGCGAACAGGTCCAGCACCTGGTCGTTGTGGCTGGCGTATTCGGCGGCTGCGGCAAGATGTTCGTCGGCCAACTGCAGTGCGTGCAAATGACGTTCGCGGGCCAGCCAGGGCGATTCGGCGCCGGGATTCCAGCCGGCGATATCAAGCAGTTTCTGTCGCAGCGCGTCGAGCCCCGCGCCGGTTTTGGCCGATATGGCGATGGCCGGATGCCTGGGTACGGCATGATGCGCGCCATGGTCTCCGGATGTTTCAGAGTCCAGGCCGCCGATTTGCGCCGGCCTTGCGCTTGGAAGCTCATTGGCTCCGGGAACCTGGTCCAGCAGATCGGTTTTGTTCAGCACTTCCAGAACCGGGGTGCGTGCCGGCAGGCGGCTGGTAATGGCAACGTCCAGCGCGTCGCTGCGGGTGCGCGCGTCTTGCAGATGGATGATGACATCGGCTTTCTCGATTTCCGCCCAGCTGCGGGCTATGCCTATGCTTTCAACCGTGTCGTCGGTGTCGCGCAGTCCGGCGGTGTCCACGATATGGATGGGGACTCCCTGGATGTGAATTTGCTGAATGACTTTGTCGCGGGTGGTACCGGCGATGGGGGTCACGATAGCGATATCGTCGCCGGCCAGTGCATTGAGCAGGCTGGATTTGCCGACATTGGGCTGCCCGGCCAATACAACGTGCAGGCCTTCGCGCAATATCATGCCTTGCCGCGCCTGGCGGGTGAGGGCATGAAGGTCATCCTGGATGCCCGCCAGCATTTCGCGTGCCTGGTATTTTTCGAGAAAATCAATTTCTTCTTCGGGAAAATCCAGGGTGGCCTCGACCAGCATGCGCAAATGCACGATGCGGTCGCCCAGTGCATTCACATGGGTGGAAAAGGCGCCGCTCAGCGAGGCCATGGCACTGCGCGCGGCCGCTTCGGACGAGGCATCGATCAGATCGGCCACAGCCTCGGCCTGGGCCAGATCGAGCCTGTCATTCAAAAAAGCGCGCTGGGTAAATTCACCCGGCTCGGCATGGCGCAGGCCAAGGTCGTGGCCCAGCTCGATGCAGCGTTCCTGCAGGCGCCGCAGCACGGCGGGGCCGCCATGCCCCTGCAGTTCGAGGACATCTTCGCCGGTGTAGGAGTTGGGCCCTTTGAAGAACAGCGCTATGCCCGCGTCGATGGCGTTGCCCGCTGCGTCGTTGAATGGCAGGTAATGGGCATGACGCGGCGTCAGCGGCGAGCTGAACAGCCGGCCGATCAGCGCGCCCAGGTCGCGTCCCGAAATGCGCACGACGCCGATGCCGCCGCGTCCGGGGGCGGTGGCAATGGCAACGATAGGGTCGGTGGAATGGGTTGTCATGGTGATCGGGAACGGGAATGGCAAGTCTGAATAGGCATTTTAGTATGGCCGTTTCGGAAAAGTCATACTCGTACTACTATTGACTGGCCAGGCTATTTTCTCAAACACCTTATTGAGGATCAGTCATGCCGTATCTTATAGAAACCTTCGATAAACCCCATGCGTCGGCCTTGCGCCAGGCCTTGCGCGATAATCATCTGGATTTCCTGGAGGATCACAAGGAGTTGCTGGTAGCCTGCGGCGCCAAGCTGGATGATGACGGTATCGCGGCTTCAGGAAGCGTTTACATCGTCGATGTCGATACGCGAGAACAAGCCGAACAGTTCATTGCCGAAGATCCGTATTCAAAGGGCCATTTGTCCGAGCGCACCGTGATTACACGCTGGCGCAAGGCGTATCTGGATGGCAAGAGCTATCTGTGATGCGACGATGCCGTTGGCAATAACCCAGCCAATGTCAACGCCCATATGAAGTGTAGGGGCGGCCCTTGTGGCCGCCCGTCGTGAGCCTTCGGAAAACGGGTGCCCACAAGGGGCACCCATACACTACCGCCTATTGACTTTCAAGACGGTATCTACAACCAGCTGTTTTAAATCCCCAGCGCCGCCTTTACACCGGCTCCATAGGCCGGGTCGGCCTTTGTGCAATGCTCGATATGGCGCAGCTGTACGTCCTTCGACACCCCGGCAATGGCTCGCGCCGTATTTTCGAAAAGCGCTTTTTTCTGTTTGGCGCTCATCAAGCGAAAGAGCGCGCCCGGCTGCGAGAAGTAGTCTTCATCGACCCGGTGATTCCAGTGATCCGCCGCTCCTTCGAGCGACAGCGGTGGTTCGCGGAAATCGGGCTGCTCTTGCCATTCGCCCTGGTTGTTTGGCTCGTTTCCTGTGATACCGCCGTAATTGCCGTCGACGCGCATGGCGCCATCGCGGTGATAGCTGTGGAAGGGGCATTTCGGCGCGTTGACCGGAATTTGATGATGATTCACCCCAAGGCGATAACGTTGTGCGTCGCCGTACGAAAACAGGCGGGCCTGCAGCATTTTGTCGGGCGAGAAACTGATGCCGGGCACCACGTTGGCCGGATTGAAGGCCGCCTGCTCGATTTCGGCAAAGAAGTTCTCGGGGTTGCGATTCAGTTCCAGTACGCCAACCTCGATAAGCGGGTAGTCTTTATGCGGCCAGACTTTGGTCAGGTCGAAGGGGTTGAGGTGATAGGTGCCGGCCTCTTTTTCGGGCATGATCTGTACGTATAGGGTCCAGCGGGGAAAGTCTTTTTTCTCGATGCTTTCGTACAGATCGCGTTGCGAGCTTTCGCGGTCGCGCCCCACCAGCTCGCCCGCTTGCGCATCGCTAAGATTCTTGATGCCCTGCTGCGTCTTGAAGGTGAACTTGACCCAGGTCCGCTCGTTCCTGGCATTGAGAAAACTGAAAGTATGGCTTCCAAACAGATGCATGTTGCGGAATCCGGTGGGGATTCCGCGATCGCTCATGACGATGGTGATTTGGTGAAGGGCTTCGGGCAGGCCGGTCCAGAATTCCCAGTTGTTCTGGGCGCTGCGCATGCCGGTCCTGGGGTCGCGCTTGACCGCGTGGTTCAGGTCGGGAAACTTTAGCGGATCGCGCATGAAGAAAACCGGCGTGTTGTTGCCGACCAGGTCCCAGTTGCCTTCTTCCGTGTAGAACTTCATGGCGACGCCGCGAATATCGCGCTCCGCATCCGCCGCGCCGCGCTCGCCCGCCACAGTGGAGAATCGCATGAGCACGGGGGTTTCTTTTCCGACCGCCGAGAAAATCCTGGCCTTGGTGTACTTGGTGATGTCGTGGGTGACCTTGAATGTGCCGAACGCGCCCGCGCCCTTGGCGTGCATGCGTCGTTCGGGAATGACTTCCCGGTCGAAATGGGCAAGCTTTTCGATTAGCCACACGTCTTGCAATAAAGCCGGCCCCCGGGGCCCGGCAGTCTGGATGTTCTGGTTGTCGGCAACCGGCGCGCCAGCGGCAGTAGTAAGCTTTTTCATGGAGCTACCTCCTTGGGGTCAAGATCTGATGGGATCGGATTCGCGGACTGTCCGCGGATCGGGTCAGGTTACGCGGTAAAGGTTGCACGGTAAAGATAGCGAGCTTACCCGTGCACCTTTGCTTGTAAGCATATCGTCAACGTTCAAAAATACAAAGTCAATTAACTTAAATCAATTAATAGATAATTGCTATTACAAATTTGCGCAGGCTTCCATGATTGTGCGGATGGCCTGGTTTCGTGCGATGCAAGCGTTGCGGGGTGGATTGCTCAGCCGCGTCCGATGAAAGGCATTTTGGTGGCCATGACAGTCATGAACTGGACATTGGCATCGAGCGGCAGGCTGGCCATATACAGAACCGCGCGAGCCACATGCTGCACATCCATGGTCGGTTCCGCGGCAACCGTGCCGTTGGCCTGCAGGACACCCTTGCCGATTTTTTCGGTCAGGTTGGTGGCCGCATTGCCGATATCTATCTGGCCGCAGGCAATATCGTATTTGCGTCCATCGAGCGATGTTGCCTTGGTCAGGCCGGTAATGGCGTGTTTGGTGGCGGTGTAGGAAACCGCATGAGGCCGCGGGCAGTGTGCCGAGATGGAGCCGTTATTGATGATGCGCCCGCCGCGCGGCTGCTGATCTTTCATCAGCTTGAAGGCTTCCTGCGTGCACAGGAATGAGCCGGTCAGATTGATGTCGACCGCGGACTTCCATTGCTCGTAGCTGAGATCTTCGAGCGAGGCCTCGGGCGCGAAAATTCCCGCATTATTGAACAGCAGATCGAGCCGGCCAAATGTTTCTTTGGTGCGTGCAAACAGCGCCCGGACCGAAGCCGGGTCGCTGACGTCGGCGCTGACAACCAGGGATTGCGCGCCGGATGCCCGCCCTTCCTGCGCCACGGTCTCGAGCGGCGCTGTGCGGCGTCCGGCCAGGACCAGCGAATAGCCGTCGCCCATCAGGGCCAGGGCAATGCATTTTCCTATTCCTGAACCGGCACCCGTAACGAGTGCGACCTTCGTGGTGGGATTCATGTTTTGTTTCCTTTGCCGTTGCGCGATGCCGCCGGGCGCTTTTGCGCGCGCGTCAGGCTGGAGCTGAGCCGCTTGAAAGCGATTCCCATATGTTCCTGCATGGCCCCGCGGGCGAGATCCGAGTTCCTGGAGCGCAGCGCTTTCAGGATCTTGCGGTGCTCCGCAATGGCTTCGGACCAGACCTCGGCGGTTTCGAAATGGCTGTGCAATTGGTCGAACAAGGGGCCCAGGCGAAAGTCGAAAAGGCGCTTGACGACGTCGACCAGCACGCTGTTGCCGGTTGCTTCGGCAATACGCACATGAAACAGCCGGTCTGCCTCGATGGGCGTGGCGCCTGCCTCGGCTTCGGCAACCATCATGTCGATGGCCTCGGCTATGGCATCGAACTGTGGCTTGCGCCCTGTCTTGGCGGCTGTGGCGGCAACCTCGCCTTCAAGCAGCGCCCGGGCGCGTATCAGTTCCAGGGGGCCTTCCTCGCTGGACAGGTCGAACTGTTCCGTGGAGGGCGACGGCGGCTCGCAAACATAGATGCCGGAACCCATGTGAACCTGGATATATCCCTGAACCTCGAGCGCAATCAGGGCTTCGCGCAAGGAGGGGCGGCTGACGCCCAATTGCACGGATAAATCGCGCTCGGCCGGCAGGCGCGAGCCTACCGGAAACTCACCGGCAAGGATCAGCGACCGAAGCTGGTCGCTGATCTGGCGATAGAGCCGTTGCGTTTCAATGGCTTTGATGGGCATGGAAAATTCCGTTCTTGGCTGCGTAGAACAAACAGGAGCATTTTGTTCAAGACTTCATTTCCGGGTTGTCGAGCGGTGCTGGAAACTCCAGACCGTAGGGCTTTGCGCACTCGGCGAGCGCGGGAGGGATGCCGGGATGCAGTGCGATACCTGCGCGTGTTTGTTCGGCCTTACGGGCAATGCCGCGGTCGCCGGGCATGCGTACGGCATCGACCCCGGGCCGCGGCGGATTGTTTCTGCAGGCTTCGCCAAGCCAGTCGGTCTGGCGTGCGAAATCGGCCGCCCCGCCAAATGCCTCGGGGTCGTAGAGGGTCAGGAATACCGTGGCACCCCATCCCTCGGCGGGATCGGCCCTGCCGTGGCCGGCCAGGCCGCCGGTAAGTGCTTCGATCAGCAGTGCCAGCCCAAAGCCCTTATGTCCGGACTCAAGGCCTCCCAAAGGCAGTATGGTGCCGGGTGGATCGCTGGCAAGCACGCCCGGATCGCGGCTGGGATTGCCGTTTGCGTCGAGCATGCATTCCTGGTCGAAAAGCCGGCCTGCCTTGTGCAGGCGCGCGCTAAGCCCATTGGTGACGATTGAAGACGAAATGTCGATCAAAAAGGGCGTGCCCGAGGTGGGAATACCGGCGGCAATCGGGTTGGGTGTGAAGGCGGCGCGCGTACCGCCGTACGGAGCAACGCTGGCGACCGCGGGGTCGGAGCTGGCAAGCAGCATGACAAAACCGCGCTCGGTGGCGCGCAACAGGTAGGCGGCAAGGCAGGCGATATGGTGGCTGCGCCGTATTACCAATGTGGCGCTGCCGAATTCGCGCGCCCGCGGCTCGAGGGCCTGCATTCCTTGTCTGACCAGCCACGGCCCGGGCAAACGGCGGCCGTCCCAGCACAGCGATGCGCCGCGATCGGACACTACGCTTGCCTGGCCCGAGGTGGTCATGGTGCCGTTGCGGATTTCCTTGATGTATGGGGCGAGCAGGGCCAGGCCGTGCGTATCGTGGCCCAGCAGATCGCCCTCGATCAGGGTTTCGGCCACGGCGCGGGCGGGTTCGGGCGCCATGCCGGCGGCTTGCAGCAGGTTTGTTGAAAAGCCCTGTAGCTGGTCGACGGAAAAACGTTTGGTATTCATCAGTAACTTGCCCGTCCGCTGGTCGTGACGGCGTGCCGTCTTGAAAAACCATAATGATTGCGCTGTGCCACAGTGTTTTCTCCCTTGTGCCGGCGTTGCGGCATCGCCGTTTTTGTATGTTTGCCCACAGGCGCATGCCGGGCGATTTTCGGCAACTTCAATAGGTAAATTGGCCTTACCAGTATCCGCAGAATTCCATATGACAATACGCTTGTCAAGATCTAAAGTTTGTACCGGAGTCTATATTCGAATTGCCTGGTATTCAGGCCAGGCAAAGACCGTTTGGCGATTTTGGTAATACCACTTTACCTATATTTGTTTGTGTACTAGACTGGGCGTCGAATTAAGGTTTGCCTTGGCGACCGAGCAGTGGCACGAGTCGGCGGCGCTTGAATTCAGTTTATGAGCGGAGGTTATGGTGGCACAAGAAATTTCGGTACCGGTCGAATCGATCGGCCGGCTGGATCAGGCGCCTGCGGCAATACGCCTGAACCAAAACGACGACGTGTTGATTGCAACGCGGGAAATCAAGCCAGGCACGGCCTTTGACGACGAGCACATCGCGGCGTCCGAAGCCATTCCCGCCGGCCACAAGATTGCTGCCCGGGCAATTGCCACGGGCCAGCCGGTGCGTCGCTATAACCAGATCATCGGCTTTGCCACGCGCGATATCGCCGCGGGCCAGCACGTGCATTTGCACAACCTTTCCATGCACGACTTCGAGCGCGATTATGCCTTTTGTGCCGATGTGCGCCCCGACAGCAAGCCGGCGACGGCGCTGACTTTCAATGGCATCGTCCGGGCCGATGGCCGGGTTGCCACGCGCAACTATATCGGTGTGGTCAGCAGCGTCAATTGTTCCGCCGGGGTCTGTCGCCAGATTGCCGATGCGTTTCGCGGCAACGCGCTCGATGCCTTTCCGAATGTCGACGGCATTGTTCCGATTACGCATAAAACCGGTTGCGGCATGGCCTCCAACGGCGAGGGCATCGACGTGCTGCGCCGCGTGATCGCCGGCTATATAAGGCATCCGAATTTTGCCGCGGTCCTGTTCATCGGGCTGGGCTGCGAATCGAACCAGATTTCATCGCTGCTGGGTGCCGAGCACCTGGCCGAATCCGCCACCCTGCATACCATGACCATCCAGGACACGGGCGGCACGCGCAAAACCATAGAACGCGGCATCGAGCTGTTGCGCGAGATGCTGCCCGCGGCCAATCAGGTGTCGCGCCAGCCTGTGCCGATCAGCCACATTACCGTGGGCCTGCAGTGCGGCGGCTCCGATGGCTATTCGGGCATTACCGCCAATCCGGCGCTGGGCGCGGCCATGGATCTGCTGGTGGCCCACGGCGGCACGGCAATCCTCAGTGAAACCCCCGAAATTTACGGGGCCGAACATTTGCTGACGCGCCGGGCGGTATCGCGCGAGGTCGGAGAAAAGCTGGTCGACCGTATCCACTGGTGGGAAAGGTACACCGAGCGCATGGGCGGCGAAATGAACAACAATCCCTCGCCCGGCAACAAGGCGGGGGGGCTTACCACCATACTTGAAAAATCGCTGGGAGCGGTTGCGAAGGCCGGCACCAGCAACTTGTCCGATGTGGTCGAGTACGCTCAACCGGTTCGCAGCCACGGCCTGGTGTTCATGGATACTCCGGGCTACGACCCGGTGTCGGCGACAGGCCAGGTAGCGGGCGGCGCCAACGTCATTTGTTTTACCACGGGGCGTGGCTCGGTGTACGGCTGCAAGCCCACGCCTTCGCTGAAGCTGGCAACCAACACCTCCATGTACCGTCGCATGAGCGAAGACATGGACATCAATTGCGGCGAAATTCTGGAAGGCGGCGCCACAGTGCAGCAAGTGGGCGAGCAGATTTTCCGCCGTGTCATCGAGATTGCCTCCGGAGACCGCAGCAAGAGCGAGCTTCACGGATTCGGCGAAGATGAATTCGCGCCATGGGTGTTGGGCGCCACCATGTAGTGGTGGCCTGCGGAAATCCGCAAGTTTGAAAAAAAATAGTCATACCCCACACAGGAGATCGGAGTGAGCGATAAACAGAAGCCTTTGCGCCGCAGTCAGGCATGGTTCGGTCGGCTAGACCGCGATGGATTTCTTTATCGCTCATGGATGAAGAATCGCGGCATCCCCCACGATCAGTTCGACGGCCGGCCGGTGATCGGCATCTGCAATACCTATTCCGAACTCACACCATGCAATTCGCACTTCCGCACGCTGGCCGAACAGGTCAAGATCGGGGTTTGGGAATCGGGCGGATTTCCACTTGAATTTCCGGTCATGTCGCTGGGCGAGACCATGCTGCGGCCCACGGCCATGCTGTTTCGCAATCTCGCCAGCATGGATGTCGAGGAATCGATACGCGGCAATCCGCTCGACGGCGTCGTGCTGCTGATGGGCTGCGACAAAACCACGCCCGCCCTGATGATGGGCGCGGCTTCCTGTGACCTGCCCACTATTGGTGTATCGGGGGGGCCCATGCTTAGCGGCAAGTATCGCGGGGGCGAGCTGGGTTCGGGCACCGACGTATGGAGAATGTCCGAGGAAGTGCGCGCCGGGCAAATGTCGCAAGAGGATTTTTTCGAGGCCGAAAGCTGCATGCATCGTTCGCACGGCCATTGCATGACCATGGGTACGGCTTCAACCATGGCCAGCATGGTCGAAGCCCTGGGCATAAGCCTGCCGGGCAATGCGGCCATTCCCGCCGTCGACGCGCGCCGCAATGTGTTGGCGCGCGCATCGGGGCGGCGCATCGTCGAGATGGTCAAGCAGGATCTGGTCATGTCGAAGATCCTCACGCGCGCCGCGTTCGAGAACGCCATTCGCGTCAACGCCGCGATTGGCGGCTCGACCAATGCGGTCATCCATCTGCTGGCGATTGCGGGACGCATGGGCGTCAAGCTGAACCTCGACGACTGGGACGAACTGGGCCACAAGCTGCCATGCCTGGTCGATCTGCAGCCTTCCGGGCGCCACTTGATGGAAGATTTTTATTACGCCGGTGGCTTGCCCGCCGTGATTCGCGAATTGGGCGAGGTCATCGATCGCACCACCCTGACGGTCAACGGCAACACCTTGTGGGATAACTGCAAAGACGCGCCCAACTGGAACCGCGAAGTCATACACGCCTACTCCGATCCGTTCAAGGCCGATGCCGGCATTGCCATACTGCGCGGCAATCTGTGCCCCGACGGAGCCGTCATCAAGCCGTCGGCGGCCACACCTGCCTTGCTCAAGCACAAAGGCCGTGCCGTTGTATTCGAAAATAGCGAGCACATGCACGAGCGCATGGACGACGAAAACCTGGACGTCGACGAGAATTGCGTGCTGGTGCTGAAGAACTGCGGGCCCAAAGGTTATCCGGGTATGGCCGAAGCGGGCAATATGCCTTTGCCGCCCAAGATTCTGCGCAAGGGAATCACCGACATGGTCCGGATTTCCGACGCGCGCATGAGCGGCACCGCCTATGGCACGGTGGTCTTGCACGTTGCGCCCGAAGCCGCCGCCGGCGGCCCGCTGGCGCTGGTTCAAGATGGCGATATCGTCGAGCTCGATGTGGCGGCGCGCAAACTGCATCTGCATGTCTCGGATGCCGAGCTTGCGAAGCGGCGCGCTGCATGGAAGCCGGCGCCCGCGCCGATGGCACGCGGCTGGGTCAAGCTTTACGTCGAGCATGTGCAGCAGGCCAATCTGGGAGCGGATCTTGATTTCCTGGTCGGCAAGAGCGGCGCGGGCATACCCAAAGACAATCACTGAGGTCGATGCGGCATGAAGATTCTGATCACCGATTATGATTTTCCCGATCTCGAACTGGAGCAGGCCCTGTATCGCGCGGCGGGCGTCGAGGTCGTTGTTGCACAATGCCGCAGCGAAGATGAGGTCATCGCCGCTTCGGCGGGTTGCCAGGGCCTGCTGGTTCAGTATGCGCCGGTGAATGCCAAGGTGTTTGCCGCCCGCCCGGAAATACGCATTGTCAGCCGTTATGGCGCGGGCTTCGATACGGTTAATGTTGCCGATGCCAAGGCCCATGGCGTATGGGTGGGAAACTCGCCCGATTATGGTGTGGGCGAGGTCGCCACGCATGCCCTGGCAATGATGCTTTCGCTGCTGCGCCACATCGCTTTCTACGATCGCGATATAAAGGCCGGAACCTGGCACTTTACTTCGACCGGGAAAATGCAACGCGTTTCCGACATGACCGTTGGAATCCTTGGCCTCGGTCGCATTGGCAAGCGCATGGCGCATATCAGCCGCAACAGCTTCAAGCGAGTCATCGCCTGCGACCCTTATATTATTGACGGAGACTTCCCCGCTTACGTGGAACGCGTTAGTATTGAAGACTTGTTTACGCAGGCCGATGCCATATCATTGCATGTCCCGCTCAATGACCAGACGCGCGGTATTGTGAATGCCAGGCTGCTTGGCCTGATGAAGCCCGGCAGCGTCCTGGTCAATACGGCTCGCGGTCCGGTCATCGATGTCCAGGCCTTGCTTGCCGCGCTCAATGCGGGCAAACTCGATGGCGCCGCACTCGATGTCCTGCCGGTCGAACCGCCGGAAATCGATGCGCGTATCGTGCAGCATCCGCGGGTATTGCTGTCGCCCCATGCGGCGTTTTACTCGGTAGTGGCCGAAAAGGAGTTGCGGCGCAAGGCGGCCCAGAATCTCGTCGATTGGGCGAACAATGACCGCCCGTCTTATGTCGTTGTGGAAGGCAAGCAGTAAATGACCATAAATAAAATTATCAGAGACAAAGGAACATCGCATGGCATCAGTGCAAATTCGAGGAATACAAAAGTACTTTGGCGGCACGCAAGTCATACGCGGCGTTGACATCGATATCGAAGATGGCCAGTTTGCGGTGCTGGTGGGGCCGTCCGGCTGCGGCAAGTCGACCCTGCTGCGCATGCTGGCCGGGCTCGAGCAAATTACCGAGGGCGAAATCCTGATCAATGGCAAGGTGGTCAACAATATGCCGCCCAAGGAACGCGACATTGCCATGGTGTTCCAGAATTATGCGCTGTACCCGCACATGACTGTCTACGACAACATGGCCTTTTCACTGATGCTGGCCAAGGCCGACAAGGCCACGGTCAAGCAGCGCGTCGACAAAGCGTCCGAAATCCTCGGCCTGGCCCAGCTTCTCGATCGCTATCCTCGCCAGCTTTCCGGTGGCCAGCGCCAGCGGGTTGCCATGGGGCGTGCCATTGTCCGAGACCCTCAGGTGTTTCTATTCGACGAGCCGCTGTCCAATCTCGATGCCAAGCTGCGCGTGCAGATGCGCGCCGAAATCAAAGAGCTGCACCAGCGTTTGCGCACCACATCCGTATATGTCACGCACGACCAGATCGAAGCCATGACCATGGCCGACCAGATCGTCGTCATGCGCGATGGCGTGGTCGAGCAGCGCGGCAGGCCGCTCGATATCTACGATAACCCGAGCAATCTGTTCGTTGCCGGTTTCATCGGATCGCCCGCCATGAATTTCATTCCCGGCGTATTGCGCCGCAGCGGTTTCGGCACACAGGTTGAATTTTCCGATGGCACTTGCCTGCCGGCACCGCTGGGCGCCGATGGCGCCGCCGGGGTCGATGGCCAGCGCGTCATTTATGGCGTGAGGCCCGAGCACCTGACCATAGCCACGGGCGACCAGGGCATCAAAACCGGCGTTACCGTGATCGAACCCACTGGCGCCAATACCGAAGTCTATTCAAGGTTCTGCAACACCGATCTTATTTCGATTTTTCGTGAACGGCACGATTTCAAGGCGGGTGATGCGTTGCACCTGATGCCCGATCACGAACGCACGCATTTATTCGATGCCGAGTCCGGCAAGGCTTTAAGGCAACACTGATTTCAGGAGGCATGCAAGAGCGCAAGACCAATTTGCACGGGGGCATAACCCCCTTAACCAAAGGAGTGGAAGACATGACAAAATTTACAAGACGTGATTTTCTGGTGTCTACGGCAGCCGCCGCTGCGGCATCGACCGTGAGCGGCAGTACCTTCGCCGCCGACGCGGGTACCAAACTGAATTACACGCCGGAAAAAGGCGCCAGCGTGCGCGTACTCAGATGGAAACGGTTCGTACAGGGCGACGAAGATCTCTGGACCGCCAATACTAAAAAATTCACCGAGCAAACGGGCATACCCGTTCGAGTCGACAACGAAGGCTGGGAAGATGTGCGTCCCAAGGCCGCCGTGGCAGCCCGGGTCGGCAGCGGCCCCGATATCATCATTGGCTGGTTCGATGACCCGGAGCAATATCCCGAAAAGCTGGTCGATGTATCGGACCTGGCCAATTACCTGGACAAGAAATACGGTGGCTGGTACGACGTATGCAGAAAGTACGGTACCAAGGACGGCAAATGGATTGCCCTGCCGCTGGGCGTGGTCGGCAATGCCCTGGTGTATCGCCAAAGCATGATCAAGGCGGCCGGCTTCGACACCATGCCCAGCGATCTCCCGGGCTTTCTCAAGCTGTGCCAGGCGCTCAAGGCCAAAGGCACGCCGGCGGGCTTTGCGTTCGGCCATGCCGTGGGCGACGGCAACAACTTCGCGCACTGGCTGTTGTGGTCGCATGGCGGCATGATGGTCGATACCAAGGGCAAGGTTGTTATCGAGTCGCCCGAAACGATCGCCGCGCTCGAGTACGCCAAGGAGCTGTATAAAACCTTCATACCCGGCACATTGGCATGGCAGGATCCTTCCAACAACAAGGCCTTTCTCGACGGACAGATCAGCCTTACGGCCAATGGTATTTCCGTGTACTACGCGGCAAAGAATTCGACCGACCCGAAAATGCAGGCAATGGCCAAAGACATTGAACATGCGCACCTGCCTGTGGGATCCACGGGCAAGCACACCGAGCTGATGCAAATCACGCAGATGATGCTGTTCAAGTATTCGAAGTATCCGAATGCGGCCAAGGCCTACTTGCAGTTCATGATGGAAGCCAACCAGTACAACCCCTGGATGAAAGCCGCCATCGGCTATGTCAGCCAGCCGCTCAAGGCTTACGAGGCTAATCCGGTCTGGACCGACGATCCCAAGGCGACGGTTTTCCGCGATTCGGCCGCGATCATGATCGACAACGGCCATGCCGGTCCTTTAGGACCCGCATCGGCCGCCGTCATGGCTGACTACGTGGTGGTCGATATGTTCGCCGCAGCGGCAAGCGGATCCAAGACCCCGAAAGAGGCCGCGGCACAAGCAGCAGAGCGCGCCAAGCGGTACTACAAGGCTTAGGCCTGTTCGTTCGGCGACTGTCTGTTTTGCCCCCTGGCAGCGTCCGGCTTTATGCCGGCGCTGTCGGGCGGTTTCCATGAAGGATCATTATGCTATCTCGCGCATTAAACAACAGCAATGTGCTGGGCCTGCTTTTCATGCTGCCTACCGCCCTGTTGCTGCTGGTTTTCCTGACATATCCGCTGGGGCTGGGCGTCTGGCTTGGGTTCACCGATACAAAAATCGGCGGTATCGGGCATTGGGTCGGGCTGGATAACTACCGCTATCTGATCGGCGATTCCATTGCGCAGCTGGCCTTGTTCAATACGGTGCTTTATACCGTGGTCGCCAGCATCCTGAAATTCATGCTGGGCCTGTGGCTGGCGATTTTGCTCAACAGAAACCTGCCGTTCAAGTCCCTTTTCAGGTCCATGATTCTATTGCCCTGGATCGTACCCACGGCGCTGTCGGCGCTGGCGTTCTGGTGGATTTACGATCCGCAGTTTTCGATCATCAGCTGGACGCTCGTCAAAATGGGGCTGATCCACCACTACATCAATTTTCTTGGCGATCCCTGGATGGCCAGGTTTTCCGTGATTGTCGCCAACGTGTGGCGCGGCATTCCCTTTGTGGCGATTACGCTGCTTGCCGGCTTGCAGACAATTTCACCCGCACTGTACGAAGCGGCGTCCATAGACGGGGTTACTCCCTGGCAGCAGTTTCGCTATGTCACGTTGCCGTTGCTGACGCCCATTATCGCTGTGGTCATGACATTCTCGGTGCTGTTCACCTTCACCGACTTCCAGCTGATTTACGTGCTGACTCGCGGAGGGCCGCTCAATGCCACGCACCTGATGACCACATTGTCGTTCCAGCGCGCTATTCCGGGAGGATCGCTGGGTGAAGGATCGGCTCTGGCCATACTGATGATACCGTTCCTGCTGGCCGCTATCATGTTCTCGTATTTCGGCTTGCAACGCCGCGCCTGGCAACAAGGGGGTGACAAATGAGCAAGAAGCAAAAACCCGATGAGCAGCAAGGCATGGACTACCTGCAGTCCCTGCCGCGACGCTGGGTCACTACGTATATCCCGCTAGGCATCTTTGTGTTCGTGCTGCTTTTCCCGTTCTACTGGATGGTCATCACGGCGTTCAAGTCTGACGCCGAACTGGCCCTGCACACCAGCAATCCGTTCTGGGTGGTTGCTCCGACCCTGGAGCATTTCAGGCGGCTGCTGTTCAATACGCCCTTCAATGGCTGGATGGTGAATACCGTTATTGTGTCGACGGTGGCTACCTTCATATCCCTGGCGGCCAGCGTGTTTGCCGCCTATGCGATCGAACGCCTGCGTTTCCAGGGGTCCAAGCAGGTCGGCCTGGGGATTTTCTTTGCCTACCTGATCCCGCCGTCCATTCTGTTTATTCCGCTGGCCTCCATCGTGTTCGAGCTGGGTCTGTTCGACACGCGCTGGGCGCTGATCCTGACCTATCCCACGTTCCTGATCCCGTTTTGTACCTGGCTTTTGATGGGCTATTTCCGTTCGATTCCCTACGAGCTGGAAGAGTGCGCGCTGATCGACGGCGCTACGCGCTGGCAGATCCTGGTGAAGATCATTTTGCCGCTGGCCGTGCCAGGGCTGATTTCGGCAGGTATTTTCGCTTTCACGCTTTCCTGGAATGAGTTCATCTATGCGCTGACTTTCATTTCGTCGACCGAGGTAAAGACAGTGCCTGTGGGTATCGTGACTGAACTCATCGAGGGCGATGTGTACCACTGGGGCGAGCTGATGGCCGGGGCGCTGCTGGGTTCCTTGCCGGTGGCTGTGGTGTATTCCTTCTTTGTGGAGTATTACGTGTCCGGCATGACAGGCGCGGTGAAGGAGTAGATCTCGAGTTCGTGGCCGACCGTCATCTTCGTTCTTAAGACGCGGGGGTGGCGGCCCAGGCGGGGTGGAGCTCGCCTCGTCCGGTCCTGGCTTTGCCAGGACTGCCCGCGGCCGCAGCCTGGATCGGGCGGTCGCGGAACTCGCGTCGTCCACAGCCCCCCGGGCTGTGGACACCCTTGACGCTCAAACAGCCGCTCCCTTGCATCCCGATCCAGGCTGCGGCCGCGGCGGACTCAAGCTCGCTCACCCCGCCTGCGCCGCCACCCCCGCTCGCATCTGAGTTTTTTGCGCGATCGCAGGCTCAGACGGCAATGAAGGACTCAGACAGCAATGAGGGGGTTGTACGGACACTTCAGGCGATGCGCCCCTGCAGTTCTTCATTGATGTAGTTTTTCACGATGGCGTCGAAGCTGGCATCGCGCTTGAACCCCATGGCATCGGCGCGTGTGGTGATGAAGCTGCCGGGCCACGAATTGACGATGCGTTCGATGGCGGCGTCGGCTTGCCAGCGTATAAGGTGCGCGGTCTTGGCGCCGGCGGCGCGTTCCAGCGCGGCGGCCATTTCACCCACGGTGACAGAAAGGCCTGGCAAATTCAGGGCGCGGCTGGCGCCGAGAAGCTGGCTGTCTATTTCGTGTCCGTGGATAAGGTTTTCGATAGCCTTGGACGGTGAAACCAGCCATAGCGATGTTTCCCGCGATACCGGGCAGATTGCTTCAAGGCCATTGAGCGGCTCGCGTATGATGCCGCTGGCAAAACTGGAGGCGGCTTTGTTGGGGGCGCCGGGGCGCACGCAAACGGTGGGCATGCGCAGCGCGCGGCCATCGATGTAGCCTTTGCGGCTGTAGTCGCTGATCATGAGTTCGCCCATGACCTTTTGCGTGCCGTAGGAGCTTTGCGGCGTGGTTGGCGTGGTGTCGAGCACTTGGGCAGGCAGCAGGCCACCAAAGGCCGCTACCGAGCTTGTAAACACGATACGCGGGCAATTGCCGTTTTGGCGTGCGCGTTCCAGAATCAACCGGCTTGCATCCAGATTGATGCGCATGCCCAGATCGAAATTGGCCTCGGCCTCGCCGCTGACCACGGCGGCAAGATGGAAAACCGACTGGGTGTCTTTGCCAAGGTTTGCCTTGACGACTTCGGGGTCGGAGATGTCGCCTGCAACCGTCTTGATGCGTGGATCGTCGAACCCTTGTGCGGGAATGACGTCGAGCAGAGTGATGCGCGATATCGCTTGCTGATTGCCTTGCGCGTCGGCCAGCGTTGCCTGTGCAAGAAGCGCCTTGGCGAGCCGGGCACCCAGCAGGCCGGCACCGCCGGTAATCAATATTTGCATGACCTTGTCCCAATGAGCAATTATGGTTGAAGCATAGCGTAGCTGCTCGTATCATGACAATATAAAAAGCAGCGGGACTGATTGCGGCGCATGTGCGGCAGCAGATAAACGGCAACAGATTGCACAGACGATTCGATTCATCTTTTTCTGGAGGCAAGGGTAAATGGGCCAGTCACAAGGGCAGTTGACGCAGGCCGTGGGCGTCATTGGTTTGGGTTCTATGGGTTTCGGCGTGGCGCATGCCTTGCTCAATGCGGGGTTCCAGGTCTACGCCTGCGATGTGCGCACCGAGGTGCTGGATCGGTTTGCCGCCCTGGGCGGGCTGGTCGCACGAACCCCCGCGCAGCTTGCCGAAAAAGTCGAGGCTGTGATCGTGCTGGTGGTCGATGCCAGCCAAATGGACACTGTTTTATTTGGCGAGCATGGCGCGGCGGCGGCGATGCGCAAGGGTGGAGTAATCATCAGCAGCGCAACGGTGGCGCCCGCTTACGCGGTTCAGCTGGGCGAACGCTTGAAAGCCATGGACTTGCTCAATATCGATGCACCCGTTTCAGGCGGCTCGATCAAGGCTGCCGAAGGCCAGTTGTCGGTCATGGCAGCGGGCAGCGCGCAGGCCTTTGAGAAATGCCAGGCCATCTTCGATGCGATCGCCGCAAAGCTTTATCGGCTGGGCGATGCGCCCGGCCAGGGCTCCACGGTGAAAATGATCAATCAATTGCTGGCCGGGGTACACATAGCGGCCTCGGCCGAGGCCATGGCGCTGGGTATCAAGGCGGGTGCCGATCCCGACATGCTTTACGAAGTCATCTGCAATAGCGCCGGTTCGTCGTGGATGTTCCAGAATCGTGTCCCGCATATTCTTGCGGGCGACTACACGCCTCATTCGGCGGTGAATATATTCATCAAGGATCTCGGCATCGTGCTGGATACGGCTCGACGCGAGGCCTTTCCGCTGCCGCTGTCTTCAGCGGCGCATCAAATGTTCCTGATGGCCGCCGCCGCGGGCCATGGCGCGGAAGACGACGCGGCGGTGGTCAAGATCTTCCCCGGCGTGGACTTGCCGGGCTGATTTCAGATCCCCATATAGCTTTGCAGCTTTTCGCGTTCGGCGCTTAATGCATTCGAGCTGCCCGACCAGACGACGTGCCCTTTCTCGACGATGTAGTGCTGGTCGGCCAGCGGCAACAGGGAGTTCAGGTTTTTGTCGATGCAGATGATCGACAGGCCGGTGTCTTTCAGTGCGCCCAGGCAATGCCAGATTTCCGTGCGTATCAAGGGCGCCAGGCCTTCGGTGGCTTCGTCGAGGATCAGCAGCCGCGGGTTGGTCATGAGGGCGCGGCCTATGGCCAGCATTTGCTGTTCGCCGCCGGACAAATTGCAGCCCAGGTTGCCGGCCCGTTCCTGCAGCCGCGGAAACAGTGCATAGATTTTTTCCAGCGACCAGGGCGATGACGATTTCTGGCGGTTGTGCGCGGTGGCGATCAGGTTTTCGGTGACGCTCAGGTTGGGGAAGATCTGGCGCCCCTCCGGTACCAGGCCTATGCCGGCGCGGGCTACCTTGTAGGACGGAACGCCGGCGATTTCCTGCCCGCCAAACTGGATGGATCCCTGCGTAGGCGCCATCAGGCCGACGATGGATTTGACCGTGGTCGACTTGCCCATGCCGTTGCGTCCCAGCAGCGTGACGAACTGGCCCAGCCGGACTTGAAAGCTCATGCCGAACAATACCTGGCTGGCGCCGTAGGAAGACTCTATGCGGTTGACGTCAAGCAGCAGGGAACTCATGGCATGGCCTCGTCGCCCAGATAGGCGGTGCGGACTTCGGGGTTGGCGCGAATCTCGGCGATCGAGCCGCAGGCGATATTGCGCCCGTACACCAGTACGGTGATCCGGTCCGCCAGTTTGAAAACGGCATCCATATCGTGCTCGACCAGCACAATGCTGTATCGCCCTTTGAGGCTGAGCAGCAGATCGGTCATTTGCGCCGATTCGGCCTGGCTCATGCCGGCCATGGGTTCATCGAGCAGCAACAGGCGAGGTTGTCCGGCCAGTACCATCGCGAGTTCGAGCTGGCGCTGTTCGCCGTGCGCCATATCGGCCACCGGCACATGCAGGCGTGCGCCCAGGCCCACGCTTTCCAGCGCCTGCTGCGCGGGCTTGACCAGCGCGGACTGGTCGAGGGCCGGCGTCCAGAAACGGAAGCTGTGCCCTTGATGCGCCTGCACTGTGAGCATGACATTCTGGAGCGCCGTGAAGGCGGAAAAAACCGATGTGATCTGGTAAGAACGGGCCAGGCCCATCAGGGCGCGCTGTTCCACTTTTACACTGGTGATGTCCTGGCCATTGAAATGAATCTGGCCGCTGTCCGGCCTGATTTCGCCGGCCAGTTGGGTGATCAGGGTGCTTTTGCCGGCGCCGTTGGGCCCGATGATGGCATGCAGTTCCCCGGGCCGCACGTCGAAATCGAAATGATCGGTGGCAACCAGGCCTCCGTAGCGCTTGACCAGTTTCTGAACAGAGAGCAAGCTCATTGCGGCTCCTTGCCGGGGAGGGAACGGGGCGCCCCCGGCCCGGGGGAAAAGCGCCGTTCGGCCTGTAGCAGCAGGCCGACCAGGCCTTGCCGGCTTAGCGTTACGATGAGGACGATCAGCGGGCCGAAAATAATCATCCAGTGCTCGGTCAGGGATTTGAGCCACTCTTCGGCCAGAATCATGCCGACGGCTCCGAACAGGGGGCCCACGAGCGTACCCATGCCGCCCAGGACCACCATGGCGATAAGGTCGCCCGAGGTGGTCCACGACATATAGGAAGGCGAGGCAAATTGCGTCAGGTTGGCGTACAGCAGGCCGGCGATGCCGCACAGCGCCGCCGATATCACATAGATGGCCAGGCGGTAGCGGAAGGTCGGGTATCCCAGGGCTTTCATGCGCCGCTCATTCAGCTTGCTGCCGCATACCGCCATGCCGAAGCGCGAGTGCACCAGGCGGTGGCAGGCATACAGGCTGAGGCACAGCAGAACGAAGGCGGAAAAATACAATATGCCCGGCTGCGTCAGCAACAGCCCGCCGAACCGGCTGCCGCTGGCGAGGGTCAGGCCATCGTCGCCGCCGTAACGGCTGAGGCTGACGATCAGAAAGAAGAACATCTGGGCGAATGCCAGGGTAATCATGATGAATGAAATTCCGCTGGTGCGCAGGGCGATGCTGCCGGTGACGAAGCCCACGCCGGCGCAGACCAGCAAGGTAAGCAGCAATTGCAGCCAGCCGTTGTCTATTCCATGGAAACTCATGATGCCCGCGGTGTAGACGCCCAGCCCCAGGAACAAGGCATGGCCAAAGCTGATCAAGCCGCCGTAGCCCAGGATCAGGTTCAGGGAGACGGCGGCGATGGCGAAGATCAGGATACGGGTGCTCAGGGTGATCAGGAAGGGATCGGAGGTCGCCGCGGCATACAGCGGCACCAGGGCCAGCAGCACCAGCAGCACAATGGCCAGCAGGGTGCTGGCAGACCATTTGCGGCGGACGAGGGAGGAAGACGTCATTGGAAGTCGCTTTCTGTAGCTGGGCGAGCGGGCCGCGCCAGGCAGGGGGTGTGAAGGCTCATATCGCTTTCTCAGGTATTTTTTACCGGGAACAGGCCCTGGGGCTTGATGGCCAGCACAAAGGCCATGAGCAGGTAAATCATCATGGAAGCCAGGGCTGGGCCGGCCACGTCGGCGGTGCTGCGTTCGAGAAAGCCGCGCAACAGGGAGGGAAGGACAGTACGCCCCAGCGTGTCGACGACCCCCACGATCAAGGATGCATAAAACGCCCCGCGGATCGATCCGATGCCGCCGATGACAATGACCACCATGGTCAGGATCAGTATGGGTTCGCCCATGCCGGCCTGAACCGACAGTATCGGTCCGGCCAGCAGGCCGGCGATGCCTGCCAGTACCGCGCCCAGCGCAAACAGCATGGAATTGAGCAGGACAATATTGACGCCGAGCACGCCCACCATGGTCCGGTTGGTGGATCCGGCGCGGATCAGCATGCCGATGCGGGTTTTATGCACCAGCAGGTAGCAGCCCAGGGCGACGAGCAGGCCGGCGGTAATGATGACGAACCGATAGGCCGGATAGGAAATGCCAAACAGATTGATGGCGCCGCTCAGAAATTCGGGCACTTCCATGTAATAGGGGGAAGGCCCCCAGATCATGCGGGCCAGCTCATTGAAAAACAGGATCAGCCCGAACGTGGCCAGCACCTGGTCGAGGTGATCGCGCTGATAGAGCTTCTTGAGTGCCACCCATTCAACGAGCAGCCCCAGCGCCAGCATGGCCGGAATCAGCAAGAGCGCCGCCAGCAGGAATGAGCCAGTGTAATTGTAGATGGAGGCGGCAAAGAAGGCGCCCATCATGTACAAAGAGCCATGGGCGAGGTTGACGAAATTCATGATGCCGAAAACCAGGGTCAGGCCTGCCGCCATGAGAAACAGCAGGACCCCGAGTTGCAGGCCGTTCAGGGCCTGGATGATAAAAAGAGCTAGGCTCAAAAAATACTCCTGGGGCGCTCGGGCCTGCTTATGCCTTGGGCGCCGGCTTGCGCAGCGCGTGCCGGCACCGGGGGTTCAAGAAGCGCCCGTGCGCGCAAGCCGGATCGGCGGAGCCGATTGCTGCTGCCCGCACGGGCCACCGTACTGCCTTGTTATTTCAGCGGGCAGGCAGCGGCGAAGTTGGCCCGTTTCTGGATGTGAATGGGGCTGACTGCCTTGAGCTCGGCGCCGTTGGCGCCATCGATAACGTCGACCCGGTAAAAGCCCGCTTCCGGAAACTGGTTCGAGGCGAACTTGAATGCCCCGCGCACGGACTTGAAGTCGGCCGCCTTGAGTGCGCTGCGGAAGGCGTCGGCGTTGGACACATTGCCCTTGACCTTGGCCAGCGCCGAGTCGAGCAGATTGGCCGCATCATAGGATTGCGCGGCGTACATGGACGGTTGGCGCTTATAGGCCTTGACGAAGGCTTCGACAAATTGCTTGTTTTGCGGATTGTCGAGATTCGGGGCATAGGGCGCGCTGGTAATGGCACCCGCTGCCAGCGATTTGAGCGCGGGCAGTGTGCTGCCGTCGATGGTCGAGACCGACACCAGGGGCAGCTTGCCCAGCAAACCGGCCTGGCGGTATTGCTTGACGAAGTTCACTCCCATGCCGCCGGGATAGAAGACATAGACGGCGTCGGGTTTGGCCGCTTGCAGCTGGGCGATTTCGGCCGAGTAATCGGGCTGGTTCACCTGGGTGTAGACCTCGTCGATGATCTTGCCGGTGTAGTCGCGCTTGAAGCCCGAGACCGCGTCGCGGCCCGCCTGGTAGTTCGGGGCCATGACATAGACGTTCTTGTAGCCCAGGTCGGACGTGAGCTGGCCGCCCGCTTCGTGCAGCTGGTCGTTGTCCCAGGAGGTAGAGAAAAAGTAGGGCGAGCAGGATTTGCCGGCGATCGGCGCCGGGCCGGCATTGGAGCCGATCAGGAATACCTTGCCTTCGGTAATGGGCTTGTGTATGGCCATCATGACGTTGGAGAACGTGACGCCGGTAATGATGGGTACGTGGTCGCTTTTGATCAGCTTGGAGACAGCCTGTACGCCGACATCGGGCTTGAGTTGGTCGTCTTCGCGGATGACGGTAACCGGAACGCCCCCCAGCTTGCCGCCCTTTTGCTTGATGGCCAGCATGAAGGCATCGTACTGGTCTTGGCCGAGTGCTCCGGCTGGCCCGGACAGGGTTCCGATAAAGCCGATTTTCAGGGGTTCCTGCGCGAGGCTGGCCGTGCTGGCGAGTGTGCCGCAGAGCAGCGCCGCCGAGAGGCTTCCGAGTAGAAAACTGCGTCGTTTGACGGACTTGCGAGCTGGTTTCATAGTGTCTCCTGACCGGGGATTTTATAGGTAAAACGCCTAAATTACATTAAGCTTAAAACATTTGCTATCGGGAATAACCCAATGCCTGATAATGCCTGCGTCACAGTATGCGGCAAGCGCGCTCAGCCTGGGAGATTTGCCGAATTCCGGAACAATGAAGTTTTTGGATTCAGATATGGCAATCTGGAATAGAAAGGCCCCATGCGCCGTCCGACGCATGGGGCCTTTCCTTCTTTCTATGTATGACGCCGAAACCGCCCGCGTCGCTAACGGTGCGCGGCGGCGTTTTCCTTATCGAGTCTGTGCATGATGTAGCGCTGCTGTGCAATCGACACGGCATTGTTGATGCAGTAATACAGCGCCAGGCCGGCGGGGAAGAAGAACATCATTCCGCCGAACACCAGAGGCATGACCAGCATGAGCTTGGCCTGCATGGGGTCTGGCGGCGCCGGGTTGAGCTTGATCTGCAGGAACATCGTCGCCGTCATGATGGCGGGCAGGATGAACCAGGGGTCGCGCACCGACAGGTCGTGAATCCAGAGTATCCACGGAGCGCCGCGCATTTCCACGCTGCCCAGCAAGACCCAGTACAACGAGATGAAGACCGGTATCTGTATGACCATGGGCAGGCATCCGCCGAGAGGATTGATTTTCTCGGTGCGGTACATTTCCATCATGGCCGCGTTCATTTTGGCCTTGTCGTCGCCGAATTTGTCTTTCAGCAATTTCAGCCGCGGGGCGACCAGTTTCATCTTGGCCATGGAGCGGTAGCTGGCGGCCGAAAGCGGGTAAAACACGGCTTTGATCAGCAGGGTCAGCGCCACGATCGTCCAGCCCCAGTTGCCCAGCAGGGCGTGCAGCCAGGTCATGATCTTGAACAGTGGCTTGGCAATAATGGTGAGCCAACCGTAGTCGACCACCAGTTCGAGGCCCGGTGCCAGGGCGCTCATGGCCTTTTGATCTTGCGGTCCAACCCAGAGGCGCGAATCGACAACATGGTGCTGGCCCGGATCGATCGTGCCGACCGGCTCGATGGAGCGCACGGCAAACAGATTGTTCGACAAGTGCAGCATTTCGTTTTGTCGGAGGGTGCCTTGCGGGGGCACCCAGGCGGTGGCAAAGTAGTGCTGCACAATGCCTATCCAGCCATTGTTGGCCTTTTTGATGTAGCTGGCCTTGCCCTTTTCGATATCGGAAAAGCTGGCCTTCTGGAACTTGTCTTCGCTGGAATAGATCGCCGGGCCGGTAAACGTGTGATAGAACTTCGAGGTATTGGGAGGGTCGTTGCCGTCACGCGTGAGCTGCAGGTACAGCGAAGGATTGATAGGCGTGTTGCCCAGGTTATAGATATCGCTTTGTACATCGATATCGTAGCGATCCTTGTACAACGTATAGGTCTTGACGACCTTGACGCCATCGCTTTCGGCCTGGAACACCACCTTGATCGAGTCGCCGGTGGGGCTGGCTCCCGAGGACACGAGGTGGAATGGGGTCAGGTGCGTGGGGTAGCTTTGGCCCTGGGGAGCGCCGACTACGCCGCTTTGAACAAGATAGGTCGAGTTCGGGCCGGAATCGTCCAGCAAGACCATGGGCTGGTCGGGATGCTCGGGCGAGTTGAACTTGAGCAGTTCCGCCCTGACCAGTTGTGCGCCCAAGGTATCGAAAGTCAGCTTGTAGACGTCGGTCTTGATGGTGACTTTTTCAGAGGTGCTGGCAGGAGCCGGGGCATTGCCGGGCACAGTCGCCGTCTGGGGCTCGGTCTTCGCGGCTGGAATTCCGGAGGGGATGCTGGCGTTCACGGACGCGTTGGCAGCCGGCGCCGGCTTGGGGGCCTCGGCGGTCTGAGTTGCGAACGGGTTGCCTCCAAATAGCGAGGGCTTGCCGTTATGAGTCTGCCAGTTGTTCCAGAGGAGCAACAGCGAGAAAGAGAAAATCATCCAGAGGACGGTGCGTCGGATATCCATAGCGCCTGTATTAGGTTAAAGCTGAGCAAAAAGCCCATCAGTTTAACGTAGCTCAGCTGAATCGCAGATGAGCGGAAGAACGTCTAAAAAACGGCGGCGTGTCAAGGGCTTGAACCGCCGGACCTACCGGTGTTTGTGCTTCGGGCCCGGCACCGGGTCGAATCCACCCGGACACCAGGGATGGCAACGGCCAATGCGTCTGGCCGCCAGCCACAAACCGTGCAGCGGCCCGTGCACTTCGATGGCTTCGATGGCGTAGGCCGAGCACGTTGGGGTAAAACGACAACTTCTTCCCAGCCAGGGGCTGAGAAAATACCGATAAAACCGGATCGGTGCGATCAACACTGCTTTCATCATCGCAGGGCTCGATCCAGAAGGCCATCCACTTCGTGGCGCACGATTTGCTTCAGCCCTGTCAGCGAGACGGCATCGACCCGGGAATGGAGCCGAAACACAAAGTCGTGCAAGGGCAATTCATGGCGCCGGTGGCGAAATGCCTCGCGGATGACGCGCTTGATGGCATTGCGGGTCACGGCGCGGGCGGCAAAACGCTTGGCAATAATCAGCCCCAGGCGTGCGCAGCTTGCGTCGACCTGGGCTTCGCGAGGCGTTGTTACAACAAACAACGCCCCTCTGGCGATACGCTTGCCTTTAAGGGCAGAGGCGTATTCCGAGGGGCGGTGCAAGCGCGCCGCTGAAGGAAGCGTCGCACGCATGGGCGTTTGCGCCAACAGGCTAGCTGCGAGTGCCAGCAGGCCTTATTAAACGGCCAGGCGTTTACGGCCTTTGGCACGGCGCGCGTTAAGCACGGCACGGCCACCGCGGGTTTTCATGCGTACTCGAAAGCCATGGGTACGCTTGCGGCGGGTGACGGAGGGTTGGTAAGTGCGTTGCATGGATAATCCAAATAAAAGAGCTGCCAGGAGCCTGTAAAATGTTTACCGTATTCAGTGTTGCATCAACAATTGCCGCCGATACGTGTCAGGCGCATGCCTTCTACAGCATGCCCTGTACATACAGTACGTAAGGGAGAAATGCCTGCAACGCCTTACCGGCATTGCGTTTCAGCACTTATGCGGGTGCCGTGAATGGGTGCCAAAGCGCCGCCATACGTGCCGCCACACAAGTGCCAATATAAGCGCCTGGGTGTTAAAAATTCTTGAAAAGCCCATCATTTCATCAAATTATTCGCGTTTAGTCAAACCCTTAGCACAAATACTAGGGCTCGAACCGAGCCCGCCTTGTGGATAACTACCCCCTCAACAGGGTAGAATCGAGGTTTACAGAAGCGGCAGACAATGAAAGATTTTTGGCAGACCTGTGTTCAACGTTTGGAGCAGGACCTTCCCCCACAGCAGATTAGTGCATGGATTCGCCCATTGGTTCCCCTTGCGTTCGATACGGCGCAGGCGGTACTGCGGGTTTCTGCGCCCAATCGATTCAAGCTGGACTGGGTGCGCAAAAATTTTTCCCGCCAAATCGAAGTCCTGGCCTCCGAGTGGTACGAGCGTCCTGTGCAGGTAGTGTTCGAACTCGCCTCGTCTTCGTCCTCGCAGTCTTCGTCGGCCGCTGCCCCTCGTGCCCCAGCAGCCGTTTCCGCTTCCGAATCCCCAGGGGCGGGCTTGGCGCCCGCCCGGGCCGACGCCGCTGCCGTGCCCGCGCCGGCCGCGACAGTCAATGTTGCGGCCAATGTCGCCGCCGAGGCCATGCACGATCGGTCGCGCCTGAATACCGACCTGACTTTCGACAACTTCGTTACCGGCAAGGCCAACCAGCTGGCACGCGCGGCGGCGCTGCAAGTCGCGGAAAATCCGGGGGTGTCGTATAACCCCCTGTTTTTATATGGCGGCGTCGGCCTGGGCAAAACCCACCTTATCCATGCCATAGGCAATGCCTTGCTGCTGGGCGGTGCCGGTACTCGCGTGCGCTATGTGCACGCCGACCAATACGTGTCCGATGTAGTCAAAGCCTATCAGCGCAAGGCTTTCGATGAGTTCAAACGTTATTATCATTCGCTCGATTTGTTGCTGATCGACGACATTCAGTTTTTTGCCGGCAAGAATCGCACCCAGGAAGAGTTTTTCTACGCTTTCGAAGCCATGGTGGCGCAGCGCAAGCAAATCATCATTACCTCCGATACCTACCCCAAAGAGCTGGCCAATATCGACAGCCGCCTGATTTCCCGCTTCGATTCGGGCCTGACCGTGGCAATTGAACCTCCCGAGCTGGAAATGCGGGTGGCCATTCTGCTGCGCAAAGCCGAATCCGAGGGTGTCACCATGCCCGAGGAAGTCGCCTTTTTTATTGCCAAGCATCTGCGCAGCAATGTGCGCGAGCTTGAGGGGGCATTGCGCAAGGTATCGGCATATGCCCGTTTCCATGGCCGCGAAGTCCTGACCGTCGAGGTGTGCAAAGACGCGCTCAAAGACCTGTTGTCGGTGTCCAATGGCCAGATCACCGTCGAAAACATACAAAAGACCGTTGCCGATTTTTATAAAATCAAGGTGGCCGACATGTATTCGAAACGCCGGCCTGCCAATATTGCCATGCCGCGCCAGGTGGCCATGTATCTGGCAAAAGAATTGACCCAGAAAAGCCTGCCTGAAATCGGCGATTTGTTCGGCGGGCGCGATCACACCACGGTGCTGCATGCCGTGCGAAAAATTTCGGATGCTCGCTCCAAGCAATCCGAGCTTAACCATGCTCTACACGTATTAGAACAAACCTTAAAAGGATAACCATGCAACTCGTACAAACGACTCGCGATGCATTGTTGAAACCGTTGTCGACGGTGGCGGGAATAGTCGAAAGAAGAAATACGTTGCCGATTCTGGCCAACATCCTGTTGCGTAAAGAGGGCAACAAGATCGCCTTTATCGCCACCGACCTTGAAGTTCAGATCACCACCCACGCCGAGTTCGGCGTGGGTCCCGAAAACGAATCGACGACCGTGGCGGCGCGCAAGCTGCTCGACATATTGCGGGCTTTGCCCGAGTCGGGCGATGTGAAGCTGGGCCTGGCCAGCGCCAAGTTGTCGGTACAGTCGGGCAAAAGCCGTTTTGCCTTGCAAACCCTGGGCGCCGCCGAATTTCCGACCCTGTCGCAGCCCGAGAAGTGGGACGTGTCGTTTTCCCTGCCGCAAAAGACGCTCAAGCACCTCTTCAATATGGTGCACTTTGCGATGGCCCAGCAAGACATCCGCTATTACCTGAACGGCCTGTTGTTCGTGTTCGAACCGGGTTACGTGCGTGCCGTCGCCACCGATGGCCACCGCCTGGCGCATAGCGGCACAGCGGTCGAGGGTATCGAGGTCAAGCAGGATGTCATCGTGCCGCGCAAAACCGTGCTCGAAATGCAGCGCCTGCTGGGCGATACCGACGAGCCCGTGGCCATCGACGTGGCGCCTGGCCAGATTCGTTTTCGCTTTGGCGAAGTCGAACTGGTGTCCAAACTGGTCGAAGGCAAGTTTCCCGACTTTACGCGCGTCATTCCCAGCAATTACACGCGGCATTTTTCGGTCAGCCGCGAAACCTTGCAGGGCTGCCTGCAGCGGGCCGCCATTCTTACCACCGACAAGCTCAAGGGCGTACGTCTGCAGCTGTCGGATAACCAGCTCAAGATTTCCTCCACCAATGCCGAGCAGGAAGAGGCCCAGGAAGAAATCGATATCGATTACAGCCACGAGTCGCTGGACGTGGGCTTTAACGTCAGCTACCTGCTCGACGTGCTGGCCAATGTCAAGACCGAGGCCATCCAGTGGTCGGTCCAGCCCGATGTCAACGCGTCGGCATTGATCACACTGCCCGACGACGATCAGTTCAAGTATGTCGTGATGCCCATGCGCATTTAAGCGACGTTCAATTAATGTCGTATCAGCCGGCCTGGCCTTGCGGGCCAGACCGGAGTGCAGCCGCAAGGCTTTTATAAGGTTTTAAACACGCTATGTCAGATCTAACCACGAATTCCGCCGTTGCAGGATACGGTGCCGACTCGATCAAAATGCTGAAAGGGCTCGAGGCTGTGCGCAAGCGTCCCGGCATGTATATTGGCGATACGTCCGATGGCACCGGCTTGCACCATATGGTTTTCGAGGTTGTCGATAACGCCATTGACGAAGCGCTGGCCGGCTATTGCGACGATATCGTCGTCACCATCCATTCCGATAACAGCATCTCGGTCAGCGACAATGGGCGCGGCATCCCCACCGGTATTCATAAAGACGACGAATTCCATCGCAGCGCGGCCGAAATCGTCATGACCGAACTGCATGCCGGCGGCAAGTTCGACCACAACTCCTACAAGGTTTCCGGCGGCCTGCACGGCGTGGGTGTGTCCTGCGTCAACGCCTTGTCCGAATGGCTGCGCCTGACCATCTGGCGCAACGGTGAAACGCACGAAATGGAGTTTCATCGTGGCGCTCGGGTAGAGCCTCTGGCCATAACGGGCACGACCGACAAAAAGGGAACCCGGGTCCAGTTTCTGGCGGACGATCAGATTTTCGAGAATATCGAATATCACTACGAGATCCTTGCCAAGCGCCTGCGCGAGCTTTCATTCCTGAACAACGGCGTCAAGATCCGCCTGGTCGACGAGCGCCAGGACAAAGAAGAAAACTTTGCTTTCCTGGGGGGCGTGAAGGGCTTTGTCGAGTTCATCAACCGCAGCAAAACCGTATTGCACAGCAATGTGTTCTCGGTCAGCACCGAGTCCACCATTGGCGACACCACCGTCGGCGTCGATGTTGCCATGCAATGGAACGACAGCTACACCGAAACGGTATTGTGCTTTACCAACAACATTCCCCAGCGCGACGGCGGCACCCACCTGACGGGCCTGCGCGCGGCCATGACGCGTGTGTTGAACAAATACATCGCCGATAACGAAATGGCCAAGAAGGCCAAGGTCGACACCACCGGCGACGATATGCGCGAGGGCCTGGCCTGCGTCCTGTCGGTCAAGGTGCCCGAGCCCAAGTTCAGCAGCCAGACCAAAGACAAGCTGGTTTCCAGCGAAGTGCGGCCGGCTGTCGAAGAGGCGGTGGCGCGTACGCTGGAAACCTGGCTGCTGGAAAATCCCAACGACGCCAAGGCGCTGTGCAACAAGATCATCGACGCCGCGCGTGCGCGCGACGCGGCCCGCAAGGCGCGTGAAATGACACGCCGCAAAAGCGTGCTGGAAGGCGCGGGCTTGCCCGGCAAGCTGGCCGACTGCCAGGAAAAAGATCCCGCCCTGTGCGAAATCTATATTGTCGAGGGCGACTCCGCCGGCGGATCCGCCAAACAGGGCCGTGACCGCAAGTTCCAGGCCATTCTGCCTTTACGCGGCAAGGTCCTTAATGTGGAAAAGGCCCGCTTCGACCGTCTGATTTCCAGCGAGCAGATCACCACGCTGATTACCGCGCTGGGCACCAGCATCGGCCCCGATTTCAATATCGACAAGCTGCGCTACCACCGCATCATTATCATGACCGATGCCGACGTCGACGGCGCGCACATCCGCACCTTGCTGCTGACGCTGCTGTATCGTCAAATGCCTGTGCTGGTCGAACGCGGGCACATCTATATTGCCCAGCCGCCGCTTTACAAGGTCAAGGTAGGCCGCGAAGAGCGCTATCTGAAAGACGATGCCGAAGAAGCGCAATTCATGCTGCAGGTGGCGTTGAAAGACGCTTCGTTGATCCCCGCGGATGGCGCAACGCCCATTACCGGCGATGCATTGGCCGAACTGGCACGTCAATACATTCTGGCCGACACGGTCATCAATCGTTTATCGCGCTACACCGATATGGCGTCCCTGTCGGCCATGGCCGAAGGCGTGGAGATCAGCCTGATCGATGCCGAACAGGCCGCCGCGTCCGCCAAGCGCCTGCAAGACGCGATCGACGACCCATCCGTTCCAAACGGTGTCACGGTTACCGCCGAGCACAACGAAGAGGCCGATTCATGGCGTCTGGTGGTGCATCGCATGCACCATGGCAATGTGCGCGTCAGTGTCTTCGATCGCAGCTTTGTGCGCGGAGCCGACTACGCCATTCTTGCCAAGGCCGCCAAAACCTTCCTGGGTCTCATGGGCATAGGCGCCTTGGTGGTGCGCGGCGAGGGCGAGAAGCGCAAGGAAAAGTACATTTCCGACTTCCGCGAGGCCATGCAATGGCTGCGCGGCGAGGCCGACCGCAGCATCAGCAAGCAACGCTACAAAGGCCTGGGCGAAATGAATCCCTCGCAGCTCTGGGAAACCACCATGGACCCCACTGTGCGCCGCTTGCTGCGCGTGCAGATCGAAGACGTGATTGCCGCCGATGAGGTGTTTACAACGCTGATGGGGGATAACGTGGAGCCGCGCCGGGCGTTTATTGAGGCGCACGCGCTGCAGGCAGGCAATATTGATGTTTGAGGGTTGTAGTATTTCGGAAAAATGGCCAAGTGTTGTGGGAAAAGTCAGCCATCTGTAGCGACTGGGAAAATGACCGCCAATCAGGCGGTCATTTTTTAAATGGTGCAATAACTGCTTCTCGAGCCCCACTATTCGCCCCGATGACATCAAGCATAACTTTGCCGACCGTCTCGATACGAAGCGGGAATTGCCGCGTCCGAGTTTCCGTAGTCGCAGGACTACGGCTGGTCTCCGACACGACGCTTAGTCACCGCGAAGTGCCGCCCGGCTTCGCCACCGACAAGACATAGCCCTTGCACATAAGGGCGAGTTGGCTGCGTAGCATATTCAACATGGCTGGCGTAGCGCCGCTTTCAAAGACCGCACGGGCCGTGCCTGTCATTGCGGCCTGCATGGTGAAGGCCACTGCGGGCGCATCGTCGAACTTGGTGTTGGTGGCGTTCTGCAACAGATTCACGATCGCGTGATGAATGCGTTTCGATATCTCGCCGCGCAGCTCCCCCACCTCCAGCTCCGCCGCCACTTTGTACAGGACCTTTGATACGGGCACGCACACGGCTTTCGCATCGATGTAAGCCGCGACGAGAGAATCCACCATTGTGCTCACCGAATCGCCCTGATGCGCTTCACAGGCCGCCTCCACCGCAGCGGCGATGCCGTTCAGGTGGCGCTGAAGAACGGCATAGAGCAGCGCCTGCTTATGCGGGAAATACTGATACAGGGTTCCCACTGACACCCCCGCCCGCTCCGCCACCCGCGTGGTGGTCAGCTTATAGGGGCCGCCAGCTAGAAGAACCTGAATAGCCGCCTGAAAAATGACGTCGACAGTGACCTCTGAGCGCGCCTGACGCGGCGTCTTTCTTGGCTTCAAGTCCAACGCGGTTGGAAGTTTCATACGCGAATTCAAAATATGAAGGAATCTTCATAAACTACTCCAATCACGGGATTTTTCCAACTACGGATCAACGAGGACTCCAAGAGAATGCAACACACCCCATCTCGTCTGGCGCTGGTTACAGGCGCCAACAAGGGCATCGGTTTCGAAATCACGTGGCAGCTTGGAAAGGCTGGTGTCCATGTGCTGCTCGGTGCCCGGGACGCCAGATTAGGTGCCGCCGCCGCTTCCGCGCTTCGTGCGGAAGGCATAGCCGCCCATTTCGTCCTTATTGATCTGAACGATGGCGCCACCCTTCGCGCCGCCGCCATGGCGATCGAAAGCGAGCATGGACGTCTGGATATTCTGGTCAACAACGCCGGTTGTCGCGACGAGGCGGATGGCCTGCCGGGGCAAGCCGATATCGATGCGGTGCGGCACGTTTTCGATGTGAACTTCTTTGGCAGCCTGGCGGTCACCCAGGCCATGCTGCCCTTGCTGTGCAAGTCGTCCTCGGCACGGATTGTCAATGTATCCAGCGAGCTGGGCTCGCTCATGCTCAACAGTGATCAAGACTGGGAATTCGCGCACGTCAAACTGCTGGGCTACAACGCGTCCAAGGCAGCCTTGAACATGTTCACGGTATTGCTGGCCGCCGAACTCCGAGGCGCCGGCATCAAGGTGAATGCCGCCAACCCAGGATTCACCGCAACCGATCTGAATGGCCACCGTGGGCACCTGACCGCGGCGCAAGGCGCCGTCTCGGCGACGCGTCTTGCATTGCTTGATGACGGCGGGCCGACGGGCGGTTTTTTCAGCGCTGACCAACCAGCACCGTGGTAGATGCCAGGGGAATTACCCCAAGCCCCGAACGCAGGGTGCAAGAGTTTCACAACCAAGGCATAACATAGAAATGGACAAAAATACTGTCATCCACCGTCCCCCGACTCCTGATTGGTCATCCATCTCGGATGAGGAATTAGCGGCCTACAGCGTGGCGGAGAATCGATATCGAGCCTCTGGTGCGGCTCGAGCACTTGTTGGCGAGCCCGATGCGGACGCTTTCATCACATGGAAGGAGCTGGCATTACCTGCCCACGGGCTCCCGGTGCGCGTTTATCGGCCTGCGACGAAACATGAGGCCGATGATTCAGCTGGAAAGATGAAGCTACCACTGGTGCTTCATGTCCATGGCGGCGGTTTCGTCGGAACAGCGGTGCAGAGCGACTGGGTGAACAGTCATCTTGCGACGCACATGCCGGCTGTCGTGGTCTCTGTGGAACATCGCCTTTTAAGCCAGGCCGCATCACTGCCGACGGCTGTGGACGATCTGTGGGATGTGCTTCGATACGCAATCGAACACGCCGATGGGTTGGGTATCGATCCAACACGAATCGCTGTATTCGGCGAGAGTTGCGGGGCCTTGATCAGTGCCCTTGCCGCAATCCGTGCGGCGAAAACTGGCGTCACGTTGCAAGCGCAGGTGTTGGTAAACCCGGTCACCGATGTCTCGGCGTCGATGTTCGCCTATCCTTCCATGAGCCAGTTCGCCCACACGCCGACGCTCTCTGTCGAGGCTCTGCAGCTCATCCAGCGGCTCGCTGTGCCGGCCGGCATCAATGCACATAGCTTGTCACCGCTACACGCCGATGACGTCGCGAAAGTCGCGCCAACACTCGTCATTATCCCAACTGACGATCCCTTGGCCGACCAAGGCCGATGTTACGCCGAACGATTGCGATGGGCGGGGGTGGCAACGCAGGTCACCGAATTTCGAGGGGTTGGCCATGCATTCCTGAGTTTGCCCGGTATCGTGCCGCAAGCGCTGCCAGCCAGGGGGGCGATCCATACTTTTTTACAGTCGGCTTTGTCGCCTGTGATGGCATAGGGTCAGCACCGGCAACAGCGGGTTCGAAGCCGATTGAGCAATCCGGCTTATCCTTGCACGAAAAGCACAGGACCCTTGCAATGTGCGTGCTATTGATCGAAGACTGTTGCCACTGGGCGCATTGCAGTCGTTTTGCGGGTAATAGGTGCGAGTTTCCGCGAGGCCGCCACCAGCGCCTTTCTTTGCGGTTATCATGTCGCGCTTGCGGCCTGCGTGTTGTGCCTGCTAATTGCCCTGTTGATCGCGGCGACGGCATTCCGAGCAGACTCGGGCGCTGAGAATTGAGTTGAGAAATTGTGGCCTGGATTGCCGATGCTCCGGTTACATCCGTTACTCAGAAACGTCAGCGATAGTTCCCCTTGATGCTGTAACTAGCTTCGTCTGGTACGAGCTCTGGTCACGCGCCGCATTCTTGCGTACACTTCCCGACATGCTACGCATCGACAATCTCAGCAAGCGCTATGACGACCATCTCATATTCCAGGGGCTGACTCATACATTCCCCCCTGGATGTGTGGCGCTATGCGAAGAAGACAGCACCGGCAAATCCAGCTTGCTGGGCATCATAGCGGGCGTTGTCGCGCCGGATGCCGGGGACGTCTGGATCGACGGGTATTCGCTAACCCAGTCGCCGCTGCAAGCCAAGGCCCGCATAGCCTATGTGCCCGACAATTGCTTGACGTTTCCCATGCAGACGGGGCGTGGATTGCTCGAGAAAGTCGCCTTGGAAAAGAACACAACACTCGATGATGCCGTGCTCGATCTGGCCTACGAACTGGGGCTGGAGCCGCATCTGGACAAGCGCTTCGAACAGATGTCGACGGGTACGCGCCGTAAGGTTTTCCTGACGGCCGCCGCCTTGGGCGAACCGGCCGTCGTCATCGCGGATGGCCCCAGCAATGGGTTGGACGTGCGGGCTTGCTCCGTATTGGCCGAACAGTTCAAAACCTGGTCCCGGGATCGTGTTGTGCTGTTTGCCAGTCACGATCCAGGACTGGTGCGGACTTGTGGGGCAAGTGCAATCAATATTGCCGCACTATGTTAGGCGACGGCGCTGCTACTATCGTTGCTCTGGTCTCGGCGAATACGGAGAGTAAGTAGTCATGCATGAAATCATCTGCCCGCACTGCAGGAAGGCCTTCAAGATTGACGAGGCCGGGTACGCAGACATTCTGAAGCAGGTTTACGACAGCGAGTTCGAGCAGCAGTTGCACGAGCGGCTTGAGCTTGCCGAGCAAGACAAGCGGAGTGCCGTCGAACTTGCCCAGGCCAAGGTCACTAGCGAACTGCAGAGCGTTGCTTCGGCCAAGGATGCCGAGATCCGGGAACTCAAGGCCACGCTCGATGCCGGTGAGGTCGCGCGGAAACTCGCGGTAACCGAGGCCTTGAGCGCTGTGGAAAAAGAGCGTGACGCGCTCGCGAACGAACTTGAGCAAGCGAAGCGTGATGGGCAAGCCGCTTCCAGGCTGGCTGAAGCGATACTCGTGAACGAACTGCAGAAGGCCGCGGCCGCAAAGGACGCGGAGATCCAGGGCCTGAATTCCAAGCTCGATGCCATCGAAGTTGCTCAGAAACTCGCGATCACCGAGGCGGTCAGTGCGGTCGAGAAGGAGCGCAACGAACTGAAGAGCGGCCTTGAGCGTGTGGAGCTTGAGAAGCAGCTCGCCGAGAAGTCGCTCAAAGACAAGTACGAGACGCAGATCAAGGATCGCGAGGACACGATCGAGCGTCTCCGGGACATGAAGGCTCGCCTGTCGACCAAGATGGTCGGCGAAACTCTGGAGCAGCACTGCGAGACCGAGTTCAACCGAATTCGAGCGACAGCCTTTCCTAGGGCCTATTTCGAAAAGGACAACGACGCGCGGACTGGAAGCAAGGGCGATTACATCTTTCGCGACTCCGATGAGGCTGGCACAGAGATCGTCTCGATCATGTTCGAAATGAAGAACGAGAGCGATCGCACCGCGACGAAGAACAAGAACGAGGACTTCCTGAAGGAGCTCGACAAGGATCGCACCGAAAAGGGCTGCGAGTATGCGGTGCTGGTCTCCCTGCTCGAGCCTGACAGTGAGCTCTACAATACCGGGATCGTCGACGTATTCCACCGCTATCCGAAGATGTACATTGTCCGCCCGCAATTCTTTCTTCCGATCATCACACTGTTGCGAAATGCGGCGATGAACTCGCTCAAGTACAAGTCGGAGCTGGCGGTCGTCAAGGCGCAGAACATTGACATCACGGATTTTGAAACTCAGCTCGAGACATTCAAGAGCGCATTCTCGAAGAACTACGACCTTGCCTCCAGGCGCTTTCAAATAGCAATTGAGGAGATCGACAAGTCGATCGACCATCTGCAGAAGACGAAGGATGCTCTGCTCGGCACCGATCGAAACCTTCGTCTTGCAAACGATAAAGCGCAGGACGTGACGATCAAGAAACTGACTCGGGGCAACCCGACGATGGCGGCCAAGTTTGCCGACCTAAAGGATCATGGCCCTTCCGATAAGGAATGAGTCCGGCCATCGGTGCCGATTTGTGTACCCGTAATCTCGACCGCCCGAGTTTTGCGTCGAAAATTGTCCCTGATAGCATTGTTGCTACAATTCGTACGGCGTGCAATTGGATCATGGGGGTCCTGATGGGGAAAAGCCTCGAAATGCTATTGCGCAGGCTTTCGGTACGGCAACGGATGATGGCGGTCATGGCGGTGCTCTTGCTGCCGCTGGCGGTGCTCAGCGCGGTGAGCGTGATGGTTCTGAACGAACAGGAGATGGCCTTTCGCGATTCCGTCGAGGAGTCGGTACACGGCCTGATCCCGCTAACCACGCTGGAGTATTACCTTCAGCAAGCTCTGGTGGATGAACTGCTGGCCGAGTCGAATGACTCCGTACCGGGCTTCGCCGGACTCACCCAGAATATCGATAACAGCTTTTCCAGCATTGGTGTCGGCATGGACAGCAAGGATGTGCCGGAGGATGCTCTGGAAGACGCGCAGAAGTCCTGGTTGCAGGCGCGCCCTTCGGTTCGTCGCCTGGTGCAGCAGGTGCACACCCAGCATGGGAGTGATGCCGCGACCAACCTCCATACGCGCGCGGAACTGGAGCAGGCGGCCCGGGATATCTCAAGTGCTCGCGTGAGTCTGTCCAATGTGCTCAGGGTTCGATATGAAAAGGCGGTCGCGCGGCGCAAGGACCAGTTGCACTGGTTGATGTGGAGCTGGGTGCTCACCCTGACGGCAGCCGCCTTGCTGGCCATGGTTTTCTTGCGCTCGCTGCTGCGACCTTTGCAGGCATTGACGCAGGCTGCACGCTCCGTCAACGACGGCCAGGCCGGTGTGCGAGTGGATGTCGGCGGGCGAGACGAATTGGCGGTGTTGGCCGATTGCTTCAACCGGATGACGGCCAACTGGGAGACCACCCACGCCAACCTCAAGACAGAAGCCATCAAGGATCCGCTTACCGGCGTGCTCAATCGTCGAGGCATTCTCTCCCGGCTGGACGCCGAACTGGAGCGGCATAGACTGCGCGGGCAACCGTTGAGCGTGCTGGCGATGGATCTGGATCGTTTCAAGTTCATCAATGACCACTATGGCCATAGCATGGGCGATCGCGCCTTGACGTGGGTCGCCGAAACTTTGCGCAGCATTTTGCGTGAGAATGATCACCTGGGGCGGCACGGCGGCGATGAATTCATCGCGGTGCTGCCGCTGACGAGCCACTCCAAGGCGCTGGAGATCGCTCATCGCATTGGCGCGGTGATCCGGGAGGGCGCCGCCCGTGCAGCGATCTATCCGGAGATCACGATCGGTGTGGCCACCATGCCTGAAGATGGTGATCAGGCCAAATCATTGCTGGAAGCGGCGGACGCCAGGCTTTATGCGCAGAAGCATCACCGCGCCAAAGATGATGCAAGCAAAAAAGAGTGAGGCTCTATGAGGGCACCGCGAACCCCCCCCCCTCATAGCCGGCGTTTCTTCTTTCCTACAGCCGTGAGGGCTCGCAATCATTTCGGGCGATGGAGGGTTTGCGTCCAGCCTGGCCGGCGATGCCGCAAGCAGGTAAAGCGACTTTGTGCCGGATCGAGCCTCGATTTATTCCGTAGAGCTATCTGGCGCGTTTCGATCACACTTCCGAATACGGCTCGAACTTTCCGCTGACAGGGTCGCGTACGAACAGGACCCCCGTGGCGATACCGAAATAAGCCCCGTGCAGAGTCAATTCGCCTTGTTCGACCCTCTCTCGCACGGCGGGGAAGGTCATGAGATTTTCCAGGCTGTATTCGACGACAGCCCATTCCAGGTCGCGTATCCAACTCTTGCGGTCTTCGGTAGGCGGGCCGAGCCGGTCGGCCACCGGCGCAATCTGCGACATCCACTTGCCGATGAAATCGCGTTTGGTCAGCGGGGTGGCCTGGTTGGCGAAAGCGCCTACGCCCCCGCAACTGGCATGGCCAAGCACGACGATATGTTTCACCTGAAGGGCATTGACGCCAAACTCGATCGCCGCGCTGGTTCCGTGAAACGAGTCTTCCTTATCGGACTCGCAGGGAGGCACCAGGTTGGCAATATTGCGTATCACGAAGATCTCGCCCGGGCCGGCGTCGAAAATGGTTTCGGGCGCCACCCTGGAATCGCCGCAGCCTATGACCATTACTTCTGGGTGCTGGCCTTCGGCCAATTCTTCATATCGATCCCGCTCGTGTGAGAGCCTTCTTTGAAGAAATGATACATAGCCATCGGTAAGTCTTTGCGGGAACATGTAGGTACACCTGAGTTGAGTTGCGACGACTCAGATTTTAGCGCGCCGAACGCTCTGCGTAGTACACATCGTTGCGCGCGTCCCGCAGGCGGCGGTCGAGGTCGCGCAGGTCTTGGCGCAGGCGTGCGCGCTTGTTGTCATCGCGGGCCTTGTCCAGCTCGCGCTGCTTGCGGTTGACTTCGCTGTCAAGCTGGTTCACCCGCTGTTGCGCCTGATATACGCGGTATCCGGCGCGGTACCGGTCAAGGAACTTGGCTTCAAGGAGCGGCGGGCAGGAATTCCTGTAGCTTCGCCCCTGGAGCCCTTCTTGCATGCCTACGTCGGGGGTGCAATACTGCCGGATCCCTATGTCGCGTCCGGCCATGTATTTTTTCACGTCCGGCTGGATGCCAAGCTTGGCACAGGCTTCGCGGTGGTCTTCGACTCGCGACCTGGGTTCGCCGTGTATTCCATCGCGCATGCCCTGTTCATACCAATTGGCGGTCTGGCATTCCTGCGGCGACATGCTTGCGCAGCCGCTCAATAATGCGGTTGCACTGATTGCTGCAAGAATAATCGTTCTTTTTATTTGCGCTTTCATGGTCAAGCCTGTTTTTGCGGCCCCGGCTTGTCCGGCGACTGGGTGGATCGGCTGAACGTATAGTATCAAATTATTAATTTTTCATACAAAATAAAAATGGGATGGCATGACCGCATGAATTCACTGACCGGATTGGGCACGATAAGCCTCGATCCGACGCGATGAGGTATCTACAGAGAAGGGACTTCCGGGGAGTCTGAACCATGAGTCAGGATCGTGTCACCATTATTGGGGCCGGGGTTTCCGGCCTGGCCGCGGGGATCCATTTGGCTCGCCAGGGCTTTGAGGTCAGCCTGTTCGAGGCACGCAGCACGCTGGGCGGTTGCTGCTCAACGACGAATATCGACGGCTTTACGTTCAACAACGGAGCCATGTTTGTGGCGGTTCCGCGCCTGCTGGATCATGCCTTCGGCCGGCTTGGCCTGGACCGCGAGCCCCTGTTGCCATTGCGCCGCATCAATGCGCCCCAGGCGACATTCCTGCCAGGCGGCACGTCAGTCACCTTTGGTACGGGGCGCAATGCGCTCGTCGAAGGTCCGAACGGCCTAGCCCGAACGGCTGTGCTGCAGGACGAGATCGAGAGGTGCATGGCCAAATGGAGCCCGGTGCTTGAGGTTTTTACGGATGACTTGTTGACGCAGCCCTTGTCCGTCTTGCGCGTGATGTCCAGGACGTGGCGCCACTTGCCCAAGCTCAGGGGCAGTCTTGCCGCCGAACTGTGCCGCCAGTTCAGCGATCCGGAGGTGCGTGCCGCCATCGCCGCCGTGACTTTGTATACGGGTTTGCCGCCAGAACGCACTCCCGTCTTCCAGATTTTCGGATTTATCTCCATGCTGCAAGACGGGCTGTACCTGCCTGAGGGTGGAATGGGTGCAATCAGCGGTGTCATGCACAAGGCTTTTTGCGACCTTGGAGGCAAAGTTATTGCCGGTACGCGGGTCGAGAAAATCCGGACCGAGGGCGGGCGGGTGCGGGCGCTCGTCATTGAGGGCAAAGAAGAAGTATTGACCGACGCGGTCATTTCGACGGCCGGCGGCATGGCAACTTTCACCGATCTGATGGATCCGTCGACTGTTCCGTCGTCAATGAAGCGCCGCGTGCTGCATGCTCCGCTTTCACACCAGACGCTGTGCATCCAACTGGGGCTGGCAAATCAGCTGCAGGCGCCCGCCCACTCGGTGAATCGTGTGCCCCTGCTCGAAGAGCAGTACCGGCTGCTGGCGCCGCAGCCCGCGGGTATTGAATGGTTGAGCTATGCCGTTCCGACCTTGACCATGCCCGAACTGGCATCGGCGGGCGGCAGCATTGTCGAAATGTTTACGGCCGTTGATCAGACGCTGGCGCTGGGCGCGTGGGATGCCGAGGCAAAAGAGGCCGCCGCCGACGAGGCCATTGCGGCGCTTGCACGCCACCACCCGCTTGATGTCGCCGTCAGGCGAATCACCAGTCCGAAGGATTATGCGACCCGCATGAATTTGTTCGAAGGCGCTGTATACGGCTTGTCGCCGGCGGCAAAGCCCAGCCAGCAGTTTCCGCAAGCGCCGCCAGTGACAGGCTTGTTCCTGGCGGGTCAGACCACGTATCCGGGCTTTGGCGTGGCACCCGCGATGTTCTCGGGGATATTTGCCGCGGACGCCTTGATTGGGAGCTTGTCTCGGGCGCGATGAATGCGGCGGGCTTGCGGTTTATTGCGGCGGCTGGAGCTCTTGAAGCAGCAGTTCCATATAGCGTGTGCCCTCCACCGGGTTGAAGCGGTACGGGGCGATTTCATGAAAACCGAGAGAGCCGTAGAGGCGCTGCGCCGCGAGCATGGATGGCAGGGTATCGAGCCTGACACGCTCATAACCGAGTTGCTTCGCCCGTGCTATGGCCGCCTGGGAAAGGCGGCTCCCGACCGCCCGGCCTCGGCCGGCGGGCCGGACGTAAAGGCGTTTAAGTTCGGCAATGGCTGGCGGTTCGAACGGTCGAAGCGCGACGCATCCAAGCGTTACGTCGCCGTCCCAGGCCAGAAGCAAGGCACCGGAAGGCGGCGCATAAGCGCCGGGGAGCAGGGCGACTTCGGCGGCAAAATCCTGGAACGCCAGGTCGATATCGAGCGATGCCGCGTATTCCTCGAACAGCACCGCGGCCGCTCGTATTTCCTCCGGGGTGTTTGCCTCGCGTATTTCCATCATGCCGTGGTCTCTTGGGTGTTGCTGGTTGGTCGCTGGAGGTGGTCAGGGGCTGCCAAAGAGCTTTTTCTCCAGGTTTCTGCAAACATCGGGCCATTCTTCATCGATGATGCTAAAGCGTACGGAATTTCTCTGTCGACCGTCGGGCATGATGCGTTCTTTGCGAATGGTGCCCTCCTGTTTTGCCCCGAGCCTAAGAATGGCTCTGCGGGATTTTTGGTTGATTTCATCGGTGGTGAATTGCACCCGCAGGCAAGCGAGCGTTTCAAACGCGTAGCGCAGCATGATGAATTTGGTTTCGGTATTGACATATGTCCTCTGCCACGAAGCGGATAGCCAGGTGCTGCCGATTTCCAGTTTCCGGTTTTGACGGTCGATCTTCCAGAAGCGGGTGGAGCCTATTACCCGATTGGCTTCCCGGATCTCGATGGCAAAGGGCATGACCGTTCCTGCCGCCTGGCCTTCCAGCGCGATACGGATGTAGTTATCGACGGTTTTGGACGACGGCACGACTGTGAACGGCAAGTTCCAGAGCTTTCCATCGGAGGCCGCCGCAACGAGGGCCGCTGCGTCGGAAGCGAGAAGCGGGCGCAGGCATATTCTTTGACCTACGAGTGGTTCCATGTGTGTGATGGGACTTTAAATATCAATAGACATTGGGGCTGAAGGCCGGCCAGGGATTACTGTACACCAGGGTGGAAAAAGGTTTCCAGCCGGCTGCTTGATTGATACGATGATGAGGCGTAGCCGCGGATAACGCAGTGATGAGAATGGCAGGGAAGATAATGAACGATATCGAAAAGCAGGATGCGCCCGGGAAAAGATCGCCTCTTTATCTTCGCTTTTATCTGGCGGGGGTCGTGATCCTGGCCGTGGGCCTGATCAGTGCCGCCCTGATATATATATTGGCGGCGGATAACCAGGTTGACGAGATCGGAAGCGGCAAACAGTATGATTTCGCCGTGGAGCGCATTGGCGGAAAGGCGGCGGTTTGGGCCGTTCACTTCAATCAATGGTTTGGCGGCCTTTGGCACGGAAAACAGCTGGCATTCACGTTGGCATTCATTTCCATAGGGGCCGCCCTGGTGTGCTTTCTAATCGCCCGCAGCCTGTCGTTTGATTTGTCGTTCAAGCGAGCCAAAAGCCGCAATCACTGACCAGGCGGCTCAGCGCACAGGCAGGAAATTGAAGAAGAGCAGGCCCTGCATATAGTTGATGCCGACCCGTCGAAGGTTTTCATCGAGCAGGTTGGCCACCAGGTCGAGCCGGCCTATCAGTTCCCCGAATTCCCGCTCAAAGCTTAGGTTGGCGACATCGCCGGAAATTTCGTTGGAAAGCAGCAAAGGGTGGCCTGACGCATCGCGCCGGCTGGCCAGCAGCCAGGCGGCGACCTCGACGTTGCGGGCCGCATTGTAGACGTGCTGGGCGTTGAGCACATCGGAGACATAAAAACGCGTCTTGCCATTGTGGGCCTGGATGATCATATCGGCCAGGCCAAAGATGAAGGCGCCCACCCGATCGCCCTGGTAGGCGGGATCCAGGGCAACGGAAAGAATCTGGATATCGCGCAATCCGCGCAGATCGGGAGGCGCCTGGCCCGTCTGGATGGCCTGGCGTCCGGCGGCTATGGCGCTTGCCAGGTCGGGTGCGCCGGTCTTGCGCCATTGCGCCGGGTTTCGGCGATAAAGCTTCCCGAGCAGGCGAGTCAGGCTGTCCAGGTTGTCGCGCATGGCAATTGTGACGGTGCGGTTGAAGTCGGTCTGCGCAAGCTGGTCGAATGACATTTTCTCGTTGCGAGGTCCGGGCGACCCAGGCGCCGCGCCCGGTCCGGCGCACCCCGTCAGTCCCATTCCAATCGCCAAGACTACGCATGCGACACAGCCTTTATTCATGCCATTTTTGTCCGTTTCGTGTGTCCGAAGTCATGACGCCGGAATTGCCGGGCGCCTGCTTGACAGAGACTTTATCAGAAAACCGTTTCCACTTCGGCCTGGTGACTCTGGATACGCCTGACGCTTGCGTGACACATGGCTTGATTCAATAGGGTATGCGGGAGATCAAGCGGGTTTCTTGAAATCGTTCTCGATCCATGCCGTGGCGCTTTGCATAGTGAGCTTGAAGCCTGTGCCCACGCGGACCTGCGCAAGCTGCTCGCCGAACCCGTCGCAAGCGCTTAACAGGGCGTAGGGGTTGTCTTCGTCGGGAACGATGTCCAGCTTGATGTCCAGCAATCCTGAATCCGAGGTGACTTTGATGTTTTTGTGCAGCAAGGCATGCAACTGTTGCTCGTGGCGGCGCAAGACTTCGGAAGCCGTCTTGACCAGCGTGAAAAATGCGGCGGAATCGAGCGGTTTGGGGTTCTTCTTGTCGCGCCCCATGGTCCAGGGGCCAACCAGCGCCGGCTCTGCTTCGCCGTCTTTGATCATTTCCACTGCCCAGCCGTCGTCGTCGCCGTTTTTTATGACACGAGCGGTCCAACCGTCATCGCGCCATAGCCGCGGTTCCTGGGTCCTGGTTTCGTGGTCGTCGGCGCCGTCGTGCGCGTCGGTGTCGGGGAAATTCAAGTCGTTCACTATTTTATGGCCCTGCTTGATTCGTCTGTAAGGGACCCAAGCTTAGCAGTAATATGGCATGCACTCGAATCCGCAGTACAGCGGCACCTTTGGAGAACACAATGGAATATATCAAGCTCGGCAACACCGGCGTGGATATCTCGCGCATCTGCCTTGGCTGCATGACCTACGGCGTCCCCGAGCGCGGCAACCATCCCTGGACGCTGCCCGAAGACGCGAGCCGCGAGCTCATCCGGCATGCCCTTGACGCGGGTATTAATTTCTTCGATACGGCCAACAGCTACTCCGATGGCACAAGCGAGGAGATCGTCGGGCGCGCGCTGCGTGAGTTCGCGCCTCGCGATCAACTGGTTGTCGCCACCAAGGTGTTCTTCCCGACGCGAAAGGGCCCGAACGGCATGGGTTTGTCCAGGAAGGCCATCATGCAATCGATCGACGCGAGCCTGACCCGGCTTGGCATGGATTACGTCGATCTGTATCAGATTCACCGTTGGGACTATCGCACTCCGATTGAAGAAACCCTGGAGGCGCTGCACGATGTGGTGAAAGCGGGCAAGGCGCGCTATATCGGCGCGTCGTCGATGTTTGCCTGGCAATTCGCAAAGGCGCTGCATACCTCGGAGCAGCACGGCTGGACCCGTTTCGCAACCATGCAGGATCACTACAACCTGCTTTACCGCGAGGAAGAACGTGAAATGCATCCGCTCTGCGCGGATCAGAAGATCGGTGTGCTGCCGTGGAGCCCGCTTGCCCGTGGACGCCTGACGCGCGACTGGAACGAATCCACCGAACGCACCAAGACCGATGACTATGGCGCATCCTTATATGGGTCGACGGCCGATTCCGATCGCGCCGTAATAGAACGTGTTGCGCAAGTCGCGAAGGGCCGCGGCGTACCCCGCGCGCAAGTCGCACTCGCCTGGATGCTGAGCAAATCGGTCATTAGCGCACCGATTGTCGGCGCATCGAAAGCGAGCCATATAGACGATGCCGTTGCTGCGCTGTCTCTGGCTCTCACGGATGAGGAAATCGCGCAACTGGAAGCGCCTTACGTGCCCCACGCCGTGGCGGGTTTTAAATAAACACGGAGGAGCCGCGGCATGCCGTTTGCGATCCGGAACCGGTTGTCGTACGGCATCGGAGGACATTCGCGGGCTCTTGTTTAATGAAAGGAGTACATAAAAAACGATTGATCAGACATTTTTCTTATTAAGCGGCTGCGGAAATCTTGTATATTTGTCAGGATGTTAACAAAATGTTTTGATGTAATAATAAAACAACGGCGCGCTTAAAGCGTGCCCTATAGTTGCACCCTGTCCATCCTGCCGGTGAGATCACAAGTATGTTGACGACATGATAATGTTGGACACTTCTCACAACAATGCGGATTTCGGCCTGTATAGAAGAATGCTGGCGGAAAATAATCTGATATTGACCAATATCGCGCAGGGTGCGCCTCTGGCCCAGACGCTGGCTGATATTGCAACGAGCATCGAGATTCAGAATCCGGAAGTATGGGCCGTCATTTTCCTGCTGGACGAAAGCGGCAAGCACCTGCGCCTTGCCGCCGCGCCCAGCCTGCATCCGGACTGCAGCTGTGCAATCGATGGTATCGGCATCGAAACCGGAACCTGGCCGCAGCACGCAGCGAGCGATGCCCTTGTCGATACCGCCACCGAGGATCTCGAGGCCAGCCAATTCTGGCGCCGTTTTTCCGGCGTGGTCCAGGAGCATGGCTTGTATGCTTGCGTCGCAGTCCCGATCCGCTCCATGCACAAAGGCATACTTGGAATTGTGGCCGCCTGCCTGCAACAACCTGATCGGGGCGGCGACAAGCATAGGCAAGCCCTGGCCGATGTTACGGCCCTGGCCACCATAGCGATTGAGCGTCATATCGATCAAACGGAGATACGCAGGGCGGAAAATGCTGCCCTGGAGAGGGAAACGCGAATAGCGCTGGCCATCGAAGGAAGCGGAACGGGCGTCTGGGATCGAAATGTCGCAACAGGCGAGATTCACTATTCGACAGGCTGGAAGGCGATTCTGGGCTACACCGATTCGGAAATCGGTAATCGCATCGAGGAAAGCTATACCCGCGTGCATCCCGACGACCTGGCGTATGTCAAGGCGACAATACAGGCGCATTTCGATCGAAAGACGGATAGTTATTCGGTGGAGCACAGAATCCGCTGCAAGGATGGCAGCTACAAATGGATATCGAGCCGGGGCAAGGTCGTTAGCCGCGATGCCGAGGGCAATCCGCTGCGCATGATAGGCACGACTACCGATATAACGGCGATGCGGGCTTTGTCCGAGCGCTTGCAGCAAAGCGTGGATTTGATCACCAGCCTGACGAACGAAGTTCCGGGCCTGGTATTCCAGTATTGCCAGATGCCGGACGGCGCTGCGTTTTTCTCTTATGCCAGCGAAGGAATCAAGGATATCTACGAGATCGCGCCAGAGCAGGTTGCCACCGATGTCTCGGTCATGCGTGAGATCATTCATCCCGACGATTACCAGAATTACAGCGCTTCGATCGCCGCCTCGGCCGCCAGCCTGATGCCCTGGCATCTCGAGTACCGTGTCATATTGCCCACGCAAGGCCTGCGCTGGCGGCAGGGGGACGCTCGGCCCTGCCGCCTGCCGGACGGCCGCACATTGTGGCATGGCTTTATCAGCGATGTGACCGAGCGCAAGCGCATAGAGACTGAATTACAGGAATTCGCCACCATCGATTTTCTGACGCAATTGCCGAATCGACGCTGTTTCATGGCGCGCATGGAAGAAGAGCTGGCGCGGATTCAGCGCAGCAATGGCATGAGTGCCGCTGTTCTGATGTGCGATCTTGATTATTTCAAGGCGATCAACGACGGCTACGGCCATGCCATAGGCGATCAGGTGCTGAAGCACTTCGCCACAATCCTGCGCGAGGCGCTGCGCAAGAACGATACCGTAGGCCGCGTAGGCGGCGAGGAGTTTGCTGTTATTCTGGCCGACACGGGGTTCGCCGAGGCGGCTCTTTTTGCCAGGCGGGTACAGAAGCAAATAGCCGACGCGCCTTTCGTCGGGGGCGGTGAAATAATCCCGGTGACGGTAAGTATCGGTATTTCCGCGATGAAGCCAAGCGATGCGAACGTCGCCGCCTCGCTTTCCCGCAGCGATACGGCGCTCTATCGCGCTAAAGGCAGCGGTCGCAATTGTGTTGAAATTGCGTTCGACTAGCATTCGTGCCCCGCGGGCATCTGGCATGGGCACGGTTTCGGCGCAGGCCCGCCGATCTCTTGCTTGCCGTTCGGAGTTAACTTTTGGCCCATAGCTGTTCTATGAAATATTTTTTTGGCGTTCTTGTCGTCCTTATAGGATTATTTTCTGCTTCACCGGCCGCGGCGGGCGATTTGATCGCCTCGAGCGCCATACTGGAAGACAGTGGCGGGAACCTGACGATCGCCGATGTCGTGGGGCGCAAATTCACTCCGTTCAATCGCCAGGTATCCAAGGGCTATACGGATTCCGTGCATTGGGTGCGCTTGCGGGTTCGTGCGCCCGCCCAAGGCAGTGAGGTGGTGCTGCATATCGGTTCGAGCTTTCTGGACGACGTTCGCCTCTATGAGGCCAGCGACAGCAATCCCCTGGAGTGGGTCACCCGGGTGACGGGTGATAAATACGCCTATAGCCAGCGCGATCGCGTAGCCATTGCGCTGGGGTTTGTCGTGAATGTGACGGCTCCTGAGCAGACTTTCTATCTTCGAATACAAACCACCAGCGAATCCTTGTTGAACGTAAAGGCTCTGGAGCCGCACGAGGCTCTGCGCAACGAGCAGAAGTCCGGTTTCCTGCGAGATATTTTCATGGGGCTCATGCTGTGGGCTTTGGTATGGGCGATTGACCATTACATTGTGGATCGTCAGCAGACCGTAGGCCTGTTTGGCTTGTATCAGGCCGTTTATATTCTTTATGGATTGAGTATTACCGGGTATTTCGCGCCTTTTGTCCCCGACGGTTCTCCGCAAATGGCCGACTGGCTGACCAATATTCTGACCTGCGGTGTGCCATTCATGTTTATCCTGTTCAGCCGAGCGCTGTTCAGGCTTTATGTGCCGGCACCGATGCTGATGCGCGGCCTCAATCTGTTCCTGCTGATTTTCCCTGTTCAGCTCGCCGCGATGGCTACGGGCCATACCTTGGCGGCGATCGGCATCAGTGCCCTGTTGTCCCTGGCAGCTGTCTGGTATTGCGTCATCGTCGCCTTTTCTGCCCGAAAAGAACAGGCTCCGAGTCTGCGATTCTTGCGGGCCACGTATATCGTGCTTGCTCTTTTCGCCACAGATTCGATTCTTGCCAGTTTCGGATGGTGGGCCACCTGGGAGATAAGTTTCAGCGAAGAATGGGAACTCATCACGCAGGGCGTTGTAAGCAGTGTCCTGATCTGTTCGATGCTGTATATGCGCTTGCGCCAGTTGCGGCGCGATGCGCAAGAATCCGCGGTAGCCTTGGTTTTGTCGCAGAAAACCCTTGAACTCGAACGCGCGTACAAAGAAGAGGCCGAGATTCACGCCCGTACGGATTATCTGACAGGGGTGTTCAACCGGCGCTACTTTGTCGAGCTTGTCGGCCGCGAACTTGCGCGTGCCTTACGCAGCAAAGAACCCTTGTCATTGCTGATGATGGATATCGATCATTTCAAAGCGGTCAACGACATGTGGGGCCACAGCGGCGGCGACACGGTCCTTCGGAAAGTGGCGCAGGTGATTCGAGGCGTGTTGCGTGAAGTGGATGTATTCGGCCGCATAGGTGGAGAAGAGTTTGCGGCGGTACTGATAGGCGCCGATATTGAACACGCGCTGGAGATAGCGCAGCGGCTTCGGACGGAAGTCGCCGATGCCGTGATCGTCCTGGCGCAAGGCGGGCAGGTGCGGGTTACGGTGTCGTTGGGACTGACGGAATTGATGGGCCGGAATATCGATCTGGATGGCTTGCTGCATGAAGCCGACGAGGCGCTTTACAAGGCAAAGCGATCGGGACGCAATTGCGTTGTGGTGGCCGACGAAGGGGTTGGCACCTGAGGGTGCGGGTCGTCAGTTGAGGGTAGGTTCGCGCTGGAATATGGCGACGATGGCTCCGATGAGCAGTATGCCGGCCGACAACAGCAAGCCGGTCTGCACGCCATGCGGGCCGTCCGAGATGGCACCGCTGAGCACAGGGCCAATACATTGGCCGAGTCCGAACGAGACCGTCAGCGCAGCAATGACCGCCGTCAAGGCATGTGGCTTTACAGCCTTGCCGGCAAAGCACGTGACGGCGGCAACCACCGCGAGAAAAGACCCGCCGAACAGCCATGCCGAGAAAAACGCTGCCGTTTTTCCGTCGAAGACGACCGGCAGCAACGCCCCGATTGTCACGATGCCCAGTGCGGCCACCAGGCCCCAACCCGCCTTGAATCGCGCAAGCAGAGGACTCCAGAGAAAGGCTGCGATGAGCGACGCGGTGCCCAGGCAGGCCCAGAAGACCGATATGTCGAATGCATCCAGGCCCCTGCTTCGCAAATAGGCCACGATGAATGTCATGTAGGCGATATAGCCCGCGCCGAAGAGTCCATAGCTGACGACAACGGGTAGCAGAAAGCGCAGTGACCATCCTTTCTGGCCGTCGCCCTGGGGTCGCGGCGCCGGTGCCTGAACGCGTCGCAGCGCGGGCAGCGCAACGACGGCGCCCAGGAAGGACACCGCGCCCAGAATGATCCAGCCGCCACGCCAGCCGGCGAGAGCCAGCAAGGGGGGCACGACAAACGCGGAAATCACGATTCCGAGCCCGCCGCCACCCAGGTAAACGCCCATCGCCAGCGGTATCGACGCCGGCTTGTTCCGAGGCACGGCGGCAACCGTGAAAGCGGCGCCGATGACGAAGGCGACGGCCCCGGCAATGCCGGCAATCACGCGAAGAATGATCAGCCAGGTAAACGAGGCCGTCAGGCCGGAGGCAAGCAGCGTGGCGGCGGTCAGCAGCAAGCCGGCCAGGAACGCGCGTTTTGCTCCGAACCGCGTCGCCGCCTGGGATGCGATGAGCGCGCCCACGAGGTAGCCCAGGGCATTGGCCGTATTCATCGCCCCGGCATCGGTATAGCTCCAGGCAAGATCGGTCCGCATGCTCGGCAGCAGCAGCGCGTAGGCAAACCTGGCCAAGCCCAGCGCTATCGCCGGAGCCATCGCCAGGCCGGCGGCTATCCACAGTGAACGCCTTATCGACATCGCGGACGAATTGTTTGCTGCGGCATTTGAATATCCTGGTAGATCCTTCGTGATCGGCACGGCTTGTCTCGCTGGAATGGGTGGCTGCTTGGAACCCCTTCCCGGGGGCCATGGGTCGATCTTAAGGCTTCCTGACGTGGGAAGGTCAATGCCCTCAGGCAGCCCATGTCGCATTATGAGCCATTGATTGCCTTGTCGAATATCCGGTGCGGCGATAGATCCGAAGGTTTGGTGGATCTAGATGGATATCATCAGCTCGTGCGTCCCTCCGTCCAGAGGAACCTGCACGCGGCCCTCGGGACAGTCGACAGGCGTGCCGTCAAGAAGGGCCTGCAGGATACCGTGGCAGCGCCTCGACGGATTGTCTATATGGATATGGTAGCTGTTTGATTTTATTTTTACCGTGGCTTCAAACCCCGGCCATGCGGCCGGGATACACGGGTCGACGATAAGGAAAGCCCCCTCGCGGCGGATACCCAGAATGCCTTCGGTGCCCGCGCGGTACATCCAGGCCGCGGAGCCTGTGTACCAGGTCCATCCCCCACGTCCGACATGCGGCGGGACGGAATAGACGTCGGCTGCGACTGCATAAGGTTCAACCTTGTAGCGTTCAACCTCCTCGGGCGTACGCGCATGGTTGATCGGGTTGAGCAGTGCGAACAGCTCGCCAGCCTTGTCGCCCGATCCCAGCTTTGCAAACGCGAGAATTGCCCATGTGGCGGCATGGGTGTACTGGCCGCCATTTTCCCGGAGCCCTGGCGGATAACCCTTGATATAGCCGGGATCGAGCGCCCCTTTGTCGAAGGGCGGCGAAAACAGCAGCGCCAGGCCGTCGTCGCGGCGAATCAGATGTTCGTCCAGCGACGCCATCGCCGCGGCGGCGCGCACCGGATCGGCCCCGCCCGACAGCACGGACCACGATTGGGCAATGGAATCGATCCGGCACTCCTGGCTGTCTTTCGAACCGAGCCAGGTTCCGTTGTCGAAGGTTGCTCGGCGGTACCAGTCGCCGTCCCAGGCTTCTTTCTCCAGCGCGTCGCGCACTGAAGCGGCGTGGGCGCGCCAGCGTTGGGCACGGGCCGCGTCCCGGTCCGAGGCCAGCGGCGCGAAAATCTCGATGGTTCGCACCAGCAGCCAGCCGAGCCACACGCTTTCGCCCCTGCCTTCTTCACCGACCCGGTTCATGCCGTCGTTCCAGTCGCCGGTGCCGATAAGCGGCAGGCCGTGTTCGCCAGTGAGTTCGAGGCATTGGTCGAGACCGCGGGCGCAGTGCTCGAAGAGCGATGCCGATTCATTTGCGACCGTCGGCTGGAAGAAGGAGTCGTGCTCTCCAGGCCCCAGAGTCGGGCCCTCGAGGAATGGAACAATTTCATCCAGGACAGCCGTGTCATCCGAACTGGCGATATACGTTGCGGTCGCGAATGCGAGCCAGACCCGATCGTCTGAAATACGCGTTCTTACTCCTCGTCCGGAAAGCGGCAGCCACCAATGCTGGACATCGCCTTCGACAAATTGTCGCGCCGCGGCACGCAGCAGATGGTGTCGTGTTGCGTCCGGCTCGGCGTTTGCCAAGGCCATGCCATCCTGAAGCTGGTCGCGGAAACCATAGGCGCCGCTTGCCTGATAGAAGGCTGAGCGCGCCCAGATGCGGCAGGCAAGCGTCTGGTAAAGCAGCCAGCCATTGAGCATGATGTCCATCGCCCGGTCGGGTGTCTTGGCCTGGATCGTTCCTAGCACGCGCGTCCAGTAATCACTTACTTCTTGAAGAAGGGCGTCGAGGTTGGCTTCGCGGTAGTGGGCAATCAGCGCCGCGGCCTTCTCGGCGGAGCTGCATTGTCCGAGGAAGGATACGATCTCGATGGTTTCGCCCGCGTCCAGCTCCACCACGCATTGCAGGGCCGCGCAAGGATCGAGGCCGGCGCCGATTGCGCCGGATAATGGTGTGATTTCGGCGAGCGCGGCTGGAGCGGCCGGCCCGCCGGTGCGGCCCAGAAACTCGGTACGGTCCGTGGTCCAGGATGTTTGTCGGCCGCCGAGGTCGGCAAAAGCCACGCGATCCGAAAAAACGATGTTCCAGGGGTTGCGGGCCAGCAGGGCGCCGGAGGTTTCATCGATCTGGGTCACGATAAATGGCGCCGCGGCGCCTCGGGAGGTGCCAAGCACCCACTCCGCATAGGTCGTAACTGAAAGGCGGCGTGGTTTTCCCGAGAGGTTTCGAAGGGTAAGCCGCGAAATTTTGATCGGATCCGCAAGAGGGACGTATTGCAGCAAATCAAGCTCAATGCCGTTCGCCTGGTGTTCGAAGCGGCTGTAGCCATAGCCGTGGCGGGCAATGTAGGTTCCATCGTCCCGAATCGGTTGCGCTGTTGCGGTCCAGAGGTCGCCGGTTATGTCATCGCGAACATAGATCGCTTCTCCCGCGGGATCGCCAACCGGGTCGTTCGACCAGGGAGTGAGCTGGTTCTCGCGGCTGTTTTCGGACCAGCTGTAGCCGCTTCCCTCGGCGGCCACCTGGAAGCCGAAGCCGGCATTGGCGATAACGTTGATCCAAGGTGCGGGAGTTGTCCGGCCTGCATCGAGGATGGTCACGTATTCGCGGCCATTCTTGTCAAAGCCGCCCAGGCCATTGAAGAACTCGAGGCCTTCGGGCGCGGGAGACGGTTGCGGTGCCAGCATGGAATACTGCAGATTGCGGGCCGGGATTGGCTGGACCGGTGTCTTGGGCAGGCGGGCGAACTGGTCGGCAATAGGCCCGCGGCGCGCAATCAGCATGACGCGCGCGACCGATTGCAGCAAGGCCCGGGCATCGGCACTCATGAGGTCGGCGCGTAGCGCGTAGACCGCGCCTCGCGCAAGCTCCACGTCGAAGCGCGGCCTTGACTGGCTGCTGCGTACGGCGGTATCGATTTCGATTTGCAGATCCTGCACATAAGAGGAAGCGCGCTCGTTGATGATGACAAGATCGACGGCGAGGTGCTTCATGCGCCAATATTCGTGCGCACGCAGCAGTTGGCGAACCTGTGCAATGTCATCGATGTCGTCGATACGCAGCAGGATGATCGGCAAGTCGCCCGAGATCGCGTGCGGCCACAGGCCTGACTGGCAACCCGCTCCGCGGATGATTGCCTCGGAAGGGGCCCTGAATCTTGGATCGGCATACAGGATTGGCGCGGCGAGGCGTTGAAAATCCGCCGCTTCATCGGTCTCGACGCTCAAATGGTGCAGTTGGACCTGGGCTTGGGTCCACGCAAGGGTCTTTGCCCTGTCGAATGCGTTTCGATCAAAGTGCTTGTCGACGAGGTCCAGGAGTTCTGCTCGCGACGATGCGACAATGGTCCAGAAGGAAACCCGCGCGACATCGCCGGGTGGGATCAGGACGCGCTGCCTCAGCGAAAAGATCGGGTCGAGCACGGTTCCTACTGTATTTGAGAGCGCTTGCCCGTCTTCGATGGCAAGGGCTGTGGCAACCGTGCGTCCTCGGCCCATGAATCGGGCTCGGTCGGATTCGTATTGCGGGTCTGCAACGATCTCGCCTTCCACCACGGCGAAGTGGGCGGCCCATATCGAGGGTTCGTCATGCGCGCGCGGACGGCGCGTTGCGATGAGCGCATCGAATTCGGCAAGATGCTCGGTGACGACGAACATCTTCGCAAAAGCCGGGTGCGCACTATCGGCCGCTACCGTCGTCAATACCACTTCGGCGTAGGAGGTAAGTTCGATTTCACGCGGGCGGCGCCCTCGGTTGGTCAGCGACACGCGGCGGACTTCGCCGTCGTCCTCGCCGGAAACCAGGACGTCCATGACGGTAGTCAGGGAGCCGTCGCGGCGGATGAATTCAGCGTGATCCTCGCCGAAGACAACTTCCCCGTAATCGGCGGCGCTTGCGACCGGCTGCGTGCTGGCGGACCAGGCTTTCCCGCTTTGCGTGTCTTTCAGGAAAATAAAAGAACCCGAGTTGTCACGCGTTGAGTCCTCGTTCCATCGGGTTATAGCGATGTCGCGCCAGCGGCTGTAGCCCGCGCCCGTTGCGGTCAGCATCACCGCGTAGCGCCCGTTCGACAGCAAATGAGTTATGGGGGCGCTTCCGGATGCCGCGGTGAGGCGGCGCACGGTGGGTGCCACGGCGCCGGCGTCGATCGAAGCCTTTACTTCTTCGGCTCGTGGATGGGCCACGGCGACGTCCCGGGGCATGCGTTCCTGGAGCAGGAGTTCGCAGGCCTTGATCATGGGCTCGCGATGAAAACGGGTACGCATCTGACTATCGTGCAATGCATTGGCCAGGGCAACGATGGTCATTCCCTGGTGATGGGCCATGAAGTTGCGCACGATTGCGACATCTTCATCGTCGGGAAGCCGGGAACGGGTAAAGTCGAGAGCCTCGTAGAAGCCGTAGCGGCCAAGTGCCCCGAGTTCGGCCAGGCGGTCGTAGTTGCGTCGAGCGCCTTGCGGATCCACCATGGCCGCCAGGCCCGTTGCGTAGGGCGCAATGACCAGGTTTTCGGCCAGGCCGCGCTTCAAGCCCAGGCCTGGAACGCCGAAATTGGAATACTGATAAGTGAATTCCATGTCGCGGGCGTTGTAGGCAGATTCCGAGATCCCCCAGGGGATGCCGAGCGATCGCCCATAAAGCTCCTGGCGTTGCACCACCAACCGATTGGTCTGCTGAAGCAGGCTGCCAGCCGGTGCGCGCATCACCAGCGATGGCATCAGGTATTCAAACATGGACCCCGACCAGGAGATCAGCGCCGACCCGGCTCCAAGCGGGGTCGCTGCCCGGCCCAGACGCAGCCAGTGCCGTGTTGCAACGTCTCCCTTGGCTATGGCGAACAGGCTGGCAAGCCGCGCTTCCGAAGCAAGCAGATCGTAGCAATTGGAGTCGAGGCTATTGTCGACCAGGGAATAGCCGATCGACAGCAATTTTCGATCAGGATCGAGGAGAAACGCAAAATCCATTGCAAGAGCCATCTCGCGTGCCAAGGCGGCGAGCGCATTCAGGCGGTCTTTCAGAATATGCGGTTCGGCGGCGATCTGCAGCCTGTCGCGATTATGTTCGGCCGCTGCTTTTCCGAGCGCCTCGATCCAGAAGATCAGATCAGGAGAGGGGTCGTCCTCGGCCATCGGCAATATATTGCGAGCGGCCTTGGCGCCCTTGTCGGCAAGCCGCTTGAGTGTCGGAAACAAGGTTTCGATTCCTTGCCCGTCGTTGCTCAGCTTTGTTCCGATCTCGTCAAGTATGGAAGTCAGCTGCTGTCCTGGCTCGCCGCTCGCCGACGGCAGAGCATGGGCGGCTTCGCGCGCCAGTTGCAGACTGTCCCTCATGCCCTGTCTGGCGTCCTGGACCGACGAGGCTTGCGCCCATTCTTCACAGGCGTTGGCGAGGGCAATCAGATGGCCGGCAAGATTTCCGCTGTCGACGGATGAAATGTAAACAGGATCAAGTGCGCGCAGATCCTGTGTTGCGTACCAGTTGAAAAAATGCCCTCTGAACCGATGCAGCTTCTGCAATGTGTCGAACGTTGCTTCCAGCCGTTCGACGGTTTCGGTGGTTCCCGCCCAGCCAAAGTCGCGGGCGGCGACGGTGGAGAGCAAATACAGCCCTATGTTGGTCGGCGAAGTCCGGTGTGCAATGACCGGCTTGGGAGTTTCCTGGAAGTTGTCCGGCGGCAGCATGTTGTCTGATGGCGTCACCAGCGTTTCGAAGAAACGCCAGGTGCGGCGCGCGATAAGACGCAAGTCGCGCGCATCGGAGCTTGACATGGCGAGTTGCCGCGCAACCGTCTCTGATCTGCTGGCCCACAAGGCGAGCGCCGGTGCCGCCAGCCACAGCAAGACGAAGGGCAGCGCCAGCGGCCACGACAACGGCGCAATGGCGATTGCGGCGATAGCCATGAAGAGGCCGAGCAATGTGCCTCCCGCCATTTGCCGGTAAAAGCCAAAGAGATCGGGACGCGGGCGTCCCTTGGATTGCGCGGCTGTGGTCCATTCGAGAAGGTGGCGGCGAGTCCGGAATAACCGGATCAGCGTTCTTGCGATCGCATCCCCCATGCGCCAGGCCTGATCGGGCAGGAAAACGATGGAAAGAATCGTTTGCTGGGCCGCTAGCCGCAGGTCGGTAGTCAGGCTGCGAAAGTGATTGCGCAGGCGAATGCCGCTCTGACGCGGAAGTATGGAAAATAGGGTGGGCAGGAATGCGGGAATAGCGATGGCGGCGAGCACTAGCATGACCGCTTCCACGCCCGCGGGAGCCGGCAGCAGCCAGCACAGGCACAGGGCCAGCAGGGTGAACGGCGCAAACAGAGATCGCCTGAGGTTGTCCAGCATTTTCCAGCGGCCGATCAAGGGTACGGCGTTGGCCCCTGTGCGGCGTTTGAAAATCCAGGGTAGGAGTTGCCAGTCGCCGCGGGTCCAGCGATGCTGGCGCTTTGCCGCGACATCGTAGCGGGATGGAAATTCCTCGACGACTTCGACATCGGAGGCCAGGCCGGCGCGTGCGAAAATACCTTCGAAGAGATCATGGCTGAGCATCGTGCTCTGGGGAACACGGCCGCTCAGAGCCGCCTCGAACGCATCGATATCGTAGATGCCCTTGCCTGTATAGGAGCCTTCCCCGAAGAGATCCTGGTAGACGTCGGAGACCGCCGCTGCATAGGGATCCATACCGCCAGGGCTGGAGAAGACTCTTTGGTAGAGAGAGCCTTCGCGGCCGATCGGCAGCGAAGGAGTGACGCGCGGCTGAAGAATGGCATAACCGTCGACGACGCGCTGTTGGGCATCGCTGAATTTTGGACGGTTCAGTGGATGGGCCATTTTGCCGATTAGCCGCAATGCGGCATCCCGGGGCAGTCTGGTGTCGGCATCCAGAGTGATGACGTAGCGCACATCGGGAGGTACCTGCGGCGGGCGCCCCGCGATGGGCATGAATGTCGTGTCGGTAGCCCCGCGCAGGAGCCGGTTGAGTTCATGCAGCTTGCCTCTTTTGCGCTCCCATCCCATCCATTTGTTTTCGCCGGCATTGAAGACGCGATGCCGATGCAGCAGAAGAAAGCGGTCGCCGGCGGGCCCCGGCCCGTAATGGCGGTTGAGTTGTTCGATCGCTTCGATCGCTACGGTCAGCAGGTGTGCGTCGCTTTCGAGAACTTCCTGATCGGCGTCAAGTCCGTCCGTCAGGAGAGCGAAGCTCAGGTCGCCGCTGGCGCCGGCCAGGTGATGGACTTCGAGCCGTTCGATTTGTTCCCGTAGATCGGCTTCGCCGGTCAGCAATGTGGGTACAGCGACGAGAGTCCGAAGCGATTGCGGGACGCCTGCCGCGAGCTCCAGACCCGGCAGGGTTGTTGCGCCGAAACTCCACGTAATTGCGCGGTTGACGAGTGCCGTCGCTACTTCGGTTGCCGGAAGAAAGCCAATCAGCGCAAACAGTGCAAGCCAGCCGGGCCCAATGCCGGAAGCGGCAAGCGTCCAGAGCCCAAGAACCAGCAAAGCCGTTGTGGCAGACAGGACCCCGGCGACATAGCCGCCAATACCCAGGCGAATGTTGAAACGGCTGATCCGCAGCCGCGCGGAGGGGCGGAATTTGATCGTCTGCTCGAATGCCCGGCGGCCTTCGGCAATCAGATGGTAGCCGGGATCGCCAACGCGTTCGGTCGCAACGCTACTGGCCTCGTTCTCGGCCGCTGCGTGCGAGACCTGTAGTACCAGATCGGCAATGTCGAGTTCCGAGAATGACGAGCCGCGAGCCAGTTGTTCGATGGCGCTCCGATACAGATTGCGTGTCGAAAAATCCATCGCCGCAAAGGTGCTGGCTGTGCGCAACCGTTCGTCAACAAGGCTCACGCTTTCGAACAATTCGGCCCAGTCGATATTGGAAATAAGCCGCATGCTGGTGATAACGTTGCGCACCGTGACGTTGGAGGCCCCTTGTCTTTGCTGGGAGTGGAGCACAACGTCTTCGATGGACGCGCCTTGAAGCCCAAGCCGCTTCTCCAGCCATCCTAGTGCCGGGGTGGTTCTTGGATCCTGGTCCCTCAGCCGTTTTGCGAGTTGAGCGGCGAAGAGTTCCGACAAGTGCCCGGAGGAGCGCGTGGAGATGTCTGATTCCAACGCAGATCGGGACGAACCCGATACCAGCAACTGATTCGTCAGCGTGTCGGCATCCGCCCTCTCGCCTCGCCCGGCGGTGATCTGGTCAGCCAATCGGCGCAAGTTCTCGACAAGGACGATTCGCAGCGTGATTGCCACTGCCCATAGCTCGCCGATGGTAAGGGGCTGAACGCGTTGGTAGGCGGTAATGAACCGCCGCAATATGTCTGGGTCGAAGTGGCTGTCTGTGTGCGCCACAAAGGCCCACGCAAGACCGAAGACCCTTGGATATCCGGCAAATGGTCCCTCCGCCAGTTTCGGCAATTGGCGATAATAGCCAGGCGGCAAATCATCCCGAATCTCGCGGATCTGTTCTTCGACGACATGATAATTGTCGAGCAGCCATTCGGCGGCGGGTACAACCCCTTCACCGCCTTCGAGTTCGGCGGCACTCGCCTTATAGGCAGCAAGCAAAACGGCTGCATTGTCATCGAGCCGGGTGTGCAAAGGCAGCACCTTGGGCGGCCTGGTGGTGACCCGCTGCGCCGCAGCGAGGCTTTCAGCATGTTGCTCGAGTCGTTCTATACCGAAAAGCTCTTCCCTTACCGGTGCCTGATCGTCCCATGGCGGCACGGCAGGGCGATTCCTGAAAGCGTAAGAAAAAATCGATTTCATGAGCACCCCTCCGGCCGGCGCCGGCGTTTCGCAGTCGCCAGGGCCAGCGCAAAGAATCCCCCGTTTATTTCTTTTTGGTTTCGGATGTCTGTGTCCCTCCTTTGGTGGAGGCGGCGCCAAACGGCGAAGCGGGCATTGCGGGCTTTGGAGGCTGCTTGGGCTTTTTTGCCTCTTTGTTCCCGCGTAATTGACCTTTGGCCATGGATATACTCCTTGAGAGACTACAGTTGTATGCCAGATGGCTCACTACAGCATACGCGCTATCCGATGGGATTGGGCGACTATCCATAAGCGGCCCCCGCATTGTTGCCGTGTACCGAGCTGCAGTTCGATCCGTGAGCATGTGTAAGAACGTATTGCAGGCGCTTGTGCCGCGTCGGCCGTGTTGCTAAATTGAAGACATGGCTGGAGTTGATTGCCGATTTATCTGGTACATGCTTTCCAACTTTGGAGGGTCGGCATCATGGCAAAGTTTCCTCTTTCGGGTAGCGAGCGGGTAGAGCTTGCCGGGGCGCGGTGTGTCGGCGCTGCCGACCCGGTAGAACAACTGGAAGTAACGGTGCTGATGAGGCGCCGGGGCGATGACGAGTTGCGTCGCATTGCCGATCGGCTTGTCGCAGGAGAAAGCACGCCGGCTTGTCTGTCGCGTGAGGAATTTGCGCGAAAATTCAGTGCCGCATCGCAGGATATCGCCAGAGTCACCGAATTTGCAGATCGATACGGCCTTCGCGTGCTACGCAAGAATGCGGCTGGCAGCAATGTCGTTTTGGCGGGAACGGTCGCGCAGTTCAATGCCGCGTTCAATGTCGACCTGCAGGGGTACGAGCACATTCTTGGCAGCTATCGCGGACGAATCGGCCCGCTGCATATTCCCGAGGAGCTCAAAGAGATTGTGACCGCAGTCCTTGGCCTCGATAATCGTCCGCAGGCGCGATCTCATTTTCGCCTTCGTCCGCCGTTCCGGATAGCGCGGCAAGCCGCCCGCATCTCTTATCTACCGACGCAGATCGCTTCGCTCTACAACTTTCCGGACAATGCGGGCAAAGGGCAATGCATAGGCCTTATCGAGCTTGGGGGCGGATACAGTCCAGGCGATCTGTCGGCCTATTTTTCGAAACTGGGCTTGAGGCCTCCGGTGGTGACGGTGGTTTCGGTGGATGGTGCAAGCCATCCGCCAAGCGGCGATCCGAGCGGGCCAGACGGCGAAGTCATGCTCGATATCGAGATCGCCGGCGCGATTGCACCCGAAGCCGACATTGCCGTTTATTTCTCTACCAATAGCGATGCGGGTTTTCTCAGCGCATTGAATAGTGCGGTGCACGACGCCCACAATAAGCCATCGATAATTTCGATCAGTTGGGGCGGCCCGGAACCCGCCTGGACACCGCAGTCGATACGCGCGTTCAACGATGCGCTGCAAGCCGCCGCCGCGATGGGAATAACGGTCTGTGCCGCTTCGGGAGACAATGGCGCGAGCGACGGCGTCTCCGATGGTGCGAATCATGTTGATTTTCCGGCTTCCAGCCCTTATGTGCTGGCGTGCGGCGGTACAAGCCTGCGCGCGGCCGGTAATGCCATCCTGAATGAAGTGGTGTGGAACGATGGCGAACAAGGCGGTGCCGGAGGCGGCGGTGTCAGTGCTCTATTCGATTTGCCTGTGTGGCAGCGAACGTTGACGGTAAAAGGCCGCAATGGCGGCAGTACGGCCCTCTCCGGGCGAGGTGTTCCGGACGTTGCGGGCGATGCCGATCCCATGACCGGGTATCAAGTGCTTATCGATGGCACCGAGGAGGTCGTGGGGGGTACAAGCGCCGTGGCGCCTTTATGGGCCGCGCTCATCGCCCGGATCAATGCATCCAGGGGACAGGCAGTCGGGTATGTGAATGCGAAATTGTATCGGCAGCCCGCGGCCTTCAACGATATTACGCAAGGCGACAACGGCGGTTTTGCCGCTTCATCGGGATGGGATGCCTGCACGGGCCTGGGCAGTCCGAACGGAAGGAAGGTGGCCGATGCGCTCTGAACCCTGTTTCGACCCAACTCCGTACGGCAACGGGCCCGATGATTCGGTTGCTGACGCAAGCGAGAACGCGGCGGTCACGCATCATACGATCAGGCTTGGCGTTCACGCATTTGCGTATACGGCGACAGCGGGGCATTTGGTCGCTGTCGATTCCGGCAGCTCGAAGCCGTGCGCGAAAGTATTCTATGTCGCCTTCACTCTCGACGGGCAGGTCCCCGAAAATCGCCCCGTCACGTTTTTCTACAATGGAGGGCCGGGATCGTCATCGGTTTTCGTCCTGCTGGGCTCGTTTGCACCCAAGCGCATAAAAACGGCTATGCCGGGCTTTACACCGCCCGCGCCGTACACGCTCGAAGACAATCCCGACAGTTTGCTCGACAAGAGCGATCTGGTTTTCATCAATCCGGTCGGCACAGGGTATTCGGCTGCGGTTGCTCCGTTCAAGAACAAGGATTTCTGGGGCGTGGATCAGGATGCGAGATCGATCACCCAGTTCATCAAACGCTACCTCACCGCGAACGATCGCTGGAATTCACCGAAGTTCCTGTTTGGCGAATCGTATGGCACGGCCCGCAGCGCCGTGCTCTCGTACGTGCTGCATGAAGACGGCGTCGATCTGAATGGTGTGACGATTCAATCGTCAATTCTCGATTACGCCCAGGTCGGCAATCCGATCGGTGTCTTGCCGACCGCCGCGGCCGACGCCTGGTATCACAAGAAGGTCGGGGTTCATCCACGGCCCGCGCAGTTGTCGTCATTCATGGAAACCGTCCGCTCCTTTGCGCAGGGCGACTACGCGACGGCACTGCGGGAGTTTCCGAAAACCAGGCCGGCCACGATAAAGCGGCTTGGCGATTACACGGGGATCGACCAGGCGACGCTGATGGCGTGGAATCTTGATCTTGCCGCAAGCGACACCCAAGGGCGGTCACTGTTTCTTACCGGCCTGCTGCAAGACAAAGGACTGGCATTGGGATCGTATGACGGCCGTGTGACGGGCATTGACACGGGCATCGCTAAAAATATCGCGCCGAACTCGGGCGGCAATGACCCAACCATGACGGCGGTATCGGGGGTCTATACGGCCATGTGGAACAGTTATCTGAACGACGAGCTGAAGTTCACGTCGAACTCGGCCTTTACAGATCTCAATGACCAGGCCTTCCAGAACTGGGATTTCAGCCATATCGACCCGACCGGAGCACAAAAAGGGATCGATGCCAAAGGCAATATCATCCTGTATACCGCGGGAGACCTGGCGGCCACGATGAGCCTGAATGTCGACTTGAAGGTGCTGTCGGCCAATGGCTATTATGATTTCGTCACGCCGTTCCATCAGACCGCCCTCGATCTGCAAAACATGCCGTTGGTGGATCCCTCTGTGCGCAAGAATCTCAGACTGGGATTCTATCCGTCCGGACACATGATCTACCTTGATGCCGGGTCGCGAACGGCATTGAAGGCGGATCTGGCAAAGTTGATCGACGAAGCGATCTCCGATCATCCGGCGATGATGCGTATCAGGGCATTGCAGGCGCGCAAGGCGGGTTAGCACCGGGTTTGCATTCCTCCAACGGGATAGGGCCGTACTCGATATACTGGCTGCATCAAACCATCGGGGGATTCAATTGAACAGTACGGGGCTTGCGCTCTGCGCATGGTGGCGAAGGTTGGGACTGGTCACCCTGGCCTTTTTGGCGGGATGTACAGGGGGAGGAAGCCCCGTCGGCGGCGATCACGTTGCCGCCGCTTTGCCGCCGTCTTACTGGCGACCGGGTTTGACCGACACCTGGCAATGGCAACTGAGCGGAGAACTCAACACATCGCATGTAGCCACCGTTTACGACATCGATTTGTTCGATACGCCGGTTTCCGCCATTCGGGCGCTACAGGCTGCGGGGCGGAAGGTGGTTTGTTATTTCTCTGCCGGCAGTTCCGAAGATTGGCGATCCGATTTTCCCCGATTCAAACCGGCCGATATGGGAAGTAGCCTGGATGGCTGGGCTGGGGAAAGATGGCTCGATACGCGTTCGCCCAATGTGCGGCAGATCATGCGCACACGGCTGGCTCTGGCGGCCAGGAAGGGATGCAATGGTGTGGAGCCGGACAATGTGGATGGTTATGCCAACAAAAGCGGATTGCCGCTGACAGCGGATACGCAACTGGACTATAACCGTTTCCTGGCCGCTGAAGCGCATAGTCTGGGCTTGTCCATAGGCTTGAAAAACGATGTGGATCAACTGGCCGATCTGGCGGAGTATTTTGATTTTGCGGTCAACGAGCAATGCCATGAATATAAGGAGTGCGATGGTTATCAGGCCTTTATCAGCGATGGCAAACCTGTGTTCAATGCCGAGTATGCCGCCTCGTATCGTACGAACCCGAAGGCGCGTGCCGCGCTCTGCGCCGATGCCCGCGCTCGCGGGTTTCAGACGCTGGTGTTGCCCCAGGAATTGGACGACAGTTTTCGCTATAGCTGTGGGCCTGAGTAGGACGCGCCGAGTGCCGGGCAGGCTCGGTTCTATAAAGACGCCGCAGGGTGGGCGGTGCTGTGTAGTCCGGCACGTCCAGCGGTCGT
>NZ_BAAGUZ010000014.1:0-49075 GCF_054781135.1 Paralcaligenes ginsengisoli
GCGAGTTCGCCCGACGCCCGCCTGGACGAGGCAGACCCGGGCAGTCGGGGCGCGTAGCGACACGACCGCTGGACGTGCCGGACTGCACAGCACCGCCCACCCTGCGGCGTCTTTATAGAATTAACCGCCGCCTACACAGCAACGCTCAGTCCAAAGTCACTACCCAAGCCAAAAAACGGCTCAAAAACAAAGTCACAGAAACACGTCCAGCGCCGTAAACACCTGAACCGAAAATACTCTAGTCTTTCCGATGCCCAGTGTGCTTGTCGGCCTTTTCCTTCAGATAGGCAGTGACCTTCTGTTGCTGCGCGCCATCAAGCGCATCCCAGACGGCCAGCCATTTCTGAGTGAGCTGGTCACGACTCGCGCCCATATCTTTTTTCCACATGTCATCAGCCGCCTTCTGGGCGGCATGAGGATCGATCTTGCCCGTATCCAATTGTGCTTTTTGTTCTTGGCGCGCTGTTCGTTTCAAGTCATGCAAAGATTTTTGAAACGCGTCTTGTGCCGCCTGCGCATCGGCAAGCAGTTTCATCTGGCTATCGTTCAGTTTCAGCGAGTTCACCACCTTGTGCTTGACAGTGCCAAAGCCTGGCACCACCAAGGCCATGCCCTTTTTCTCATGATGACGCTTTGTCGCACGAGGCACGGTCTGACTGGCGCTGGCGGGCGCAACACTTTGCGTGGCACTGGCAGGCGCATCTGAGGGTGCCGCCATTGCCGCACCTTGCAGCGCAAACACCACTGTCAGCACCGCAAACTTAGCCAAAGCGGGTATTTTAAAATATGACATAGTGATTATTTCCATTTATGGACAAGGAATCGCAAGTCAGCTCCTTCGCAACCATGAAGCAAGCCTTGGAGGCGATATTAACCCGGAGCGCCCCCTGGGTGAACCGCAGCGCGCTCGCCATTTCCACAAATAAATAATCGCAACCCCATAACGACAAACGGCAGGTCGAACGTGATTCGGCCTGCCGTCGGATAAGTGCTTAATGCATATAGGGTTTCTGGTGGGTCGTGCGCGACTCGAACGCGCGACCATCGGATTAAAAGTCCGGTGCTCTACCAACTGAGCTAACGACCCAACAAAGAACGAGATTATGAAGAATAATTTTTTTACTGTCAAATTGACCAGTATATTGGCCCCCTCGGCATCAAGCCTTTGCGTCCGCCTCTAAAATAACAAAGAACGCATCCGATTCCAGCATCGTTGTCACAAGGATTGAGCATGGCCAAACTAGCGCCGCTTCGGCTGAACATACTTTCCGACCTGCATTTGAGCCAGGGCAGCCTGCCCCTGCCCGAAACATCCGCCGATGTGATTGTGCTGGCCGGCGACATCACCCGCCCGCGCGAAGCGATAGAATGGGCGCGCGGCTTTGACAAGCCCGTGATCTACATAGCAGGCAACCACGAGTTTTATGGCGGCAACCTGCCCGACACGCTGCAAGAACTGAAGCAGCGCAGCCAAGGGACTCACATCCACGTGCTCGACCAAGACGAGCTGATCCTGCAGGGAGTACGATTTTTGGGGGCCACGTTGTGGACCGACTTCCTGTTGTATGGGCGTGGCCCGCAACGCGAAGAGGCCTGTCGCCAGGCACAGCTCATGATTCGCGACTTCAGCCGCATCCAGTCGGACACATCCCGCGAACAAAGGTTTACTCCATCCGACTCGGAAATGCTCTGCAAAAACCACAGTGCCTGGCTGGATCGCAAATTGGCCGAGCCGTACAAGGGCCCCACAGTCGTCATTACCCACCACGCCCCATCGACGGGCAGCATACACCCACGATTCGATGGCTCGCCGCTCAATGTCTGCTATGTATCCAGGCTGGAACATCTCATGAGCAAGGACCGCGCCATTTTATGGGTACACGGGCACACCCACGACAGCTTCGACTATCTGGTCAACGGCACAAGGGTGATTTGCAACCCGCGAGGCTACTGCAAGGACGGAATCAACGAAAACGCCGCGTTCGACCCACGACTGATCGTCGAGGTCGAACGCTAGCGGCTGCTTAAAGCTGGCGGCTACTTGACGTTGGCACAGGTGGCCGATTCGTTTTCCCGCTTCAGGTACGCAATCAGATCGGCCCGCTCCTGCGGGTCGGGAATGCCTGCGTAGCCCATGGCGGTTCCCGGAATGTCCGCCATCGGATTTTTCAGAAAGACATTCAAGGTTTCTTCAGTCCATACGATTTTTGAATTTTTCATCGCATCGGAATAAACAAAACCTTTGACGCTGCCCGCCTTTCTACCGAAAAGACCACAATGCCGTGGGCCGGTTCGATCATAGGCCAGTGCATGGCACGCAAGACAGCGGGTATAAATTGCCTCGCCTCGGCCTGCGTTGCCGGTCAGCAAAGGCTCGGACCATGCTTCGTGCAATACCCCCCCCGTGCTTATCAGGAACGTACAGGCCAGAAGCCTGATCCACTGGGCCCGGCGTCTCATGACATGAAAGCCGAAGGAACGGGGGGTTCGCCCAAGGCATTGCGCAAAATCGCCCAATGCATGGACTCGTCGCCCAGGATGCTGGCGGCTGCCTTGGCCAGATCGCGATTGTCGAAAATAGGTACGGCCCCCAGATAGGCGCTGACAGCTCCTTTTTCCAGCAAGGACGCAAAACGCAGCACATCGGTTTGCGTTTTCAGCTTGTCGGTCGGGAATGTGTATTTGGACTTGGCCACCACCGGCTTGCCGCCCAGGGTCACAATGGTCTTGGAAAGCAGTTCCGCGTGCTGCTTGTGATGCCCTTGAAAGGTGACAGCCAAATCGAGCACAGGCTTTTGCAACAAGCCGCTTTCCGCACCCAATTGGTACGCAGCAATGGCCTCCAGTTCGGCACCCAGCGCCGTGTTCAGAATTCGCGCGTCCGAAGCGGCCGAACCCTTCGTTCCTTTGGCCAGGGCCTCCCGGCCGGCAAGCAGCGCAACCGCCGTACCCGACAAAAGCATGCCGGATTTGCCCAGAAAAGCCCTGCGTGAGCTTTGCGAGGTGGAGGTATCAATAAAATCAAGAAACGACATGGTGGTTCTCCCAGGTATAGAGCCTGAACAATCAGGCATCATGAATTTGTACGTAAAGCATCGACACGAGCCAGAACGCCGGCCACGATGCGGTCGCAGCGGTCGCCCGCGAAGGCGAACGCATCTTCCAGCCCGTGCCCGATTTCCTGGGACAGCAGCTTGCGCAATAAGCCCCGTGCCCTGAAATAGCGTGTACGCACGGTTGCCGGAGGAATCTCCAGGCACTGCGCCACCTCGTCGACCGTCATTTCCTCAACGGCTCTCAAGACAAAGACTGTACGAAAGACATCGGGCAGCAGATCGATTTTGGCCTCAATCAGATGCCTGGTTTGGACATGCACCATGGCCTGCTCCGGTTGGCTGTAAATAGATTCATCGGTGTCCGCCAGCACCTGATCGCCCAGATGCTCGAGATCGTCGTCGTACTCAAGCACGGCATGCAGGCGCTTGTTTTTATGCAGGCGCTTGTTCGACTCATTGACCACGATGCGAGTCAACCAGGTCGACAAGGCCGAGTCTCCACGAAATCGGCCCATGGCGCGATAAGCAAGGAAAAACGCCTCAAGAACCGCTTCCTCGGCATCGGCGTCATTGCGCAGCACGCTGCGGGCGACTCGAAACAGCCTCTGGTTATAGCGCCGCATCAAGGCTTTCAGGGCTTCCCGATCTCCTTGCGAGATCCGTAGCGCAATCTCGGTATCGGACAAATCCTGACTGCTGTGAGGTTTTACGATTGACAATGGCATGCTGGATCCAGGCAAAAGGGGTGATTACGACATTAGATTAGGCTATCGCGGCTGGCGTTCCCGCTGCCGGCGATTACTTATCATGCAGGCCGGCGGCATGAATGACAAGGGCCGGGAATTCAGACTCGAAAAGTCTGAATTCCCGGCCCTATAGACCAGGGGAAAAAGATCTACCGCGCCCTGGAAATACGCACTTCGGCCCCCCGGCGCTTGACCTCCAGGCCTTCCGATGGAAGTATGCGCAGACCTTCCAGCCCCTTGATGTAGCTGGAACCTTGCATCTGCATGACACGTATCTTGTTGCGCATGACAACAGGGCTGTGTTCGGGCATCCCGAACATCCAGACCTCATCCAGAATCCGGGCTGAGTTGAATTCGCCGGTATGCTGGGCGGTTGGCCCCAGGCACAGCATATGCCCTTCACGCCCGAACACCGGCAGGGTATTCAGCCCGGCTTCGACCGTCCAGGTAGTGCCGCCCTCGTAGCGCCAACCCGTGTTCAAATCCCACCAGGCCTCGCCTTCGGGCAAATACACTCTGGATTCCTTGCCGGCTTGCACCGCCGGCGCCACCAGCAAGGCCGGTCCCAGCAGATATTGCGTGTCCCATGCATGAGCCACGGGATCGGACGGGAAAGCCAGCGCCATGGTGCGTTGCACAGGCAGGCCCGTACGTACCGAATCTTCGATAATACCCAGCACGTACGGAATCAGGCGATAACGCCACTGCAGCCAATGCTGGACCAGCTCGCGCGTTGCCGCGTCGAAGGCCTCCGGCAACAAGCCGTGTACGCCCTGAAAGCTGAAGTTGGCGGAAAAGACATTCATGGCCAGCCAGCGTATGTACAGTTCGGGACTCATGGTCGCGGTGGAATGCGCCGCCGACCCTAAGCCATGCACTTGCACAGGAACACCGCTGGCCCCCAGTGACAAAGCCGTGCGCAAGGTATGCTCCAGGCCCGCCCAGCTATTGCCGGCCCGAGGTCCGATCTGCCAGGGAAAGCGCTGGGCGGCAGGGAACAGATCTGTACTGCATATGATCCCTTCCTGAGGGGTCTTGTGGCCTGCGACAGCGTCAAACAGGGCTCGGCGCGCCAACAGTGGGTACATCGTGCGCAAAACCGCCCCCGACTCGCCCCCACGGGCAGTGATGCCATCGGGAATATCGAACTGGGCAACGCAGTCCGGAGCCCCCAGGCCCTCGTCCACCAGTTGACGCTGGCGCTCGGCCCATAGTTTGTATACATCTTTATTGGTCAGATCGAGCAGCCCAAAACGCTGGCCGGCGGTTACCGTATTGCCCGCAAAACGGTGCGCAGCGCCACTGGAGTCGTCAATGAGCAGCCAGCCGCGATCCTCCCACTCTCCGAACAGGGGAGTATCGGCAAGAACGCCTGGAAAGCAAGGAGCCGCCACTTGCACATTCAATGCCTGAAACCGCGCCAGCATACTGCGCGAATCCTGCACCCTGTGCGCATCCCATTCGAATGCCGGCTTATCTGCCTGAAAACCGTAAATACCCGGGGCCGCCAGACGGACGGCATCGAGTGCAAGCTCGCCGGCACGGAAGTCTTCCACTATTTTCAATGTGGCCTCGACGGCCTGGCCCGGAGCCTGGTCCAGCCAGACGCCCATGGGCCACAGGCCGGGTTGCCCGGCACGCCCGGTAAGCGCCGAGTACTGATTGAGGATTTCAGCGGGGTCGCCCGCAAAGACAAACACATCGAAAATCCGGTCTTGCAAATGCACCGTATATAAATCGGAATCCGCAGCCCCCAGATCGTGCTCGACGCGCCCAAATGTATTGACATAAAGCCCCCAGCCGGCCGTGCTCCAGACTAGAGGCAGGGCTCGATCTTGCGGGGAGTCGGAAACCAGGCGTTCGCCGCGGCGATCCAGATCGCCGGCTGTTTCGCCCAAACCGTACAAGGCATCGTCGCCATCGAGCTCCAGGCCCAAACGCCACCGGTTGGAGCCCTCGAGGGCCTCGCGTCCGAGCGTAGCCGAGATTTCACTGCGCAACACGCAGCGATCACCCCGATACAGCAAAAACTGCAAGGGATCGGACGATATTTCGAGAACGACGTCGCCTTGCTCCAGGCGCCACCCACGGCGATCGGCCAGGGTAATGGAGCTGACGGCCAATTCGCCGACCGGCTCGTGCCGCGCCAACAGCATATCGGCATGCGCCCGGGCGCGAGCGCCAGGTTTGTCATCGAGCAAGGCTTTGGCCTCGGCGCAGCGCAAACGATATACGCCAGGCGCATGGGCTTCGATTTGAAGCTGCAGCTCGTCGAACGAAAAATCTGCGCGCGTGGATTTCGCCGTCAGAAATTTCAAAGAAGCAAGTTGCGTCACGTGAGCAAGGTTAGACTTGGGCGGCACAGCGCAATCCTCGGGCTCTAAGCCCAAAAAGCATTCAAAAGTGACTATTTTGACGGATTTACTCTATAAAATAAAATCGCATACATTCAGGCCTGTTTCAAAAGCCGTCAAAACCGCTTCAACGAGGCGCAATTGCCCTCAATAAATCACGCTCTACCGGCGCCGGCTCATGATTGAGACGCGCCGCAATAATATCTCCTGCCAGGGCCGACCACGTCAAGCCGCGTGAGCCGTAGCCGCACGCCAGCCATAGCCCGGGCGCCTGCGCAAGTTCTCCTATCAGCGGCAAGCGCCCTGCCGCCACCGCTCGCCATCCGGCCCAGCCGCCTGAATTATGTAGCGCTGATCGCAATTCAGAAACAGATACATTCAGCAACATATTTAATTTGTCGATCACCTCGCCATGCCCCCGATCGGTGACAGAGCTGACAAGGGCATCCGCGTCGTAGGTACTGCCCCCAACACAGATCTGGTCTACAGCCGGTAGGCAATAACCGACTCCTCCGAGTATGAGTTGGGGGTTGAGTCGCGCTGTGTCCGGCGCGGAAAAATGACTGACTTGCCCGCTCAACGCCTGCATGGCGAAAAGCTTGGGCAAGGCTGCAGTATACGGTGTAGCCGCCAGCAGGGTTTTGGCCTGAACCGCGTTGGCAAGCACCAGCGTGGATGCCCGGGCAAGTTCCCGGCCTGCCGCGTCCCTCACCAGCCACTGCCCGGGCCCAGATTGTTCCAGGCTGCCAACCTGAACGGCCTGGCAACGAATGCCAGGCCGGCCAAGCAGCGCTTCAATGAGCGGCTCGGGCCGCACCAACTGGCCATCGGTAAAAAACACCCCGCCCCGGGCAAGGGAAAGCCCCGCGCGGCGCGAAGCTGCCTCCGGCTCCAGCCACGACACCCAGCTATCCGGAAACGACAAATGCGCCAAGGTCTCTTGGCGCTCAAGCGCATCCTGCGGGTCCGTGGCCAGCTCCAGGGTTCCACAGCGCAGCGGACGCGCCGGCTCGGCAAGAGTCTGCCAGCGATGCAAGGCTCTCAAAGTACCGGCACGGGACAAGCGCGCACGAATATCGTCGTCCCGGGAAATCAAAGGTGTCAGCGCAGCCGACCTGTGCCCCTTGTGACTTGCGCCCACGCCCTGCCCGAAGACCGGATCCAGCACGGTGACGGCATGGCCTCGAAGCGCCAGACTGTGGGCAATGCCGGCGCCCGCCAGTCCGCCGCCCACCACGAGGACAGAATGACCCCGAACAGCAGAGGCGCTATCGCGGCGCATGCTTGGCCGCAGGGTCGCGACCGTTACCTCCCGCTTGCGGCCAAAGCCCGGCGCCTTGGAGACCAGAAAGCCAGCCTCGGTCAATGCACGGCGCACGCTCCCTGCGCAACACCAGCTTGCCGCCGTAGCCCCCGCATTGGCCATGCGGACCAGTTGGCCAAACAACCTGGGCGACCACATCTCAGGGTTCTTTTGTGGAGCAAAACCGTCCAGAAAATAAGCGTCGACCCGCGCATCGAGTTGCCGGGCAAGTTTTTCCACGAAACCGAACGCCAGGGTAAGGGTCAAGGCCCCCGACTCGAACTCCAGCCTATGCAATCCAGGCAACGCGGCGGGCCACACGGCGACCAGTTGCTCGGCCAGTCCGGCAAACCGGGCCGGAACCCGCGGCAACAACACCCGCGCCAGATCTTCTTTCGAAAAAGGATGGGCTTCGAACGACACCATGTGCAGGCGTGACGAACGCTCCGGATCGGCGCGCCAGGCCTGCCACAACGCCAGAAAATTCTGCCCCAGGCCAAAACCCGTTTCACACACGGTGAATGTGTCCCGGCCGCGCCAGCGGAAGGGCAATTGATTGCCCTTTAAAAATACATGTTCGGCTTGCGCCAGAGCACCCAGTTCCGCATGGTAAACATCGCCATATTGCTCGCTCACGGGAGTACCCGCCGCATCGAAGGCTACGCTTGCCGGAACCAGCGGCTCAAAAGAAATTGCCATAAACCAAACTACGCTCAAATCCAGTATTGCTGAAAGCCAGTTGCAAACTTGGCCGGGTACAATGTTACGTACACTAGAGTTTCCCGACCCTCAGACGCTTACGGATCGTATGCCAATACCACGCCTCAATCTCAGCGAATCCCTTGACGCCGCGGTTACCGCCTCTCGTGCAGCAGCGGCGATTCTGCAATCCTACGCCCACAATCGATCCGACCTGGTCATCAACAAGAAAGCCAGAAACGATCTGGTCTCCCAAGCCGATCGGGAAGCGGAAATCGCTATTATCGACCTGTTGCGTGAACGCACGCCCGACTTTGGCATCGTGGCGGAAGAATCCGGCGGAAAAACAGCGGGTAAAGCGACCTGGTACATCGATCCCCTCGATGGCACCACCAATTTCCTGCATGGCATACCCCATTATGCGGTTTCGATAGCGCTGATTGCGCACGCCGGGGCAATCCTCGACGATCAGCCCCTGGAGCAGGATACGCCTGTAATCGGGGTCGTCTACGATCCGAACCGCGAAGAAATATTTACCGCCATGCACGGCGTGGGCGCGTGGTTGAACGAGTACAGGATCTCATGCTCGCAAACTCGCGACCTGAGCGAGGCCGTACTGGCCACAGGATTTCCATTCCGGGATTTCTCCTTTGCCGAGCAATACATGCCCACCTTGCATGAAGCCATTAACACCACACGCGGAGTACGGCGATTAGGGGCGGCCGCGCTCGATCTGGCCTGGACCGCCTGCGGCCGCTACGACGGCTATTGGGAAATGGGCCTGGCTCCCTGGGACGTGGCCGCGGGGACGGTCATCGTGCGCGAAGCGGGTGGAGTAGCCGAAGATATGCATCACATCGACCCTTGGCCCATAAAAGGCTATGTGTACGCCGGCAATCCCGACACGGCATCCGCCATCGATGCCATGATCCGGCCTCATTTGAAGCCGCGCTGACCTGAGAAGGTCCGGCGCCAAGGCCTTTCCAGGGCTGGGCGACGTTCAGGCAACAACGCCTTGCGACGCCTCATCGCGCAGCGCTCGCCGCAAAATCTTGCCCACATTGCTTTTGGGCAGCTCGGTACGGAATTCGATTCTGTGCGGACGCTTGTACGCCGCCAGCCGCTCGGCGCACCAGTCCCGCAACTGCCGTTCGTCCAGGGACTGATCTTTTTTTACTACATAGAGCTTGACCATTTCGCCGGTGCGCGCATCGGGCAGGCCTATTGCCGCGCACTCCAGCACGCCCGGATGAGCGGCCACGACCTCTTCGATCTCGCTGGGATAGACATTGAATCCCGAAACCAGAATCATGTCTTTTTTGCGATCGACCAGGCGGATTCGCCCTTGCTCGCTCATGATGCCGATATCGCCGCTCTTGAAAAACCCATCCTTGGTAAAGGACTGGGCCGTTTCGTCGAGACGCTGCCAGTACCCCTTCATGACCTGAGGGCCGCGTATGCCTACCTCGCCGGGCTCGCCCAGGGCCACAGGCTGTTCCTGATTATCGAACAGGACAATGTCGGTGGACGGCAGGGGAAAACCGATATCCCCGGAGTATTCGCCGGCATCGGTCGGGTTGACGCACACGACAGGCGATGTCTCGGACAGGCCGTATCCTTCAATAAGCGGCTTGCCTGTGATTTGCTGCCATTTTTCGGCCACGGCACGTTGTACGGCCGCTCCTCCGCCAAAACACAGGCGCAGGGCGGAAAAATCCAGGGCGGCAAATTCGGTCCGATTGGCCAAACCATTGAACAAGGTATTGACAGCGGGAAAGATATGAATCGGATCACGGCGCCATGCCTGCACGATCGTGGATAAATCGCGCGGATTGACGATCAGTACGCTGCACATGCCCGCGTGCACGGCAAACAGCCCGCAGACCGTCAGTGCAAAAATATGATAAAGAGGCAAGGCGCTCAAGATGGTCAGGGGCTCGCCCGACAGATCGCCCAGCGCCGGCCGGGCTACCGCCCTGACCTGCAACACATTGGCCACCAGGTTGCGGTGAGTCAGCATGGCGCCCTTGGGCACGCCGGTGGTGCCTCCCGTGTACTGCAGCACCGCCAGGTCGTCCATCGCCACCACGGGCCGCGTAAAGACCGCTTTGGCGCCCTGCTCCAGCACCGCGCGAAAACGCAGTGCCCCCGCCAGGCTATAAGGGGGAATCAGCCGCTTGACGTAGCGCACCACCAGATCGACCAGGCGCCCCTTGAGTCCCAGCAAATCGCCCAGCGACACAATGACCACCCGCCCTGGCCGCTGATCGCCCGGAACCGCGGCCAGGGTGGCGGCAAAATTTTCCAGGATGAAAATCAATTCCGGACGGCAGTCCTGGAGCTGGTGTTCGAGCTCGCGCTCGCTATACATGGGATTGATATTGACAGCCACCATGCCCGCACGCAAAACCCCCATGAAAACCACCATATAGGGCATGGCATTGGGCATCATCAGAGCGACGCGGCTGCCCGCGGGCAGGCCTTGCTGCTGTATCCAGGCGGCCACCGCATCGGCATGCCGATCGAGGTCGCGATAAAGCAGGCTGCGGCCCATCAATGTCAGGGCGCGCCGGTCTGCGTGCTTCTTGCAGGCCTGATCCAGCAAATCCACCAGCGAAGAGTAATTTCCGGTATTTATTTCAGCCGGGACGTCTTTCGGATAGTGCAGCAACCACGGTTTTTCCATCTGTCAGCCCCTTTTCCCGATTTCAACAGTTTGATGATACGCTGTCACAGGCGTACAGTTTCATCGACGACTACAACAGGATATCCATCATGAAATTAGTTGAACCTATCGTTGCATGGCAAGCCGAGATCGCTGCGATCCGGCGCGATATCCACGCGCATCCTGAACTAGCCTACGAAGAAGTCCGCACCGCCGATGTCGTGGCAAAAAAGCTCGAATCCTGGAGCATCGATACGCACCGGGGCCTGGGTGTTACAGGCGTCGTAGGAACAATACACGGTAAAACGCAAAATGGCCATGCCATTGGCTTGCGGGCCGACATGGATGCGCTGCCCATGCAAGAACTGAATACCTTCGGGCACGCCAGCAAAAACCCCGGCAAGATGCACGCTTGCGGACACGACGGCCATACCGCCATGCTCCTGGCGGCAGCTCGCTATCTCGCCGAGCATCGCGATTTCGACGGCACCGTTCACGTTATTTTCCAGCCTGCCGAAGAAGGCTTCAGCGGCGCAAAAAAAATGATCGACGATGGCCTCTTCACGCTGTTCCCCATGGACGCCGTATTTGGCATGCATAACTGGCCGGGCATGGAAGTCGGCACTTTCGGCGTCATTCCAGGCCCCATGATGGGCTCCAGCAATACGTTCGAAATCGTCCTCGAAGGCAAGGGAGCGCATGCCGCCATGCCGCATCTGGGCGTCGATCCCGTCATGGCCGCCGTCCAGCTGGCGCAGTCGTTCCAGACCATACTCACGCGCGACCTGGACCCCCTCGATCCCGCCGTACTCAGCATTACCCAGATTCATGCCGGTTCGGCCGACAATGTCATCCCCAACAGCGCCTCGATGCGAGGCACTGTCCGCACATTTTCCGACAAAGCCCTCGACATCATTGAAAAACGCATGTCCGAAATTACGCACTTGGGCTGTCAAGCCATGAACTGCAAAGCCGAATTCACGTTTCACCGCAAATATCCGGCCACCGTCAACCACGCCAGGGAAACCGCCTTTTGCGCCAATGTGCTCAAAGGCATCGTCGGCCAACAAGGGGTCAACCAGTCGGTACGGCCTTCCATGGGCTCCGAAGATTTTGCCTTCATGCTCAGGGAAAAACCCGGCTGTTATGTCTGGATAGGCAATGGCGACGGCACCCACCGCACCCAGGGGCATGGCATGGGGCCGTGCATGCTGCACAATGGCAGTTACGACTTCAACGACGACCTCCTCCCTTTGGGCGCGAGCTACTGGGTCGAACTGGCTCGAAGCTGGCTGGCCGACGCGGCTTCTCATTAACCTCTTTCTCGCTGCCTTGCACGCCTGCGCATCGGCCAGGCTTTTATTGGAGTTGTCTTGAGCACCCCTATGCCCGCCACCATCCTGCCCACCCCGTCGCGGCACGCCGTGCTGCGCGTTGTCCCCATGCCTGCCGACGCCAATATGCACGGTGATGTATTCGGAGGCTGGATCATGGCGCAAGTCGATATAGCCGGATCGATCCCCGCGGCCCGCCGGGCTGCCGGACGCGTGGCAACCATCGCCGTCAATGCCTTTACCTTCAAGCAACCTGTTTTTGTCGGCGACCTTCTCAGCTTCTATGCGGAAATCATCAAAGTCGGCACCACCTCGGTTACGGTTGCCGTCGAAGTCTACGCCGAACGCCAACGCCTGCAATTCGAAGTCGTCAAGGTAACCGAAGCGACCCTGACTTACGTCGCCACCGACGAGCAGCGTCGGCGCCGCCCCCTTCCACCCGTTTGAACAAGGCGCGCCTATGTCGGACACCTTCGTCAAGCCTGAAAGCGAGCCCATCGCGATTCCTCGCAGGCTGGACCCTGAAGATGCGCAGCTTGCCCTGCAAAAGCTGCAATCGATACTCAAGCGGCAAGAAGTCGTAGAAGCCCTGGCCCACCGCCAGTACGAAGACGAAGACCGCTCAAACCTGCTCGAAGGCATGCTGCATCGGCAGCATGAGAACGAGATCAAGACGATCGTCAACGGCCTGCACCCGGCCGATATCGCCTTTATCCTCGAGTCCCTGCCGGTCGTCGAGCGGCAAGCGGTATGGCACTTGGTCGACGCCGAACACGATGCCGATGTGCTGCTCGAAGTGGACGACTGGGCTCGCGAATCGCTGATCGAATCCATGAACCACCAGGACTTGGTGGCTGCCACCGGCACCATGGATGCCGACGAAATCGCCGACCTGGTTCCGGACCTGCCGGCTGACGTCATAGCCGAAGTGCAAAAAGGCCTGACCGACGAAGAACGTGCGCAATTGATTGCGGCCATGGGCTACCCCGAAGGCACCGTGGGCGCCATCATGGACTTCGAAATGGTGCGGGTACGCGAGAATGTATCGCTCGAGGTTGTCTTGCGTTATTTGCGGCGCCTGCGCGAATTGCCGGACCATACCGACCAGATTTTTGTGGTCGATCGCCAGGACAAGCTGCAAGGCACGCTGCCCTTATCGACCCTGCTTGTCAGCGAACCCGAAACCGATGTGTCGGGTGTCATGGACACCGATTACCTGACGCTCAACCCACTGGACTCCGACGCCGACGCGGCTGGCGCATTCGAACGTTACGACCTGGTCTCGGCGCCGGTAGTCGATGACCAGGGCCGCTTGATCGGGCGCGTCACCATCGCCGAAGTCGTGGACGTGATGCAGGAAGACTCCCAGGAGCAAGCCTTGTCCCGCGCCGGCCTGCAGGAAGAGGACATCTTTGCGCCGATCGTCAGCGCCCTGAAAAACCGCGCGCCCTGGCTGCTGGTCAATTTATGCACGGCATCGACGGCTTCATTCATTGCCTCGCGCTTCGAAGAGACCGTCAGCCATATCGTCATACTGGCATTTTTAATGTCCATCGTCGCCGGAATCGGCGGCAACTCCGGCAATCAGACCATGACCATGATCATTCGCGCGCTGGCGGTGGGCCGGGTCACAGGCGCCAACGCCTGGCAACTCGTCAAGCGCGAACTGTACGTGGCCTTCCTGGTCGGGACATGCGGCAGTTTCGTCACCGGAATATTCGCCTGGTTGATTTCAGGCTCGCTGGCCATAGCGGCCGTCATGATGGCCGCCATGGTGGGCAATATACTGATAGGCGCGGCACTTGGCGTGCTGATTCCGATCCTGCGCGACCGCTTCGGCAAAGACCCGGCAATGGGCTCGTCGGTGCTCCTGACCTTTGCCACCGATTCGTTGGGCTTTTTTCTCTTTCTCGGCCTGGCAACCCTATTCTTGCTGTAGAAGCGGGCACAAGTCCCGCCTCTACATCATCCCTTGCTTGCCAAGAGGGTATCTACGCCAGCTTGCCGTGGCAATGCTTGTATTTTTTCCCGCTCCCGCAGGGGCACGGATCGTTGCGGCCTACTTTCGGCGTCACATTGACCAGGGGACGGTTCACGGGCCCGGTCGCATCCACGCCATCGATACCGGGATCTTCGCCGCTCAATGCGACGTCGTAATCGGAGTGATGATAGGTCACGTTCTCGAGCTGAGGCTGCTCCTCGGCTTCCACCTGAGCGGCGGACTCGATCTTGACTGTCATCAAGACCTTGACTACATCGCTGCGGATCCGGTCAAGCATGGCCGAAAACAGTTCAAAGGCCTCGCGTTTGTATGCCTGCTTGGGATCCTGCTGCGCATAGCCGCGCAAATGAATGCCTTGCCGCAGATGATCCAACGACGACAAATGCCCGCGCCAATGCGTATCGACAGCCTGCAGCAACATCGACCGCTCAAAGGGATTCCAGTTTTCTCGCCCCACCATCTCGACCTTGGCGTCGTAAATACGGCGCGCTTCGGCCAGCACACGCTCAAGCAGGTCATCATCGGTCAGGTTAGGCTCTTTTTCGAGCATATCGACCAGAGGCATTTCAATCTGCCAGTCGGCTTCCAGCGCACTCTGCAGGGCAGGGACGTCCCACTGCTCTTCCATGCTTTCCTCGGGGATATACGCCCGGAACTGCTCGGTCACCGCGGCGTCGCGCAAATTATTGATGGTTTCCGACACATCGGCCGATTCCAGCACCTCGTTGCGCTGCGCATACAAGACCTTGCGCTGATCGTTCGAAACATCGTCGTATTCGAGCAATTGCTTGCGTATATCGAAGTTGCGCGCCTCGACCTTGCGTTGCGCCGATTCGATCGAGCGCGACACCATGCGCGCCTCGATAGGCTCGCCCTCAGGCAAACGCAGACGCTCCATGATGGACCGTACCCTGTCACCGGCGAAAATCCGCATCAGGGAATCATCGAGCGACAGGTAGAAGCGCGAAGAACCCGGGTCGCCCTGACGTCCGGCACGGCCACGCAACTGATTGTCGATCCGTCGGGATTCGTGGCGTTCGGTACCGATAATGCGCAAGCCCCCCGCCTGCTTGACGCGCTCATTGGCAGGAGCCCACTCGGACTTGACGGTGTCAATGCGCGCCACCTTGTCGTCCTCGCTGAGTGAGGAATCGGCACGGATCAGGTCGATCTGCTTCTCGATGCTGCCGCCCAGCACGATATCGGTTCCGCGGCCGGCCATATTGGTGGCTATCGTAATATGCCCGGGCTTGCCGGCTTCGGCCACGATTTCGGCCTCGCGTGCATGCTGCTTGGCATTCAGAACTTCATGCGGCAACTTGGCCCGCACCAGCAAACCCGCCAACAGCTCGGAGTTTTCAATACTGGTTGTACCAACCAGCACCGGCTGGCCACGCTCGTGGCAATCTTTGATGTCGCCCAGGATCGCCTGGTATTTTTCTTTATCGGTTTTGAAAACCTGATCGTTTTGATCCTTGCGGATCATGGGACGATTGGTCGGGATAATCATGGTTTCCAGGCTATAGATCTCCTGGAACTCATAAGCCTCGGTATCGGCCGTTCCGGTCATGCCCGACAGTTTGTCGTACATGCGGAAGTAATTCTGGAATGTAATGGAAGCGAGCGTCTGGTTTTCGTTCTGGATCTTGACGCCTTCTTTGGCTTCGACGGCCTGGTGCAGGCCATCCGACCAGCGGCGCCCAACCATCAGTCTTCCGGTGAACTCATCGACGATCATCACTTCGTCGTTCTGAACAACGTATTGCTGGTCCCGGAAGAACAAGTTATGCGCCCGCAAGGCCACCATCAAATGGTGTATCAAGGCAATATTGCGTGGGTCGTACAGAGACTCGCCATCGGGCAGCAGGCCCATGCTCGACAGAATTTGCTCGGCCTTCTCATGCCCCGCTTCCGACATATGAACCTGCTGCGCCTTTTCGTCGACCCAGAAATCGCCTTCGGGTTCGGGCTCCTGCGGCTTGGGTTCGGAAGCCATGCGCGACAGCAGCGGCGGCACCGCATTCATGCGGATGTAAAGATCGGTATTGTCTTCGGCCTGACCGGAAATGATCAGTGGCGTGCGCGCCTCGTCGATCAGGATCGAATCGACTTCATCGACAATAGCGTAGGCAAGCTGGCGCTGCCGGCGATCTTCGGCGCGGTACTCCATATTGTCGCGCAAATAATCAAAACCGTATTCGTTGTTGGTGCCGTATGTGATGTCGGCCATATAGGCCGCTCTTTTTTCCTCGTTTTCCTGCTGGGGTACAACCACTCCAACCGTCATGGCCAGGAAATTGTACAAACGGCCCATCCATTGCGCATCGCGGCGAGCCAGATAGTCGTTGACGGTTACCACATGCACGCCGCGACCGGCCAGGGCGTTGAGGTACACCGCGAGGGTCGCCATAAGCGTTTTGCCTTCGCCGGTGCGCATTTCCGCGATCTTGCCGTTATGCAGGGCAATGGCCCCGAGCATCTGGACATCGAAGTGACGCATGCCAAACACCCGCTTGCTGGCCTCGCGCACCACGGCAAACGCCTCGGGCAATAAATCGTCCAGCGATGCACCGGCCTGATATCTTTGGCGGAATTCGTCTGTTTTAGCCGTCAACTGCTCGTCGGCGAGAGCAACCATTTTCGACTCGAGCGCGTTAACTTGCGCTACCTGCTTGCGATACTGCTTAAGTAACCGATCGTTGCGACTACCAATGAGCTTTTTTAGCAGAGAGACCATTCTTGTGTCGTTAATGCAGGCTTGCACCGTTAGCACGCGCAACGCCTAATGCATATCTTTTTTTAGGTTGGCGGAAAATCCGCAGGAAAACGAGACAGTTTAACGCACCTCGGGCAGGATGGCTTTTACGTGGCTTGAGGCGTCGGCGACCAAGTGCCTGGACACCTCCGGCTTGGCTAAAAACAACTTGGGATCCAGGGGGTGCCCTGCCATTCGAACTTCGAAATGCAGATGCGAGCCGGTGGATCGGCCAGAGGAACCGACACGGGCGATCATTTGCCCTTTTTCGACCAGATCGCCGGCTTTCACATCCAGCACGGATGCATGAGCGTACCGTGTAACCAGGCCGTTTCCATGATTGATTTCAACCATTTTCCCGTAACCCGCCTGAACACCCGCTTCGGATACCACGCCACCTGAAGCCGCATAAATGGGCGCGCCTTTGGGCGCCGCAAAATCCAGGCCCTCGTGCATGGAGCGACGGCCGGTCACCGGATTCAGGCGCCAGCCAAACGAAGAGCTCAGGTAAGGGTAATTGACCGGCATCAAGGTCGGCAAGCGAGCCTCGGTGCCGGCACGCTTGGTCAGCACCAGATCCAGCATGGCAAACCAGTCTTTTTGCTCGTCGATCTGCTGCTGCATGAGATCCAGCTGGCGCCCCAGGCCCTCGGCCGACATGGAGTCGCCCGGACCGTCGTTGATGTAATCCATAACAGGCTGAGCGTGGTCGAGACTGGCCTTGATTTCCGGGTCGGTGTAGGAAATGCCGGCGACATCGGCCACCCGCTTGCTCAGGCCGCCCATGGCGATGAGCTTGGCCTGCAGCTCGCCGACAGTCTGGGCAAGAAGGTTTACATTTTCGCGTATATACGCGGAATCGCGGGAAACTTGATTGTTAATAACGCGTTCTTGCGCCACACTAAGCGAAGCCGGGCGACTGTAGCGCGATTGTACCCAGGCGCCTGCGGCGGCCGAAGCCGACAGCGCGGCAATCGCCAAGGCAGCCAGAAACGGCATTCCCAGCTTCTTGACATTGGAACCATCCGAACGACCATGCATAATGACAACATTCACTGTATAAATCCTTACTGACAAGTCGCGCATGCCCCAGACTCCCGATCGACGATCCCGAGATAAATCCTTACCCGCCAACCTTTCTGCAATCAGTTGGCTGGGTAGCGATCGGCATGGCGCTGATGTTTTAACGACGGCACGCATGTTGCTATCAATAGAACATGCGGCCAAAAAAATATTGCCCCCTGCGATTGCGCAGGTTTGTCGAGTAGCGCGTATAGACAGACAGCAAGTCACGCTGGCGGTTCCCAGCGCGGCGCATGCGGCAAAGCTTCGACAATTGGCCCCCCGAATTGTTCAACTGCTAACGGAGGGTGGATGGAACCTTAACGAAATTAATGTCAGGGTTCAAGCTGGCTTGTTACAAAACCAGACAAAAGCAGCACCCATCAAAGAAGTGGTGCCACTCGATAATAACGCTTTACGCGCATTTGAAACGTTACAAAATAACTTGCGCCCCGGCCCGCTGGCCGACGCCGTAAAACGCCTGCTGGCGCATCATCGGCACCCGTAACGCCGAGATCAGGCGAACTTCCACTCGTTGGTGAAAGCCTTGGGCGCCGTGGCACTGGATTCGTAGGTAATCATCTCCCAGGCATCCTGTTGGGCCAGCAAGGCCCGCGCCAGCCTGTTATTCAGGCTATGGCCCGACTTGCAAGCCACATAGCGCGCCACCAGCGGCTTGCCGATCAGATATAAATCGCCGATAGCGTCAAGAATTTTATGCTTGACGAACTCGTCGTCGTAGCGCAAGCCATCGGAATTCAATACCCGGTATTCATCCATGACAATGGCGTTGTCAAGGCTGCCGCCGCGAGCCAAGCCCGCCGCGCGCAAAGCTTCAACCTCGCTCACGAATCCGAAGGTGCGGGCCCGCGCAATGGTTTTGGCGTACGAATCCTTGGAAAAATCGACTTCGGCGAAATTGGCCGTGGAGTCGATGGCCGGATGATGAAAGTCGATGGCAAACGACAGGGCGAAGCCATCGTAGGGTTCCAGGCGAGCCCACTTCAATTCCTGGCCTTCGCCTTCCTGCACCTCGATGGTTTTCAGCACCCGCAGGAATTGCTTGGCAGCCGCCTGTTCCTGAAGGCCTGCCGAGCGCAACAAGTAAACGAAAGTCCCGGCGCTGCCATCCATGATGGGAACTTCTTCGCCGGTAAGATCGATATGAAGGTTGTCGATGCCCAGGCCGGCCAGAGCCGACATGAGGTGCTCGACAGTCGATACCCGCACATTGCCCTGCTGCAGCACCGAAGCCATGCGAGTATCGCCGACCCGATTTGCCTGGGCCGGAAAATCCACGACTTCGGGCAGATCGACGCGATGAAACACAATACCTGTATTGGGGGCTGCGGGGCGGAGCGTAATTTCAACTCGACGACCAGAGTGCAGGCCCACACCTTTGGTACTGATGGATTTTTGTATGGTGCGTTGGCGTAACATAAATAAAAGACCAGAATTCAAACAGCTGGCGCGACCACTTTGGCAGCGTACTCGTCATTGTAACAAGAATACGTATCAATCCCTTAAATTTTTGTAAGTCCTGGCAACGTCTGCGGACCGCCGGCCATCGCAATGGCTGCGGTTGATACGCGGCGGCACGCCCTCCCGGGGATATAGGAAGACGTGCCGTCGGATCGGTACGGGCGTTTCGCCCGCCTCATCGCTGTGAGGGCTGCCTGAACAGCCTTGGGCCGGATTTCTGTCTAGTCGGCCTGTTTGCGCAAAAACGCCGGTATGTCGAAATGATCCATGCCGGCGGTTTCCAGCGCCCGCACCTGTGCGGAAGCCTGGCTGCGCGGATTGCGAATCACTGCGGGCACGTCGGAATTGGCAAAACCTCCCATCAGGGGCAGATTATCGGTGCCGGTGCGATACACTTCGGCCGAATTCGACACGAGTTGAGGACGCGTGGAAGCAGCCGTGCGGCCCAAGCCGGTTGCGACCACCGTAACACGCAAGTTTTCACCCATGGATTCGTCGTAGGCCGTCCCGAAAATCACCGTGGCATCTTCAGCGGCGTAGCTGCGGATGGTATCCATGATTTCGCGCGTTTCGCGCATTTTAAGGGTACGGCTGGCAGTGATATTCACCAGCATGCCACGGGCTCCGTGCAAATCGACGCCTTCCAGCAACGGGCATGCAATGGCCCGCTCGGCAGCCACACGGGCGCGGTCGGCCCCGGCGGCGATGGATGTGCCCATCATGGCCTGGCCCTGTTCGCCCATAATGGTCTTGACGTCTTCGAAGTCGACGTTCACATTGCCTTCGACATTGATGATCTCGGCAATTCCGGCGCACGCATTGTGCAATACGTCGTCGGCCGACTTGAAGCAGTCTTCCTGAGTGGCGTCGTCGTCCATCAATTCGTAGAGATTCTCGTTCAGCACGACAATCAGCGAATGCACATGCTTGGACAACTCGGCAATACCGTCTTCCGCCATTTTCAGGCGCTTGGCGCCTTCGAAGGAGAATGGCTTGGTTACGACCCCGACGGTCAGAATGCCAAGTTCCTTGGCAACTTCGGCAACCACGGGACCCGCTCCGGTTCCTGTGCCGCCACCCATGCCGGCTGTAATGAACACCATATTCGCACCCGTCAATGCGGCACGAATTTCTTCTCTTGCGGTTTCGGCCGCGGCGCGGCCCTGCTCAGGCTTGGCGCCTGCACCCAGGCCTGTGCGACCCAGACGGATTTGCACAGGGGCTTCGCTGGCAACCAATGCCTGGGCATCGGTATTGGCGCAAATAAAATCCACACCGTTGACGCCGGAACGGATCATGTGCGCCACGGCGTTGCCGCCAGCACCACCCACACCGACTACTTTGATAACGGTACCATTGGCATTGCTATCGAGCATTTCAAAATTCATCATGATTGACTCCCTCACATTTCCTGAAAACGATAAAAGCGTATAAATTTCCCCAGTACTACTTACCTTGCCGGAAATCGCTTCAAAGGAGATGCCAGTTGCATGACTCGCACCAAATTTGAAACGCCTCCCGAAGACAGGACAAAAAACCACCTGTCTATTAAGGCCATAAGGCCCTAATTCATAAACCACTCCTTCATGCGCGATAAAAGGCTTTTGAAACTCCCTTTTTGTTGCGCGACCTTGCGACCGCGTGCACGCTGCAAACGCGCCTCGGATAACAAACCCATGACGGTTGAAAAGCGTGGGTTGTGCATGACATCGGCCAGACTACCCTGGTAATCGGGCACCGCAACACGCACCGGTTTTAAGAAAACATCCTCGGCCAGCTCGACAATGCCGGGCATCAGGGCCGTACCGCCGGTCAGGACCACGCCCGACGCCAGCAAATCCTCGTAGCCGGACTCACGCACGATTTGCTGCACAAACGTAAACAGCTCCTCGATCCGGGGCTCTATGACCGCGCCCAAAGCCTGCCGCTTGACCTGGCGGTTGGGCCGGTCGCCCAGGCCCGGCACTTCGACATGATCCTCGGCACTGGCCAATACCTGCTTGGCGATCCCGAAACGCAACTTGATTTCCTCCGCGTCCGGGGTCGGTGTGCGCAGCATTGCCGCGATATCGCTGGTGATCTGATCGCCCGCGATAGGCACGACAGCGGTATGGCGTATCGCCCCGCCGGTATAGATCGCGATATCGGTGGTGCCGCCGCCGATGTCGACCAGCACCACGCCCAGCTCCTTTTCGTCGGAGGTCAGGCAGGCCATGCTGGAGGCCAAGGGCTGCAAAATAAGGTCCTGGACTTCGAGACCGCAGCGGCGCACGCACTTGACGATATTTTGTGCCGCGCTGACCGCGCCCGTAACGATATGCACACGCACCTCGAGGCGCAGGCCGCTCATGCCTATCGGTTCGCGTATATCTTCTTGCGAATCGACGATGAACTCCTGCGTCAACACGTGCAATACCTGCTGATCGGTAGGTATATTCACGGCTTTGGCGGTTTCAATCACGCGGGCCACGTCGGTCGCAGTGACCTCTTTGTCCTTGACCGCGACCATGCCGCTCGAGTTGAAACTCGTGATGTGGCTGCCGGCGATACCGGTATACACCTCACGAATCTTGCAGTCGGCCATGAGTTCAGCCTCTTCGAGCGCGCGCTGAATCGAATTTACGGTCGACTCGATATTGACCACGACGCCTTTGCGCATCCCCTGGGACTCATGCTGGCCCAGGCCAAGCACTTCGAAACGCCCTTCCGGCAATATTTCAGCCACCACCGCCACCACTTTGCTGGTGCCGATATCGAGTGCAACGATCAGATCCTTGATGTCACGGGTCATAGTTTTTCTATTTAGTAGAGGTAGGAGAAACAGGAGCCAACGTAATAGCAAACCCGTTGGAGTAACGTAAATCGGCACTGCGTACGGCACGACCGCCAAGCCGTTGCATAAGCACCGGCCAGGTTTTTACAAAACGTTCGATGCGCGCCGCGAATGGCAGCGCGCCGGAGCGGCCGTGAGGATCGGCCACGTCGGCGGCCGGATCGCGGCCCAGGCTCAGACGCACGCCATCCGACAATTCGACATCCCACGCATAACGCGGGCTGAGCGTAATTTGCTTGACATGCAAGTTGAGCGGCGCAAACCAGCGAGCCAGCTCGGCATAGCGCTGCACCACCAAGCGCTCGGACTGGGCCGGGCCATAAAAATGCGGCAAATTGGCATCGTCGGGAAGTTCACCCTGGTTGGCGCTGAAAGCCTCGCCCCAGGTGTTGATCATTTGATTCTCGTTCCACAATGCCAATGGTTGCTGCTCTTCTATTTGAACCCGCAAAGTATTGGGCCACACGCGCCGAATCTGCGCACGGCGCACCCATGGTACGGTTTCCAACAATTTGCGCGTGTCGTTAAGATTTACCGTAAAGAAATTTCCTGCCAACCTCCCGGCTATTGTCGCCCGCACACTGGTCGCCGAGACGTAATTCAATGTATCCGCTTGCATCGGTTCAATCTGGATTTGGGTAATCGCGAAATACGGCCGCTGCGCGACCCAGAGTACGACGCCCAAGATCAACGCCAATACCGCCAGCAAAGCCAGCGAATTGGCAATGAAGTTGGTTAGGCGGGCGTCGTTAAACACGATTACATTTTCTCCTGTCGTTTCAAGCCGCGGGCGGCGCAAGTACTTTGCACGAGGCGCTGGCCAGGATCGTCACGCACAAATCGACATAACTCATCCCGGCAGCCTTGGCTCCCATCGGAACGAGCGAGTGGCTCGTCATTCCGGGAGAGGTATTCATTTCCAACAGCCAAGGCCTGTCATCGGCATCGAGCATGAAATCTGCGCGTCCCCATCCCTCGCACCCCAAGGCCACATAGGCCCGTTCCGCCAAGGTCATGATTTCCCGGGTCAGCGCCGTGTCGAGTTTGGCCGGACACACATACTGCGTGTCATTCGACACATATTTGTGCTCGTAGTCGTAATTGCCTTGAGGTGCCACGATCTCGACTATCGGCAAGGCACGCGCCCCCTTGCCCTTGCCGAGTACCGGCACGGTGAGTTCACGGCCCGAGATAAACCGTTCGGCGAGAATCTCCGCATCGTACCGGGCGGCCAGACGATAGGCGGCGCTCAATTCTTCGAGCTTCCCGACCTTCGTCACTCCCAGCGTCGACCCTTCATGCGGCGGCTTGATGATCAGCGGCAAGCCGATTGCGGCAACGACCTCATCGAGATCGGAGGACTCCGTCAATATTGCGAATCCGGGTGTCGGCAAATTCTGTTCGAGCCAGACTTTCTTGGTCATGATCTTGTCCATGGCAAGACTGGATGCCAAGGGGCCGCTGCCGGTGTAAGGCAACTGCAGCAGCTCGAGAGCGCCTTGCAGAGTGCCGTCCTCGCCGTAACGGCCATGCAGCGCAATAAACACGCGATCGAAACCTGCATTGGCCAGGTCGACCAGGCTTTGCTTGCCCGGGTCGAACAGATGGGCGTCGATACCCACGCTGGTCAGCGCCGCATGTACGCCCTGGCCGGACATGAGCGATACCTCGCGCTCGGCCGAACAGCCTCCATACAACACTCCGACGCGCCCAAAATTTTCGCTCATGCCAACTCTCCTATGCGGGCCGGAACCTTGCTGATCGAGCCCGCACCCATGACGATGACCACATCGCCATCCTGTACAAAATCCAGTATCGCCTGAGGCAAATCGACGACATCTTCGACGAACAGGGGTTCGACTTTGCCTGCCACACGAATTGCGCGGCTCAGGGCGCGCCCATCGGCGGCGACCAAAGGAGCCTCGCCGGCCGGATAGACATCCGTCAGGAGCACCGCGTCGGCCGAGCTCAGGACACGCACGAAATCTTCGAAGCAGTCGCGTGTACGCGTATACCGATGCGGCTGGAACGCCAGGACGATACGACGCTCGGGCCACGCCCCGCGGGCGGCATCCAGCGTCGCCGCCATCTCGACCGGATGATGTCCGTAGTCGTCGATCAGAGTGAATGCGCCGCCATTGCGCTGGTCGGATACGGCGAATTCGCCAACCTGCGTAAAGCGGCGCCCTACGCCGTTGAAAGCGGCAAGCGCCCCGGCAATGGAGCTGTCGGCCACGCCCAGCTCCGTGGCGACGGCAATTGCCGCCAGTGCATTCAGGACATTGTGCTTGCCAGGCAGATTCAGGGTGATCGACAGTCGGGGCAGCATCCCGGCGGCGCTGCGGCGCTCCACGTCGAAATGCATGGTGGTTCCGTCCGCCCGCAGATTGACGGCACGTACCTGGGCATCGGGATTGACGCCATAAGTCGTGATTGGACGCGAAACGAAAGGCATGATTTCACGCACATTGGCATCGTCGCTGCACAATACGGCACTGCCGTAAAACGGCAGCTTGTGCGTAAATTCGATGAAAGCGCTCTTGAGACGGGCTACGTCATGCCCATAGGTATCCATGTGGTCGACGTCGATGTTCGTCACGATCGCCATGACGGGCAACAAGTTCAAGAACGACGCATCGGATTCGTCCGCCTCGACGACAATAAATTCTCCCTGCCCCAGACGGGCATTGGCGCCCGCTGAATTCAGGCGCCCCCCGATAACAAAGGTTGGATCCAGGTCTCCCGCCGCCAGCACGCTGGCCACGAGACTGGTGGTCGTGGTCTTGCCATGCGTGCCCGCCACCGCAATACCGCGCTTGAGACGCATGAGCTCTGCCAGCATCAGGGCACGGGGCACAACCGGAATGTGCGCCGCCCGAGCGGCCAGGACCTCGGGGTTGTCGGCGGTGACGGCCGTCGATGTCACAATGGCGCCGACCCCACGTATATTTTCAGCCGTATGGCCGATCGAGACCTTCGCGCCAAGACCGGCGAGCCGACGTGTTACAGCCGACTCCTGTATATCGGATCCGCTGATGGCATAGCCCAGGTTCAACAACACTTCGGCAATGCCGCTCATGCCCGACCCGCCAATACCTACAAAATGAATGCTTTGAATTCTGTGCTTCATGCCCGACTCCTTAACGCTTGCTCACAGGCATCGGCAATCTGCTGTGTCGCATTCAGGCACGCGTGCTCGTGGGCATGCTGTGCCACGGCGGCCAATTCCGTGCGTGAACGCGCACGCAACCACTGAGCCAGCCAATCCGCCGAGAATTCCGCCTGGCTTTGCAGCCAGCCCCCTTGGCAGTCGCTCAGGTAACGGGCATTGGCCGTCTGATGATCGTCAATCGCGTTCGGCAGTGGAATAAACAGGGCCGCCACACCGACTGCGGCTACTTCAGCCACGGTCATGGCTCCAGCGCGGCAAATCAACAAATCGGCGTCGGCCAGGGCCGCCGCCATATCGTCGATAAAGGCATGGCACTCAGCCTGGACCCCGGCACTTTCATAAGCCGCGCGCAAACCGGCCAAATGCCGCTCTCCCGCCTGATGTACGACCACAGGCCGGTCGTCGACGGCGATCTGCGCCAGCGCCAGCGGCACTATCTTGTTCAGGGCCTGCGCCCCCAGGCTGCCGCCCACCACCAGCAGGCGCAATGCACCCTGACGAGCGCTGTAACGCTGCTGCGCCGGTGTCAATCCAGTCAGGCTGCGGCGGACGGGATTGCCTACCATAATGGCTCCGGGCAAGGACCCCGGAAAACCCACCAATACTTTCTTGGCCATTTTCGCCAGCCATCGATTGGCGGTACCGGCCACGGCGTTCTGCTCATGTATCACAAGCGGGATACGGCGCAAGGCCGCCATCAAGCCGCCGGGAAAAGCAACATAGCCACCCATGCCCAGCACCACATCCGGGCGAATTGCCTTCAGGCTGGCGAACGTCCGCCGGCATGCGCAGGCCAACGCGAAAGGCAATTTCAGCAAAGCCATCGGGCCCTTCCCCCGTACGCCGCCAAAACGCAGCGATACCAGTTCAAATCCCTGCTGCGGCACCAGCCGGCCTTCCATGCGATCGGGATCGCCCAGCCACACGATCCGCCAGCCGCGGCTTTGCATCTCGTGGGCCACGGCCAGTCCCGGCATGATGTGCCCACCCGTACCGCCAGCCATGATGAGCAAGGTGCGCATACTCATGTCCGCTTGCCCCGCATCATATTGCGATTTTCATGATCCACCCTCAACAGCAAGGCAATCGCGCACAGGTTCATGACAATCCCGGAGCCGCCGTAGCTCACCATTGGCAGAGTCAACCCCTTGGTAGGCAGCAGTCCCACACACACACCCACATTGATGAAGGTCTGCACGCCGAACCACAGCGCAACACCCTGGGCCACCAGGCCATTGAAAATGCGTTCCATGGCAATCGATTGCCGGCCAATGTCAAAACCGCGCCACACAAGAAACACAAACAGGGAGAGCAGACACATCAGGCCCACAAAGCCCAGCTCCTCACCGATGACGGCAACAATAAAATCGGTGTGCGCCTCCGGAAGGTAATGCAGTTTCTCGATGCTGGCCCCAAGACCCACGCCAAACCATTCCCCACGCCCCAAGGCAATCAAGGAATGAGACAACTGATAAGCGCTGCCGTAGGCATTGTCGGGATTCCAGGGGTCGAGATAGGCAAACAGGCGCCCGCGCCGCCACGGAGACAACCAGATCAGCGCCAGGAAGCTGCCGAACAGAATGGCCAGCAGGCTCGAAAACAGCTTGCCATTGATACCGCCTATGAACAGAATACCCACGGCAATCGCCACGATCACCATGAACGCGCCCAGATCCGGTTCGAGCAGCAGCACTATGCCGACCGCGGCAAGGGCGAAAGACATGGGCAAAAAACCCCGGAAAAAATTCTGCATATGTTCTTGCTTGCGCACCGTGTAATCGGCGGCATAGAGCAAGATGGTGATCTTCATGAGCTCCGAAGGCTGAAAATTGAGCGGCCCCAGAGGCAGCCAGCGACGCGCGCCATTCACTTCCCGGCCTATGCCGGGCACCAGCACAACGAGCAACAGCAACAAACTGATCAGGAACAAGGGCACGGCAAATTTCTGCCACACCTGCATGGGTATGCTGAGTACGAAAGCGGCGCATAATAGCCCTGCACAAATGAACATGCCGTGCCGGCCCACAAAATAGAAGCGGCCATAGCTTTCATAACGCGGCCCATCGGCCAGGGCAATCGAGGCCGAATACACCATGAGCAATCCAAACAGCAACAGTGCCACGGCAGTAATCACTATGGCAACATCGAAATTCGGCATCGTGGTGCGGCCGGGACGCACGGCGTTGACGCCGGAACTCAGATCCCCAAATACGCTCATGTCAGCTCTCCTTGCTCAAGAGCCAGCGCCTGAACAGCCTCAACAAAAACCCGGGCACGATCGCCATAATTTTTAAACATATCCATGCTGGCGCAGGCCGGCGATAACAATACGGCATCGCCCTCCCGGGCCAGGGCAAAGCCGCGGGCCACGGCCTGCTCCATGGACTCGGCCTGCTCGAGCGGAACACCGCAGGACGCCAAAGTCTGGGCAATCAAGGGGCCGTCCTGGCCAATCAGCACCACCGCCCGGGTGTGCTCTCGAACCACTTTCACCAAGGGCGAAAAGTCCTGGCCTTTCCCCAGGCCGCCAGCAATCAATACAACGGTCTGGCCCAGACCATCGAGCGCGGCTACCGTAGCGCCGACATTGGTTCCCTTGCTGTCTTCGACAAAGGCGACACCCCCAATGCTGCGCACGAACTCCACCCGATGAGGCTCGCCGCGATAATCTCGAAGCGCCGGCAAGATACCGGCCCAAGCCAGGCCCAGGCATCGCACCAACGCCAGCGCCGCCAAGGCATTCAAGGCATTATGCGTGCCTCGGACCCGCAAGGCATCGACCGGGATCAGGCGCGTCATGCGGCCCGTTTCGCGCGGCGGCTCGGCATCGTTCTTTTTCCGTTTTGGCTTGGCGGCCGGTACGTCGAAATCCAATGCCTCGGCGACCGCCAGCCAACGGACTTCGTGGCTGCTTTCAATACCAAGATCGCCCTCGATCACAGGCACATCGCGACCGAACGAACGCACGGATTGCGCCTTGACATCGGCCACCATGGCTGCAACCACAGGGTCGTCGCGGTTGATGACCACGACTTTTGCCATCTTCACCAGCCTGGCCTTGGCCGCCGCATAGGCGTTCAGGGACCCATGCCAGTCAAGGTGGTCCTGGCTGATATTCAACACAGCAGCCGCATCCGCTGCCAGAGTATGGGTTGCGTCAAGCTGAAAACTCGACAGCTCCAGTACCCAGACCTCGGGCAGATCGTCGGCTGCCAAGGCTTCGCGCAAGGCCGTCAATGCAGCCGGGCTGATATTGCCCGCCGCGCGCGCCTTCAGGCCGCCCGCCTCGCACAATTGCCGCGCCATGGCGGTCACGGTTGTCTTGCCATTGGTGCCGGTTACCGCCAGCACTTTCGGCTGGTAGCCCTGTTCGGCCATATCAGACAATGCACGGGCAAAAAGCTCGATTTCGCCAAGGACTTCAATGCCGCGCTCGGCAGCCAAGGCCAGAAATGACCGTACCGGTTCGTCCCGAGGAGAAAGCCCGGGACTGAGGACGACCATAGATACATCCAGCAAAGCATCTTCGACCAATGCATCGGCGCCAAACCGGCACTCGGCCGCCGCTTCCCCCAACTGCTCGCGCAAGGCGGGCCAGGCACCCGGCTGCTCACGGGTATCGAGTACCCTCAGCCGGGCTCCGCGATCGGCGCACCAGAGAGCCGCCGCCACGCCCGTCTCGCCCAATCCGAGGATCAGGACAAGAGAACCGGCAGGTACCGAGGGAAAAGACATCGTAGTCATCGTAATTTCAATGTTGCCAAGCCAAGAAGCACCAACATCATGCTGATAATCCAGAAACGCACCACAACCTGGGTTTCCTTCCAGCCGCCTACTTCAAAATGATGATGCAATGGAGCCATGCGCAAAATGCGCCGGCCTTGCCCATACCGTTTCTTCGTGTATTTGAAATAGGTCACCTGCAGCATCACCGAAAGGGTTTCTGCCACAAACACCCCTCCCATGATGAACAGGACAATTTCCTGACGCACAATGACGGCGATTGTGCCGAGGGCGCCGCCGAGTGCAAGCGCCCCCACATCGCCCATGAACACCTGGGCCGGATAAGCGTTGAACCACAAAAATGCCAAGCCTGCTCCGGCAATCGCCGCGCACAGAACCATCAGCTCCGACGCGCCGGGAATATACGGGAAGAGCAGGTATTTCGAGTAATCGACCCGTCCCACGACATAGGCAAAAATCCCCAGGGCGCTGCCCACCATGACGGTAGGCATGATCGCCAGCCCATCCAGGCCATCGGTCAGATTGACGGCGTTGCTGGTACCGACGATCACGAACCAGGTCAGCGCGGCGAAACCGAATGCACCCAGCGGGTAGCTGACGCTTTTGAAGAACGGCACAATCAGATCGGCGCGAGTCGGCAAGGACATGGTAAAGCCACTCACCACCCAATCGCGGAACAAGGGCCATAAGTCGGCATTGGCCGGCGCTGAAACAGCAAAAGTCAGGTAAATGGAGGCGATAAGGCCAACCAGGGCCTGCCAGAAAAATTTTCGGCGCGAAGACATTCCTTCCGGATCGCGATTGACCACCTTTTTATAGTCGTCGGCCCAACCGATCCAGCCAAAGCCAAACGTCACCAGCAATACCACCCACACAAAACGGTTAGTCCAGTCGGCCCACAACAGCGTGCTGACCGCGATCGAAATCAGAATCAGGGCCCCCCCCATGGTCGGCGTGCCGGTTTTCTGCAAATGCGATTCGGGCCCGTAGCTGCGGACTGCCTGGCCGATTTTCAATTCAGTCAATTTGCGTATCACACGGGGCCCGGCCACCAAACCGATGAATAGAGCCGTGCCGCACGCCAGCAACGCTCGAAACGTAATGTATTCAACGACGCCAAAGGCGCGGATGTGGGCATCGGACAGCCAACGTGCTAATTCAAGTAGCATGGCGCGCCTCGCTTTCTTGTTGCTTGAGTTGTTTTTGCAGCGCCTGCACCACTCTTTCCATGCGAGTGCTGCGGGATCCTTTCACCAGAATGTTCGCGGGCAGAAGCTCCAGCAAATCGGCGACCAGGGCCTCGATCGAATCGAAGGCCCGAACCGTCCCTCCAAACGCGGCGGCCGAATTCCTGGCTGCCGGCCCAAAAGTCAACAGCTCATCGATAGTCTGTTCGCGCGCATAGGCCCCGACTTCGGCATGCATGGCAGGCCCATTTTCGCCAACCTCGGCCATATCGCCCAGAACGAGTATTTTTTTGCCATCCAGACGCGCCAGCACATCGATGGCGGCCCGTACAGAGTCCGGATTCGCGTTATACGAATCATCGATAAGCTGCCGGCCATCGGCCAGCAAATAGGGCTGCATGCGGCCCGCAACCGGATTGAAACGAGCCAGGCCTTCCACTATGGCGACCAATGGCGCTCCCGCGGCGCAGGCGCAAGCCGCCGCTGCCAGGGCGTTGCGCAGGTTATGCACGCCCGGAGCCACAAGCGTCAGTGCGGCAACTCCAACAGGCGTATGCAACTGGCACTGTGTGCCTCGAGCCTCGGCATGAATCTGATCGGCATACACATCGAAGTGTGGTTCAAACCCGAACAACAGGGTTTTGCGCTCACCCGCGAGCCGCTTCCACACGGGGGTATACAGATCATCACCGGGGAAAACCGCCACACCATCGTCCGGCAAGGCGCTCAGAACCGCACCGTTTTCAATCGCGACAGCCTCGACGGAATGCATGAACTCCTGGTGCTCGCGCTGGGCATTGTTCACCAGCGCCACCGTGGCTTGTGCCATATCGGCCAAGCCGGCGATTTCGCCCGGATGATTCATTCCCAGCTCGAACACCGCGGCGGAATGCGAAGGGCGCAAACGCAGCAGTGTCAGCGGCACGCCGATATCGTTGTTCAAATTGCCCGCCGTGGACAAAGACGCCTCGGCACCCACCCATGCCAGCAGGATCGCGGCGACCATTTCTTTGGTCGTCGTTTTGCCATTGCTTCCGGTCACCGCAATGGCCGGCAAATGAAACTGGCGGCGCCATGCCGATCCGGCCTTGATCAGGGCCGCGCGTGTATCGCCCAATTCGAATTGCGGCAAGGTAATGTTCGTGTCGCGCCGGGACACAATGGCTGCGCAGGCTCCTGCCAATTGCACCTGAGCCAGATACCGGTGGCCATCGAAAGACTCACCTTTGAGGGCAACAAAGATCTGGCCCGGAAGGATGCTTCGCGAATCGGTCGAGACTGTCATTCCACGCAGCCAGGTCACGGCAAAACGAGCCCATTCGCGATCATCGAAAGGAATGCGCGTATTCTTGAATTCCTGGTAGGTTTCATGCCCCTTGCCCGCGAGCAGCACCACATCGTTGGGCTTCGCACCCCAGATCGCCGCAAGAATAGCGCTGGCACGATCCAGTTCGATCTGCGGCCGGGCCGGCATGCCGGCGACGATCTGATCGACAATCGCGTGCGGGTCCTCGGCACGCGGATTATCGTTGGTCAGGATGACGGAATCGGCCAGCTTGCCGGCTATCCCGCCCATGATGGGACGCTTGCCGCTGTCGCGGCTGCCACCGCAACCGAACACACATACCAGGCGTCCGTTTCGTACACGGGCGACTTCGCGTAAAGACTGCAAGGCACGTTCCAGCGCATCCGGCGTATGCGCATAATCGACCACCACCAGGGGTGTTGCAATCGATGCATCGCCGCCATCGCAAGGCTCAACGACCTGCAATCGCCCCTCGACAGAGCGCAATGTAACCAACACCCGGGCTATGCGCGCCAAGCCCCAGCCCAGTTCACGCAATACTCCGGCGACCAGCAGCAAATTGGAAATATTGTGCTCGCCCACCAGACGAGTCACGATTTGGGCCGCGCCATCGGGCATGAGCAAATTGAAAATCAGGCCGTAGCTTCCTGTTTGAACATCCTGCGCCTGCACGGCGGCGGCGCTGTCGCGCTTGAGCGAATATCCCAGCCGATCGGAGACGGCCACCGACGCATACAATTCCTTTCCCGCGGCATCGTCTACATTGACAATTACCGCGCGCAAAGCCGGCCAGCCGAACAGTGCAAACTTGGCGGCCTTGTAGTTCTCCAGGGTCTGGTGATAGTCGAGATGATCGCGCGTCAGATTGGTAAACCCGGCAATCTCGATGTGAACATGGTCTAGGCGCCCCTGCTCGATGCCTATGGAAGACGCCTCGAGCGCGACCGCCTTGCCGCCGGCATCGCGAATGGCGGCCAGGCTGCGGTGCAAGGTCAGTACATCGGGCGTCGTCAAGGCCCCGCCCAGATTCGCTCCATTGGGGAGCGTTACTCCCAAAGTCCCTACCGTGCCGCAAGGCACGCCTTCCAGATTCAGGGCTGCCGCGATCCACTGCACTGTCGTGGTCTTGCCATTGGTACCCGTGACGGCGATCACCGACATGACGCTCGAAGGCTCTTCGTACCAGGCGTGGGCGATCGAGCCCAGCAGCGCCTGCAAGCCCTGGATTTCAAGCATGGGCGCCGACTGCTCGAGGACAGCACCGTCGCCGGCCTGCATCACTATGGCCGCGGCACCGCGGGCAATCGCATCGCGTATGTATTGCCGCCCATCGTCCGCCAGGCCGGGGCAGGCAAAAAACACATCGCCCCGCGCCACTTGGCGTGAATCCAGGCAAAGATGCGCCGTGCGCGCGACATGCTCTTTCAGCCAGCCGATTATCTGTTGCGCCGTCATCGCCGCACCCCGTGAGGAGAGCCGACCGCCACCAGGGAATCGACTGGCGCATCAGGCTGAACCCCAAGCCGGCGCAGAGTGCTGCCCATCACACTGGCGAATACGGGTCCCGAGATGACGCTGCCATAATAACCACCGACATGCGGCTCATCGAGCGAGACAGCCACCACGACACGAGGATTGGACACCGGCCCGAAGCCGACGAAAGACCCTCTATATAGAGACTTGCTGTAGTGACCGTTGACGATCTGACGCGCCGTCCCGCTCTTGCCCGCCACACGGTAGCCGGGAACCTTTTGCTTGGCGCCCTCGGGACCTGCGGCCGCCTCCAGCATGGCCCGGATCAGGCCAGCCACTTGCGGGGTGAACACCTGCACGCTGGTCGCCTTGCCCTTGCGCTTTAACAAAGTCAGTGAAACCATGTCGCCGTTGCGCGCAAACACCGTGTAGGCATGGGCGATTTGCAATAGCGACACCGACAAGCCGTAGCCATAGGCCATGGTGGCCCGCTCGATGGGGCGCCAGCGCTCCCAGGGACGCAGGCGTCCGGACGCAACACCTGGGAAATTGGCCTGCGGGGCGCGGCCGAAACCCAACTCGGTAAAGTTGTTCCACATTTCCTGCGAGGTCAGCAATTCGGAAATCATCGTCATGCCAATATTGCTGGAACGGCGCAAAATTCCAGCCACGTTCAAGGTGCCATTGCTGCTGACATCGGTGATCGTGGCGCCTTGATACCGATAATGCCCATTGCCGGTATTGAACATCGTCGAGGTCGTGATCCGCCCCAGGCTCAAGGCCAAAGCCGCCGTGAACGGCTTCATGATAGAGCCGGGCTCAAATGTGTCGGTAATCACCCGGTTGCGCAACGCCGCACCTTTGCGGTCTTCGCGATCGTTCGGATCGTAGGAAGGGAGATTCGCCAACGCCAGAATTTCGCCGGTGCGCACGTCGACGATGATGCCAGCCGCCGCCTTGGCCTGGTGCTCGTCCTTGGCTTTTTTAAGCGCGCTGAAAAGATCGAACTGCAAACCGGCATCGATCGACAAGCTCAAATCCTGCCCATTGACGGGCGGGACAACAGCCTGCACGTCTTCAACCACACGACCAAGGCGATCCTTGATTACCCGGCGGCTGCCCGGACGGCCGGAAAGCTCGGAATTGAACGCCAGTTCAATGCCTTCGATGCCCTGATCTTCGATGTTGGTGAAACCCACCACGTGCGCCGCAATGTCGCCCTCGGGGTATGAACGCCGCATTTCTCCCTGCTGATGAAAACCGGGAACCTTCAGTTCCTTGATTTTTGCCGCCACATCAAGCGGCACCTGGCGCTTGATGTAGACAAAATTCTTGTCCTCATCAACCAGGCGGCTTTGTATGTCCTTGACCGGCATATCGAGCAATTTGCCCAGCGCCGCCAGTTGTTCGGGCGTGGCATCCTTGGCATCTTCCGGGATAGCCCAAATGGCGCGAGCGGGAACGCTTGACGCCAGCACCACCGAACCGCTGCGGTCGAATATCTTGCCACGCGTGGCGGGCAGGACCAGTGTGCGCTCGTAACGCCGCTCGCCTTGCTGCTGCAGGAATTCGGTGGACAGCCCCTGCAAATAAAGCGCCTTGACGGCAAGCGCCACAAAGCCCAGCATCAGCAAGATCAACACCAGGCGCGAGCGCCACAAAGGCATCTGCACATTGAGCACCGGGCTGTCATAGAACCGGACTCGCTTCATGGCTTCCTCCGGGAGGATCGAGCCGCCGCGGCAGGCGCGACGGGCGCGACGGGCGCGGCGGCAGCGGGTGGAGCGGCAGCGGGCCCATCTTTAATATATATTGTGCGGCCCGGCGTTACGTTGATCATTTTCAGCTCGCCACGAGCCGTGCCGTCGATACGGGCGTTGCGCGCCAATTCGGCGCGCGCGAGCTGGAGACGCCGCCAATCGGTATCCAGATCGCGCGCCTTGGTCGCCAGACGATCGGATACCACAAATAGTTGGCGCGACTGAAAGCGCGCCGTCACCAGGGAAATCGCGGAAAACATCAATAAGGCGGCAACTATTGCAATCAGCCGGACCATTATTTTCTCCCCCTTTTGTGATGCGCAGCCGGTTCGGGACCCAGGCGAATCGCATTGACAAAAGAAGCGCCCTGATCAGGCGGCAAAGGAATATTGGTACGTTCAGCCACACGCAGGACCGCCGAACGGGACCGGGCATTGGCCGCCACTTCTTCGGCGGAAGGCAGGACTCGGCCCAGTGAATTCAGTATGGGCTGCGGCAGGTCTTTCTCGAAAATCGGCAGGCGGGCGTGCGCCGCCGCCGGCCGCGCGGCCGCCGCAATGCACTGCTTCACCATGCGATCTTCCAGAGAATGAAAACTGATCACCGCAAGCCGCCCCTTTGGTGCCAGAACTCTTAAAACTGCCGCGAGGGTGAACGCGAGTTCTTCGAGTTCCTGATTGAGGTAAATCCGTAAAGCCTGAAAGGTACGAGTGGCCGGGTGTTGACCCTTTTCGCGCGTACGGACGACACTGGCGACGAGCTCGGCGAGGTCGAGCGTTGTGCGCAGCGGCCTGGATTCGCGGCGAGCAATAACCGCCTTTGCAATCTGGAAAGCAAACCGTTCTTCGCCATATTTAGCTATGACCTCCCGTATCTCTTCAACACTGGCTTGCGCCAGCCATTCCGCGGCCGTCAAGCCGCTGCTTGTATCCATCCGCATATCGAGGGGGCCTTCACGCATGAAGGAAAACCCGCGACTTGCATCATCTATCTGCGGAGATGAAATCCCCAAATCCAGCATTACGCCATCGGCACCCGCTATGCCCAAGGCGCCGAGCTGCTCCGGCATCGACGCAAAACCGCCATGTATCACCTGAACGCGCGGATCCTCGGCTTGCAGAACTCGCGCCGCGACAATAGCTTCGGGATCTTTGTCGAACACCACCAGCCTTGCGTCATGCGCCAACTTCGACAGTAGCAAGCGACTATGCCCGCCACGACCGAAGGTGCCATCCACAAAAACACCGCTTAACCGCGCCGAGGAATCGTCCTCTGTGTGCCCACGTCTGGCCTTCCCGCCGAAATGCGGATCCACCAGGGCATTAACCGTAGGCTCTAGCAGCACGGGTCGGTGCAAAAACTCCATGACCTACTTCAGAACGAAAACTGATCTAATGCGTCGGGCATGCCTTTGGCCAGGTCTTCCGCCTCTCGGCGAGCCCACTCGGCCGCATCCCATAATTCGAAATGGCTTCCCATCCCTAAAAGCATGACTTCACGGGTCAGGCCGACAGCGGCCCGAAGCTCGGGCGCGACCAGGATACGTCCGGCACCATCCATATCGACATCTTGCGCATTGCCCAGCAGCAAACGCTGCAGAGGCCGCGCCGACATTGGAAAGGCGGCGATCTGTTCACGCTTCTTTTCCCAAACCGACCGTGGATAAACAAGCAAGCAGCCATCAGGGTGACGCGTCAGGGTCAAACGACCCTCTACCTGCGACACGAGCGCGTCACGATGCCGAGTCGGGATGGAGACCCGACCCTTGACATCCAACGTGAGCGCACTGCTACCCTGAAACACCACTTTACCTCCACTTTTTTACACTAAATCCTACTTTTCCCCACTCTACGGGAACACGCGCAGCAGGTCAAGCGCTCAGTTGCAATTTTTTCAATGACAACAAGCACTTAGCATCAATCTATAAAAAGTGGAAAATAGAAATCCGTAGATAAATCAAGAAATTGCAGGTTTATCTAGAAGTCGTTCATGAAGAGAAAACAGGGAAAAAGATTTTTTGTATTTTCAATTTCTAACATTCAGCGCCACCAGGCCCGAACCGCTGCGGCATGGGTATCCCTGTGGAAAACAATAAAGGCGGGACAGGTCTGTAGGCCGGATTCTGTACGCCAGGCAAGCCTGGCGGGCAATCATTCCTCTGCGCAAGACATTGCTGCCCTGCTCTAGCCATCTACCCGCATACTCGAGCGAGCCGCCCTTCGGACCCGAGGGCCCACGTATGCCTATTTGATGTTGCTCCGGATAGAGGTTGCCGCGTTTCACCCTGCAGCGCCATGGCCTGTTCCCAGACCATGCAGCACGGAAGTAGCCGTGCCGGTGCATGCCAGGCATGCCCACGCCGCAGACTCGTCTCTGTGGCCCTGTTCCTCGGCCGCCTGACATACCGGAGTATGACAAGCGCCGGACGGCCGTTAGCCGCTATCCCGCTCTGTGGAGTCCGGACCTTCCTCGATATCGAAATACCGCGATTGCCCAACCTGCCCCGCACCCGCATTGTATAGGACAGTGGCAACTCTGGCCGCCCGCAAGCTCGGACGCCCATTTAAATAACGGCCTTGCGAGGTGTTTGCGTCATGCTTCGACAGGGCGGGCCAGAACGCAATTTCTTCAAACTGCGACAATAGCGGTTTGCTGCTTGCCGATTATTGCTACCCACCACAGGATTTATGGCTGTTACCACTCTTGTTACCCTGACCGACGCGCAACTCGCATATGGGCATCATCCCCTGCTCGATCACGCCAATTTTGCCATTCAGCCTAACGAGCGCATAGGCCTGATCGGCCGTAACGGAGCGGGAAAATCATCGCTCCTGAAGGTCCTTGATGGGCGTACGCTGCCCGACGATGGCGAAGTCATGCGCCTGGGCGGGCTCAAGATTGCCACTGTTGAACAGGAACCCGATCTCGACGAATCGCTGACCGTGTTCGAGACGCTGTGCGGCAATATCAATGACAGCGAAGACTGGCGACGCCCGTCCCGGGTACAGGCCCTGATTGATCAATTGGGTTTGAGTTCGGACGCCAGCATCGCCGACTTGTCCGGAGGAACCCGCAAACGCGTCGCGCTGGCCCGCGCCCTGGCCGACGAGCCTGATTTGCTGCTGCTGGACGAGCCCACCAACCATCTGGACTTCGACGGCATCGCATGGCTGGAAACGCTGCTGCTCAATGCCCGCTGCAGCGCGATCATTATTACTCATGATCGGCGTTTTCTGGATGCAGTCGCCACCCGCATCGTCGAGCTCGACCGGGGTCAACTCTTCAGCTTCCCCGGAAATTTCTCAGCCTGGCAAGAACGCAAAGCGCAATGGCTGGAAGCCGAAAAGCAGCAAAGCGCCAAATTAGACAAAGTACTGGCCCAGGAAGAAGTCTGGATACGTAAAGGAGTGGAAGCCCGGCGCACTCGCAACGAAGGGCGCGTACGCCGCCTCGAACAATTGCGGCGCGACCGGGCGGCCAGGCGCGAACGCGTCGGCAACGTCAGCCTGGCTGTCGCCGAAGGACAGCGGTCGGGCAAGATGGTGGCTGAACTGGAAAACGTCAGCCAACATTATGGCGAACGGACCATCATCCGAAACCTGTCCACCACTATCCTGCGGAAGGACCGCATCGGCCTGATCGGCGCCAACGGCGCCGGTAAGACCACCTTGCTGAAAATCATACTCGGTCAGTTGGAGCCCAGCTCGGGACAAGTACGCCTGGGAACCAATCTGTCGATCGGCTACTTCGATCAGATGCGCTCGCAGCTCGACGAAACGGCAACCCTGGCCGACACCATCAATCCCGGCAGCGAGTGGATTGAAATCGGCAATCAGCGCAAGCACGTCATGAGCTATCTGGAAGACTTTCTGTTTCCAGCCGCCCGGGCGAATTCGCCGGTGCAGAGCCTCTCGGGAGGCGAGCGCGCCCGCCTGGTCCTGGCCAGGCTTTTCGCCCGCCCCACCAATGTGCTGGTCATGGATGAACCCACCAACGATCTGGATATCGAAACGCTGGAATTGCTGGAAGAACTGCTTCAGGATTATGCGGGAACAGTGCTGCTGGTCAGCCACGACCGGGCTTTCCTGGACAATGTGGTCACTCAAACCATTGCCGCGGAGGGCGATGGGGAATGGCGGGAGTACGTGGGCGGTTACGACGAATGGCTCGCGCAGCGCCCCGCGCCGACAGACAAGTCCGCCGATGATAAAGGCAGAAAAATCGAAGCCGCGCCTGCGGAACGCCCAAAACCGCCCAAGCCCAGCAAAATCAATGCCTGGGAATTGCGAGAACTCGAAGGTTTGCCCGAAGCTATCGCCCAGGTCGAAGCGCAGCAGGCAGAGCTGGCCGCCAAACTGGCCGACGCAAGCCTGTATCGCGATGCGCCCGGCGAAGTCGAGAAAATCAACGAGCAGTTGCACACGCTCGAGAACAAGCTGACCGCATTGTTCGCCCGCTGGGAAATCCTGGAAGAAAAACGCGGCGATTCGTGACAGCGCGATTACGCCATCGCCTCTATGCGTCCAATCTTGGCGCTATGAACCGTCCGCTATCCGCCAGCCCAGCGATTCGCCGGCCGCCAGGGGAACCAGGGTATCGTTGCCCATGGACAACTCAGCCGGAATCTCGTAATGCGCCCGATTCAACGTCAGCGTCCCCTGATTGACAGGCAAACCATAAAACGCCGGCCCGTTCAGGCTGGCAAAGGCTTCCAGCCTATCTATCCGGCCAACCGAATCGAAAGCCGTGGCGTACAACTCCATGGCATGCAGGGCCGTGTAGCAGCCCGCGCAACCACAGGCATGTTCTTTGAGCACCTTGGGATGCGGGGCGCTGTCGGTGCCCAGAAAAAAACGCCGGCTATCGCCCGTGGCCGCTTCGACCAGGGCCTGCCGATGCGTTTCACGCTTTAAAACCGGCAGACAATACCAGTGAGGCCGCATTCCGCCCAAAAACAGCGCATTGCGGTTATACAGCAGGTGATGCGCGGTGATTGTCGCGGCAATAGGCCCCTCGGCATCGCGTACGTATTCGGCACCCTGCCGAGTGGTGATGTGCTCGAACACGACCTTGAGCTCAGGCAGTGCTTTACGCAGGGGAATCATGACTCGATCGATAAAGACCGCCTCGCGATCGAACAGATCGATATCCTTGTCGGTGACCTCGCCATGCACCAGCAAAGGCATGCCTGATTTTTGCAGCGCCTCCAGGGCAGGCCTGCAGCGCCCCAGCAAATCGGTGACACCGGCGTCTGAATTGGTGGTAGCCCCGGCCGGGTAGAGCTTGACGCCGTGCACGGCTCCGGAAGCCTTGGCTGTGGCGATCTCTTGAGCCGAGGTGTTATCGGTCAGATACAAGGTCATGAGCGGAGTGAAACTGCCTTCCCCGATTCCCGCCCGGGCCAGGGCGGCGATAATTCTGTCGCGGTAGGCCAGGGCCAGCGCGGTCGTCGTGACCGGCGGTTTCAAATTCGGCATGATGATGGCGCGGGCAAACTGGCGCGCCGAATCGGGCACCACGGCGTCCAGCACCGCACCATCGCGCAAATGCAGATGCCAGTCGTCGGGGCGAACAATAGTCAGTGAGTCGGTGGCGTTTTGCATTGGATCAAATCGGGCCGTCGGGAACAAAGGATGGAATTATGACGCATTCGCCAAAGGCATGCTGCGCTCGACCAGACGGCAGAACATGGCGCTTCCTACCGGGATCACCGCATCGTTGAAATCGAAAGCGGCATTATGCAAGACACATCCCTCTTCGGCGCCGCCCTGACCCAGGCGGAAATACGCGCCGGGACGCTGTTGCAGCATGAAGGAAAAATCTTCCGATCCCATCGACGGAACCAGATTGGGCACCACATTCTCGGCGCCAAACAGTTCGGTGGCGACCTCGGCCACAAATGCCGCGTGCTCGGGTGTATTGACCGTCGCCGGGAACAGGCGATGGTATTTCATTTCTATCCTGGCTTTGAATGCCGCGGCAATACCCGCCACCATCTCTTCCATGCGCTGTATGACTTGCTCTTGGACCTTGGGGCTGAAGGTGCGCACGGTGCCCACCATATGAGCGTCTTTGGGAATGACATTCATCGCCTGCAAATTGCCCGCATTGACTGCGGCTACTGTAACCACGGCCGAATCGGGTGCCGGCACATTGCGCGATACGATGGTTTGCAATGCGGTGATCAGTTGGGCCGCAATCACGATGGGATCGTTCGTTTGATAAGCGTGGGCGCCGTGACCGCCCCGCCCTTCGATGTGTATTTCAAAATGGTCGGCGGCCGCCATCATGGGCCCCGGGCTGACTCCTATTACTCCCGCAGGCAGCCCCGGCCAGTTATGCAAACCGTAAATGGCGTCGCAGGGAAAGCGGTCGAACAAGCCATCGTCGAGCATCGCCTTGGAGCCGCCCAAGCCCTCTTCGGCCGGCTGGAAAATCAGCACCACCTTACCGTCGAAATTGCGAGTCTCGGCCATGTAGCGCGCCGCGCCGAGCAAGACGGTAGTATGACCATCGTGCCCGCAAGCATGCATTACCCCGGCATTCGTCGACGCATAAGCATGCTTGCCCTGTTCAAGTATCGGCAGTGCATCCATATCGGCTCGCAGGCCGATGCAGCGGCCCATGGTGTTGCGGCGACCTTCCAGCACCCCCACCAAACCCGTTTTGCCTATGCCGCGATGCACCTCGTAGCCCAAAGCCAGCAACGCATTGGCCACCAGATCGGAAGTCCGGGTTTCCTGGAAACCCAGCTCAGGATGAGCGTGAATATCCTGGCGTATCGAAATTAGTTCGTCGTGGAATAATTTGATCGACTCGACTATATTCTTTGCGTACATGTGTTGACACCTCAAAAACGATCGCGAAACCAGCACCCATGCTCTTTATAACAAAGGTTGCCGCCGCCACATCCGGCCCGCCTCTTTAAATTCGCGGCCCGAACGGCCATGCGGCCCCATGGGTACAAAGCATGTGCCATATCTTATTGCTACCCGGCCCTTCAGGCCTACTTCTTTTTGCATATCAAGGCTTATTTGCTTGACAGTTGCCATAAATCCGGCGGTAATATAAAGCTACAAATGGACCGCGCCAGACTCGAGTTCATCCGAGCCCCATGTGCTGCCTGAATACGATGAAGATCAACCCCAGGAGACATACTATGACTGACCAGAACTCGAGCCTCATAAGTCGCCGTAAATTCTTTGTATCCGCCGGAGTCGCCGGAGGGGCAGTAATATTCGCCAGCGCATTCCCGCGCAGGGCCTTCGCAGCAGCGCCGCCGGCCATCAACCTTGGGCAAATTGCGCCCATGACCGGCGCGGCGGCGGAATTCGGCCCCTATTACCGCGATGCCGTGCAGCTTGCCATCAATCATATCAACACGGCGGCCCAGCAGGTATTCGGCGGCCCCATCATCGCCAAACACATCACGGTCGATACCACGACCGTGCCCACGGTCGGCGTTCAGGCCGCGCGCCAGATGGTCGACACGGCGCATGTGCCGGCGATCGTCGGCGGCTGGTCCAGCGGGGTCACCGTGGCGGTTGCCACCTCGGTCACCATTCCCTCGGGCGTGCTGCAGATCGCCAATGGCGCCACATCCCCGCTGATCACTGTGCTGCCGGCCGATGCCAAGGCCGACCTGCTGTTCCGCACCACCGCTTCGGATGCTTTGCAAGGCGTGGTGGCCGCGCAGTTGGTGAATGGCGAAATCATCCCCACGTACAAGTACAAATCGGTATCTACCATCTATATCAATAACCCCTACGGCCAGGGCTTGTCCAATGCCTTTACGGCCTCGTTCGAGAAGCGCGGCGGCAAGGTGCTTGCCCAGGTTCCGCACCCCGAACAAGTGCAAGCCACCTACCGATCGCAGCTCGAGGCCGCGCTCAAGGGCAAGCCCGAATTGCTGTTGTGCATCAGCTACCCGTCGCACACGGCGGTGTTCCTCAAGGAATCGCGCGATATCTTCAATTTCACCACTTGGCAGTTCACCGACGGCAATGCATCGCTGGATGTAGTCAAGGCGGTGGGCGCCCAAAGCATGGACGGCAAATTGGGCACGGCACCCGGCGAAGACACCACCACCGCTTCCTATAAGGATTTCTCCAAGACCTTCCTGAAAGATTTCAAATACGACCACATTCCGCCATTCACCGCCTCCACCTATGACGCCGGCCTGGTCATCGGCCTGGCGCTGGCCAAGGTCATCGCCGGAGGCGCAACCGACCCAAGCAAAATCACCGGAACGGCGCTGCGCGATCAATTGCGGGTCGTCGCCAACCCGCCGGGCGAATCCATAGAAGGGGGCGACCAGGGCCGCGTCACCGAAATGCTCAAGATGATCAAGGCGGGCAAGAAAATCAATTACACCGGCGTGGCCGGCCCCTGCGATTTCGACAAGAACGGGGACGTCATCACGCCGATCAATATCTGGAAGTTCGACAAGGGCGAGGTCCAGACCATGAAGACTTTGCCCGCGGCTTCGATTCCCAGCGTCTAGCTCGGCGAATCCCCCCATTACGCCCGGCCTATGCGGCCGGGCGTAATCTTTGAACCGGCAACGGTTTATTTCAGGAAGCGGGAAACGATCTTGCGTTCCTTGAAGATGCCCTCGGGGCGATAAAGCACGATTCCCGCCAGCAACAAGCCGACAAGCATCCAGCGCAGGAAAGCAGTGCGGGAGGCAATCTGCGGTGCAATCGAGCTCAAGGCAACTTGCAGCGAATCGGTCAGGAAACCCGTGCCACTCCAGACCCCCCAAATGACAAAAGCTCCGAGTATGGCGCCCTTGTTGTTGCCGCTACCTCCGAGCATCAGCATCACCCACACGAGAAAAGTAGCGAACAGCGGCTCAAAGTGGCTGTAATCGATAGTGACCATATAAGGGGCATACAGCGCCCCGCCCATACCCATTATCACCGCGCCCAGCACGAAGGACTGGATCCGCAGCGATGTCACATTCTTGCCATTCATGGCAGCCGATTGTTCTTCGTCACGCACGGCTCGCAGCGCCCGTCCCCAGGGGGAGCGCACGGCGATTTCCAGCACCAGATAGATGGCCGCCAGGACCAGGATGGTGATGTCCAGGTACAGATAGCTATAGTCGCGCGGCGTCAGGGGCTCGAGCAGCGAGGCCAGTGATTGAGGCAACCAGGCGCAGCCAGGATGCTCGAACACGCACGACAAGGGTTGGGGAATGCCGCTCAAAGGCTGGGGACCATTGGCCAGCCAGCGTTCATTCTGGAATATGAGGCGTATGATTTCCGCAATGCCCAGGGTGGCAATGGCCAGGAAGTCGGTGCGCAGGCGCAGCACGGGCAGGGCAATCAGGTAGCCCACCAGCCCCGAAACCACGCCGGCCGCAATCAGGCCTATGAGGAATGGGGCATGCAGCCCGAATGCCTGATGCGCATATTGAGCCATCAAGCCGCTGGGAACGGCCGTGACAAACAAAGCGGTAGTGAATGCGCCGACGGCGAAGAAACCGGCAATGCCGAAATCCAGGTGGCCGGCATAGCCCCACTGCGAATTCAAGCCCAGGCTGAGAACAGCGTAAATGGACGCCATGATGGAAAACGACACAATGTAATCCATGCCGCCCGGGAAAAAAGCCGCCAGGGCGAAAGCGACGGCCACACCCAGGGCCGCGCCCGCGGGAATCCGCCAGAGCCAGCGCAGCGGCAAGACCGCGAAGGCCAGAAACATGAACGGAATGATCAGGAAAACAGCCTTCAGGGTAAGAATCGGACTCATGGGCTTTTTCCTTTTTTCATTTTTCGCCGAAAAGACCCTGGGGACGCACCACCAGGACCAGCACCATCAGTGCAAAGGCCACGGCAGGCCCATAGGCGGGATTCATGAAGGAGGACGTCACCTGTATCGCCACGCCAATAACAATGGCTCCCACCAGCGCGCCGAAAGCATTGCCTATGGTGCCCAGGATCACCGCCGCAAACATGGGCAGCAACAGAGTGAACCCCATGTCCGGCCGCAATTGCGAGGCGAGCCCATACATGACCCCGCCCGCCGCCGCAAGCGCTCCGCTGATGCCCCAGGTCCAGGCCGTCACCCGCTCGGTATCAATGCCCCGGATCTGTGCCAGATCGGGATTGTCCGCGGTCGCGCGCATGGCCTTGCCCATTCTGGTCTTGGCCAGCAAAAGGTAGACCAGCACCACCAGCACCACCGCCAGCGCCAGCACGAAAATCTGATCCGCCTGCACCCGTATCTGCCAAGGCAAGTGCAGGGCCGGGTTGGCTCGGCCCACATAGAAGAAGTGAAAATCCGAGCCCCACAATATATAAATGCAACTGCGCAGAAAAAATGCCATGCCCAGCGAAGCCATGGCAAACAGAACCATGGGCGCTTTAGTCCTGCGCAAGCGGCGATAGAGCACACGATCGAGCAGTACCGAGATCAGCCCTGTCACGGGAATCGCGACCAGCAGGCCGGCCACCAGTTCCCAGCCGAAGGAAAAATGCCAGATCGGGGCGCTTTTGGGCAGCACCGAGACCACGGTATAGGTCACGTAGGCACCGATAGTCAGCAGTTCGCCGTGTGCGAAATTGGGAAACTTGAGCACTCCATAGCATAGCGTGAGCCCCGCGCCGCCAAGCGCGATGATCGCCCCGAGCATCACCCCCCAGATGGTCAGGGACAGCAGTTCGACCAGGTTGCCACCCAGTGCCAGGCCCAGCAGCCACATTACCGCCAGAATGACCAGCAGGCCCAGGCCCATGGCCGTGCGGCTCTGCAGCGCCGAGGCGGCCCATGAACCGCGCGGGGCACCATCGGCCGCCGGAGATTCCGTGCCCGGCGCCGGCACGGCCCCGCCTCCGGTGTCCGGAACCACGGGCGCCGCGAACGGCTTCTGTCGAAAGAGTGACATACGCATCAGCAGTTCATCCTCCTAGATAAAGGCGCCCGACATTCGGATCGGCCAACAGGTCCGGGCCAGTGCCTTCGTGACGGTTCTCGCCGCTGGCAAGCACGTATCCACGATGCGCCATCTGCAACGATTGCCGGGCGTTTTGCTCTACCATCAGAATGGCAATGCCGGTCTGGTTGATGCGTACGACCCGATCGAAAATCTCGTCGACCAGCCTGGGGGATAAAGCCGCGGTCGGCTCATCGAGAAGCAAAAGCCTGGGGCTCAGCATCAGGGCGCTACCCATGGCGACCATCTGGCGCTCACCGCCCGACATTTTGCCCACCATTTGCCGCCGCCGCTCTTTGAGCCGCGGAAACATCTCGTAGATTCGCTGTTTGGCCGCATCGATATCGCCACTGGCCAGAGTGAAGGCGCCCATTTCCAGATTTTCGTCGACCGACAGGTTGGTGAATACATTGGCCACCTGGGGTACATAGCACATGCCGAGCTTGACGATCTGGTGCGCGGCGAGTTGGGAGATCTCGTGGCCGGCAAACGCAACGGAACCCTCGCGCGGATGCAGCAGGCCGAAGACTGTCTTCATGAGCGTAGACTTGCCCGCGCCATTGGGCCCGACGATGCACACGATTTCGTTTTCATCGACCCTCATGGAAACCTGTCGCAGCACTTCCGAATCGCCATAGCCGCAGCTTACCTTGTCAACGTTCAACAGCGGCATACTGCCCTCCCAGGTAGGCTTCAAGCACGCTTTGATTGCTGCGGACCTCTTGCGGCGAACCTTCCACGAGCTTGCGGCCTTCGCTCATCACGATCACCGGATCGCACAGATTCATGACCATATTCATATCGTGCTCGATCAGCAGAAAGGTGATGCCGCGTTCGCGCGATAGATATTCGATATTGGCCACGAGCCGTTTGAGCAGAGTGCGATTGACACCTGCCGCCGGCTCGTCCAGCAGCACCAGTTCGGGGCCGGTCATGAGCGTGCGGCCGAGTTCCAGCAATTTTTTCTGGCCACCCGAAAGATTGCCCGCGTATTCGTCCTTGACATGGGTGAGCTCGATATATTCGAGCACCTCCAGCGCCTTGGCGCGATTCTCGTGCTCTTGCCGGCGAACCGCGCCAGGCCTGAGCCAGGTATTCCAGATATGCTCGCCGATCTGCCCCTTCGGCACCAGCATGAGGTTTTCGAGCACGCTCATGCTGCCATGCTCGCGCGGAATCTGGAAAGTCCGGCACAGCCCGCGCGTGAAAATCTGGTCTGGGCGCATGCCGGCGATATCCTGGCCCTTGAAATGAATACGCCCCGAATCCGGGGCGATGAAACCGGTGATGATATTGAACATCGTGGTTTTGCCGGCGCCATTGGGTCCGATCAGCCCAGTGATGGTGCCGCGGCGCACACTCAGCGAACACTGATCGACAGCACACAAGCCACCGAAGTTCTTGGAAATGCCGCGCACGTCGAGCAGATCGTCGGACGAGCCTGCGGCGCCATCATCCATTAAGCCTGAGTTGGATTGTTTTGCCATGGTCAGCGAAAAATCTCCTCCTTGCGGCAAACCGACAGATATTGTCCGGTCCGGACAGACACTGCGCCATCCATCGCGCGGGCCGCCAACTGATGCGCAAGACCCGGGTAAAATGCTACATTCAGTAAATCTTATCACAGTAACCTTGGCCGCAACGCGCGGCGATACCCCGCAAAAACCCGCAGCCTGCGCAAGAAAAGAGTCCAGGAAAACCAACCATCCGGCAATATCCATGGGCTTTCAAACAGGGAGCGAAGCACCGTCAGCCCTTCTTGTTTCAAGAAAATACAAATTCCGATTTATTTCGAGCGCCCGGGCAACACATCGTAGTTCGCCATGCTTTTCTTTTAAAACCGAGTAAAAACAGGGCGAAAAGGAGTCAATCCGCTGTCTATTTCGCCATAAAGCAATATCGGGCCGAATGCCTCGGGAACACCCTCACCCAAGAGCGGCTATTTTTTAGAAATTTTCTGCATAAATCGCTTTGTTTTTCCGAGCATCTCAAGTTATGCTCAAGAAAATGTTTTTTTCACCCATTCCGAGGAGCACTACTCTATGGCAACAACCGCGAAACCCGCAGCCCGCAAACCGAACGCCGCGTTCATGAAGCCACTAACACCTAGCGCTACCCTGGCAGCCATTATCGGGCCCGAAGCTGTACCGCGCACTGAAGTCACCAAGAAAATCTGGGACTACATCAAAAAGCACGATCTGCAAGACCCCAAAAACCGCCGCAACATCAATGCCGATGTAAAGCTGCGCCCCTTGTTCGGCAAAGATCAAGTGTCAATGTTCGAACTCACCAAGCTGGTCAGCGGCCATCTCAAATAAGCCTGGCTGAACCAAGCGGCAACAAACCGGCTGAGCGCGTTGATTCGGATAAAAAACCAGCCGAGGCCCTCTACGAGAAATCAAGGGTTTGTCGCAAATTTTTTATTCGAACCTTAAGCAAGTCCGCAGCGATGAATTAACTGCGCTGCCGCCATAAAAAAACGCCGCCTGAATCCAGGCAGCGTTTTTTTTGTGTGTAATCTGAAACCTACAGATCCGTATAGGGCGATTGCCCTGCAAACAAGGCAAGCCAGCCTTTGATCAGACGATACAGCACCCAGACCACAGCAACCAGACCCGTTGCCCAACCTATGAATAAATGGGTTGCGATGGCGCTCAGGACGAGCCACAACAAGCCCCACCAGAATGTTTTGAGGATCCAGTCGAAATGCCCGGCGCATACCGTGCCTGCGGCGTCGCCGCGCTTCAAGTAAGCCAGGACAATGGCTGCCACGGTGGCAAGGCCCAGGAACCCCGCACTGATCAGTCCCAGGGCAAACAAGCCGTATATCACATGCGTAATGGTGCGCATGGCGGGACCCTGCTGGTCTTCTGGCGGCAACGCCTCGATCATACTAATCTCCGGTAATAGGCCAAGACAGATGGCAAGCTTGTTATTTTAACTGTTCCATTGCCAAGCAGGCAGATTTTCACACAGTGCAGCGCGCATCGAGACCGTGAAGGAGCGTAAGACGATCAGGCTTCAGGATCAAGAGGTCCAGGCCGGGCGCTTGCAGCCCAAGAGCGAGTCCCGGATGCTTTTTTATAGGTGGTGTTGGGATAGGGCCCGGCACGCGCAGCCGAGTTGCGGCTACGGCCGCTACCCAAGGCAAACGCCCCGGCAGGGTTGAGCCTGTCGGGGCGATTGGTACAGATAAGAGCCTG
>NZ_BAAGUZ010000015.1:0-99639 GCF_054781135.1 Paralcaligenes ginsengisoli
GGGCCCGCCGAAAGCCCCCGCCTTCCCTTCGTCAGCACCCGGCGCTGGACTACCGCCGGCCTGCACAGCACCGCCCACCCTGCGGCTTGCGTTGAGGCAATGCATAGAGAGAGGCATTGGGGTCATGCACCGAGAGAAACATGCACCAAGAGAAACGTTGAGGTCATGCATCGAGGTATATGTTGGGGTGGTAGCGTTGAGTCAATCGAGTCATGCGCCGAGGTATTCGTGGCCCCGTGATAGCGGTACGGGTGCGAGCACGTTAACTGTTCTAGGGGTGCAGGCCCATAACGTAGATGCAAGCACGTTGATTCCAGGCATGCCATTACGTGAGCCGTCTATCGGGGCTTGGGGTCAGGGCCGGCGTAAGGCGTGCGCCGGATGCTACCGTAGGGAAGGCGGGGGATGTCGGCGGGCGCTGTCTGAGCCCAGCCTCGCGAGGCTGGGCGAGTTCGCCCGACGCCCGCCTGGACGAGGTAGATCCGGATCAAGCACGCCGTGCCGGTCCTGACCCCAAGCCCCGATAGACGGCGTCTTTAAATACCAATACTCATCCATCAAAGAATGCCACAAACAACTCGATCCAAAAATGCACTAGCGCCGGTCCTCGTGAAATTCGGTGTGCAGGCTGACGCGGGCGGCAAGTTCCTGGCCGGGCTGGAGCAGGGTTCCACCGACCTCGTGTCGTGGGTATTGACTCATCAGATTGAAGCAGTCCGTTGTGTTGCTGACTGGTTCAACGCAAAACCAGTCGACTCCGGAAGGGCTGTAGAGCACCACATAATCAAAGGGCGTATCGGTATGCATGGTCAGGGAACGCGCCTGATCGGGCCAGTGGATCACGGCGTGATGCGACCAATCGAGAAATACATTGTCCAGTACGTGGTCGTCGACGCGGGTTCCATGGGCCAGTTCGGAGGCGGCCGGATGGGGGGCGATATACAGCGGCATGACTTCCTGATCGTTGAACCAGGCCTGCCCGACGCTTGTCGTCAGGGTCGTATGCGCGTTGCGAGGAAAATAAGGGTGGTGGCCGATTCCCGCCGGCATGGTCTGGTCGCCGGTATTGCGTACGCGCAGAACTATCGATAGCTCATGCTCATTCAAGGCGAACTCTTGCTCGGTCACGAATGAAAATGGCCAGGCATCGGGGACGTGTTCGTAGCGCAGCAAGGCGCTTGACGGTGTTGCATGCACGATTTGCCAGGGCTTGTAGCGGCCTATGCCGTGAATCGCATGAGGCGAGCTCGGGCTGTTTGGCGGCAGCGTTATTTGCCGGCCTTCGAACATGAACGTGCCGTTGCGCAGGCGGCTGCTCCAGGGGACCAGCGGAAAGCTGGCCATGGCCGATACCGCTCCGGCCGTGACGGCGTCCATGGGCACAGGACGCAGCCAGTTGACGGTTTCGCCCCGGCGGAGGTCGTGGTAAGCCACGATGGATCCGCCGATCTGCGGAGCGAGCACGAGTTCGGCCTGGCCGGCATTCAAATGCAATAAGGAGGTGGTAGTGGGCACGATAGAAGTAATGTCCGGGTTGTTTACGATATTATGGGACAGGGCGAAAATGGCATTCGCGTCAGCCTGAAAGCTGCATCGGCCTCTCATTTTCGCCTATCTCGGTTTCTTCGGCAAAATTTCTTCGGCAAAGCGAGCAAATCATGGACACTGTTTTTTCGAAAATCATTCGCGGTGAAATTCCCTGCGCCAAAGTTTACGAAGACGATTATGTGTATGCCTTCATGGATGCGGGCCAAGTCAATCCGGGCCACGTGCTGGTTGCAAGCAAGAAGCCTTATGAAACCCTTATGGATGCCGATGAGGAGTCAGCGGCGGCCATGATGCGTGCCGCCCATAAAATCGCCCGCGCGGTGCAGGCGGCGTTCGAGCCGCAAGGCATGACAATTCTGCAGGCCAATAAACCTGCCGGCTGGCAGACAGTGCCGCATTTGCATTTGCATGTATTGCCGCGTTACGAGGATGACGGAGTCGGCCTGATCTGGCCACGCAAGGAGCCTGGCCTGGAAGCGCTGCGGGAGTACGCGAGCCAAATCAAGCTTGCCTGAGCGGGGAATTGGCCGCCTTCGCTTATTTGCCTGCGTAAGGTCTGCGTAAGATACATCGCTTACATATAGTATCTGGCACGAAAATGCCCGCTGTAAGTGGTTCCGAAATCGCATTGCCCAATAGGGACCGAATGAAGGTTTTCCCTATGATTAAAACACTATGTTTTTTTATCTCGGCACGATATATTGAAAAGAAAATATCGTAACCAGATATAAATGCAGCGTGGCGGTAAATGTGAAACACATAACCGGGTATGCGTGCTGTCCGCAAGCTCAAAAGCTGTTGGCTTGCCGCGCTATCGCACCGCTCCGGCGTCGGTTGCCAAAACCGGCGTCAAGTTTTGCAGAGCAATTTTGTTTACACACAAAGGAGATTAGGATGGATGACAACAAAGAGGGTATGGACAGCCAGCAAGGCGGTGTTGATCGCCGCACAATGCTCAAGATGGGTCTGGGTGCCGCGGGCGGGGCATTGATTGCGGGCGCGCCGGGCTTGGTGTTGGCCGCAGACAAGGCGCCGGTGGGAAATTACCCGGCAGGCGTAAGTGGCGACTCGGTTTTTGTGGGGCTCACACTTGATCTGACCGGCCCGTATTCGGCTGAAGGGGCTGATGAGCAAAAGGGCTACGAGCTTGCCATCGAGCAACTCAATGCCGGGGCTCCGGAAATTCAGAAAATTTCGCCTCTTACCAAAAAAGGCATCCTGGGAAAAACGGTCAAATATGGCGTCATCGACGCCGAAACCAAACCTAATTCGGCGGTGCAGGCGGCCACCCGCTTCATTCACGAAAACAAGGCCATGATGATCTCCGGCAGCGTCAGCAGCGCTGTGGCGATCGCACTGCAAAAAGTCTGCGATCGTGAAAAAACCATTTATCTCGCGGCTATCAGCGGCTCCAACGAAACGACTGGCGTGGATTGCCAGCGCTATGGCTTCCGGCTGTGCTATTTTGCCTATTCGGCAGCCAAGGCGATTTCGCCTGTACTGGCCAAATCCATGGGCAAGAATCGCAAGGCCGTGTACCTGGTTCCCGATTACACCTACGGTCACACCACCTACGATTCGATGAAAGAATTCACCGAAAAAGAGGGCTGGAAAACCGTCGGTCAACAGGTCCATCCCCTGGGCGCCAAAGACTACAGCTCCTATCTGATCAATATCGCCAATAGCGGAGCCGATACGCTGGTGGTCATCGATTACGGTGCGGATGCCGCCAACTCGATCAAACAGGCCAAGCAGTTCGGCATTCTCGACAAAATGAGCCTGGTTGTGCCATACATGGCACCGTTCCTCGGGGAAGAGCTCGGGCCTGAAATCATTCAAGGCGTATACGGCGCTACGGGATTCTGGTGGACACTGCAAGACAAATACCCGATAGCCAAAGACTTTGTTACGGCGTTTGAAAAGAAATTCAAACAGAAGCCGCACGATTCCGCCTATATCGCCTACCTGAACACAGCTCTGTGGGCCGATGCAATCGAGCGTGCCGGTACCTTCTATCCGCCCGACGTCATCAAATCGTACGAAAAAGGCCAAAAGCGTCAAGGCCCGGTCGGAGAAGTCTGGTTCCGTCCTGAAGATCATCAGGGGGTCATCAATTTCCCGATCGTTCGAGGCAAGAAACCGGCCGACATGAAAGACAAGTCCGATCTGTTTGACATCGTCGCGGTTGTCGATGGCGCCGCGGTGGTACCGCCGGTCGGCCATTTCGGCTGCAAGCTGGGTTCGTACGTTTAAGGTCGGCGACGGCCGTTAGTGCAATACACATAACAAAAAGGGAGGATTGAATGCCAAGCATGTCGTTGTTTTTATCGCAGCTGTTTAACGGGCTCGCAACGGGTCTGTTGCTGGCACTGATCAGCACTGGCTTAACTATTATCTACGGCACGCTTGGCGTTGTTAATTTTGCACACGGGGCCCTGTTTGTGGTTGGGGCTTATGCCGGCTTCACGGCTTATGGTCTTACAAATTCGTTTTTGATAGCCATTGTGGTTGGCGCACTGGTCGCGCTCGTGATTGGTCTGTTCATCGAGCGCGGTGTGGTGCGCCTTTATTACGGTCGTCCGCCGGAAGACCAGATCCTGGTTACCTTCGGCATAGGCATTGTGCTGGTGGAGATTGTTCGGGGGATTTACGGCGGGGTCAGCCTGTCGGTGCCGACGCCCACCTGGGGCACTGGCATTGTGCACATAGGCTCCCTGATTTACCCGCTTTATCGTCTCGAAGCCCTGGCCATTTCCGCCGGCACCCTGATAGCGCTTTATTTCGTGTTGTATCGAACCAGCCTGGGCCTGATCGTGCGCGCCGGGATAGAAGACTCCCTTATGGTCAATATCCTGGGCATTAACGTCAAGCGTATCTTTTTGCTGGTGTTCGGTATTGGGGCCATGGCTGCCGGCTATGCCGGCGTCATCGACTCACCCATCGTTACGCTGGCGCCCGATATGGGCTTCCGGGTACTTGTCGATTCGTTCGTTGTGGTTGTCATCGGTGGCGTGGGGTCGTTCCCTGGCGCTATTGTCGGTGGCATTATCGCCGGCGAAATTCTCAGTCTTACTTCCATGTTTGATCCTGCTTATTCCGATGTGATGTTGTTTGTTGTGATGGCGCTGGTTCTGATTTTCCGGCCTCAAGGCATTATGGGGCAGGAGGGTCGCGAATGAACGCTCTTAATCGACCGGGCGCGTTGCTGCGCCGGCAAATTCCCGAAATGGTCGTCGGAGTCTGCCTGATTGCCGCGCCCTTCATACTGCCCAGTTTAGGTATCGGCGCCGACCTGATGACGCGCATACTGATATGGGGCCTGTTCGGCCTGGGCTTCGACTTGTTGTTCGGCTATACGGGTTTGCTATCGTTCGGCCAGGCGGCCTTCTACGGCACAGGCGGTTTCGTGACCGCTTATCTGTTGACATCAGGTATCGTTCCCCACATGTTGCTGGCATTGCTGGTCGGCACCATACTTGCTTCGGTGGCGGGCCTGATCATCGGCTACCTGACCTTGCGTCGCACGGGCATTTATTTCGCCATGAGTACTCTGGCCTTCGGCGAGATGTTCTTCTTTCTTGAAAATTCATCTTTCAAGAATTACACCGGCGGCGAAAACGGAATTGCCGGCGTGCCGCCTCCGCAGATAGGGTTGGGATTCACGACGCTGCATATTTCCAGCGGCTGGCCCATGTACTGTTTCGTGGCGGTGTTTTTCTACGTTGGCTACCTTATTGCGCGCCGCATTGTGCGGTCGCCGTTTGGCATGGTGCTCAAGGCCATTCGCGGGAATCCGAAGCGCGCCGTCGCGCTTGGGCACTCGATAAACAGCTACAAGCTTACTGTCTTTGTGATTGCCGCCGCGTATGGCGGTTTGGCGGGCGGCCTGCTGGGCGTGTTCCAGGCCTATATGCCACCCGACGCTTTTTCGCTGGACACCTCGTCGCAACTTGTTATCCAGACCGTCATGGGCGGGGCCGGCACTTTGCTGGGCCCATTGCTGGGTGCGACGATCTGGTTGTACTTATATGAAGGGCTGCAGAATATTTCCAGTATCGGCGCCTACTGGAAATTAATCCTGGGGGTTATATTCGTCATACTCGTAACGGTCTTTCGCCACGGGGTTGGCGGAGCCCTGATCCAGGCTTTTATGCGGAAGCGCTCGCCGACGGAATCCGACGAGCTGCTTGCCCAGGGCAAGCAGCCGGTTGCTCCCCTGGCGATTGTCCCCGCAAAGGCCCAGGACGCAAATGCGCCCGTACTCGAGGCTCGCGGCATCACCAAGCAGTACGGTGGCCTGACGGCGGTCAGCGATGTGTCGTTTTCCCTTGCGGAAGGCGAACTGCGTGGCGTCATCGGTCCCAATGGGGCGGGCAAGTCCACCTTTTTCGCCATGCTGGCGGGCGAGCTGGCCACTACCAAGGGCCAGGTATTTTTCCGCGGACAGGAAATCACCGGTATCGGGGTTACGGCGGTTTGTCAGTTGGGCATGAGCAAAAGCTATCAGATCAATCAACTGTTCGAGTCGCTGACAGTGCGCCAGAATACGGTCATTCCGGTACTGGCCCGCAACCGCGGGCGGTTCCGCCCGGATATGTTGCGTGGCCTGCATCGCGTCAAAAACCTTGACGACCAGGTCATGGCGGCGATTGAACTGGTCGGGCTGTCGCATCGGGCGGACTCCCTGGTGTCGGAATTGCCTTATGGCGAGAAGCGCCGCCTGGAAATCGGCCTGGCGCTGGCCACCGGGGCCAACGTCCTGTTGTTTGACGAACCTTTGGCGGGTCTTGGACCAGAAGAGCGCGTGCATGTCGTGGCGTTGCTTAAATCGATACGCAAGGGCCGCAGCATGGTAATCGTCGAGCACGATATGGATGCCATGTTCGAGCTGGCCGAGCGCATTACTGTACTTTATGAAGGCCGCAAGCTGGCGGAAGGCACTCCCGATGAAATTCGGGCTGATTCCGCAGTTCAGGCAGCATATCTCGGAGGGATGGACGAGCATGAGTCTGCTTGAGGTTGAAAAAATCAATAGTTATTACGGGGATTCCCACATTCTCTTCGACGTCTCCATGCGCGTCGAAGAGAACGAGGTGATTGCCCTGTTGGGCCGCAACGGGGCCGGCAAGAGCACTACGCTAAAGTCCCTGATGGGAGTCGTGAAACCTAAAAGCGGAGTCATACGCCACAATGGCACCGAGGTGCAGCACATGTCTCCGCATGAATTGGCCAAGCTCGGGATTCAACTCGTGCCTGAAGAACGGCGTGTCTTTGGCTCGATAACGGTGCACGAGAACCTGCAGCTGGCGGCCATGTCGGCCGAGAACCCCATGTCGTTCGATGCCATCTACGAGACTTTCCCGCGTCTGGCTGAACGCCGGCGCAATCGTGGGAAGGAGCTGTCGGGCGGCGAGCAGCAAATGGTGGCCATTGCCAGGGCCATGATACGCAATGCGCGCATTATCTTGCTTGACGAGCCTTTCGAAGGGCTGGCGCCCCTGATCGTGCGCGATCTGATGCAGGTATGCCGCAAGCTGGCCGATAGCGGGCATACCATTGTCATTGTTGAACAGAACGTGCGCGCAGCCTTATCGTTCGCGCATCGCTGCTACATCATCAACAATGGCCACATGGTGTACGAAGGCAGTCCGGAACAACTGCAGTACGAAAACAGCATTATTCAAAAGTATCTGGGCGTGAAGGTCTAGGGCCTGGGGGCTGCGTTGCGGGTGGCGGCCCGCTTTTGCAATTCTTCAAACGATATCAGCTCTCCAGCCAAGGCACTGGCTGCCACGGTAGGAGGGCTGGCCAGCCAGACTTTGCCGGGGCCCGATCGGCCGGTAAAATTTCGGTTTATGGCACTGACCGTAACCTGATCGGCACGGCTCGACGAGCCGGGGCCGCAATTGGCGCAGGCGCCGCAAGACGGTTCCAGCATGCGGGCTCCCATGGCGCTGAACACGCGATCATAGCCGCGCCCTATGCAGTAATCCCGGACAGCGGTGGTGCCGTATTGCAGGTAAAGTGTCACTGTCGGGGGTATGCGCAAGCCGTGTTCCAGCCCCCAGGCCAGGACGGCATGGTAATGGTCGAAATCGGCACGCTTGCCTGCGGTGCATGAGCCTCCGTAGGCAATATCGATCGCAACATGTTCCCGCAGGTCCCTGATCGAAAGGCCGTTGCCCGGGTCGCCCGGGCGGGCAATCATGGGTGAAATCTGTTCGCAATCGATATGCAGGCTAGCGGCGTAATGGGCGTCTGGGTCGCTGTGCATCCAGGGTTCGATCGGAAATTCAACGCCCCGGCGCTCGCGCAGAAAACGAATCGTTTCCTGATCGGGAGCCACGATTCCAGTCAGGCCGCCCAGTTCTGCCGTCATATTGGTGAGTGTGGCGCGTTCGTCGATCGACAATGATTCGATTGCCGGTCCCGTAAATTCAAAGACCTTGCCTATACCCAGGCCGCTGCGGATTTCCGGCCGTGCCAGCAGTTCCAGGACTATGTCTTTCGCGGTAATGCCGGCGGGAAGCGTGCCGTCGAGCCTGATCAGCAGGGATTCGGGCACGGTCAGGCGAACCGCGCCGGTCACAAAGGCATTGGCCATGTCCGTGGTGCCTACTCCGAATGCCGCGCAGCCCAGGGCGCCGCTGTGCGGGGTATGAGAGTCGGTGCCCACCACGACCTGGCCGGGTAGGGCATAGTGTTCGCTCATCATGGCATGCGAAATGCCGGCGGCATTGCTGCCGTCGCTATGAGCGACTTCGGATTCGCTCAGGGTGCGGTGCGATCGTAAATTGTAGTCGGCGACAAAATCGCGATGAGCCTCGCACATGCGCAGAATGTTCGGCACCAGGCCGCGCGACACGTGCGCAACACTGGTATTTATGTATGAGGTGTGGTCTTCGAAGGCAACAATCGATTCTTTGTCTCGCAGAGTGACCGGCTTGCCGAACGTGGAGTGCAGCATGTGGGCGCACATGCCGGTGTAGTACTCGTGTATGAAACGCCAGTCGGCTCGTATAAAAATACCGGCGCCAGGCGTAGTCGTGAACCTGGCATGTTCGGTTTCAAGCATATGGCGTGCGACGATTTTCTCGAACAGGGTTTGCGGTTTTTTGCTGCATGATGGCGTAACGCTGACGACGTGTTCCATGTGCTTGCGGCCGAAACGCAGCAAGCCGCCGCAGGCCAGGATATTGGCGGCCAGCGCTTCGCGATCTTTGACCAGTTCTTCGAGCGAAATGGCTTCGCCGTTCTGGATGCGTTCGATCAGCCCGAAATCGGTCGACGTGATCAATCCGATGTTGTCGGCATTCTGCCGGTAAAGCCTTTCGAAACTTTCGGCGATCACAAGCCTGATGCCCGCCAGCTTTTCCGCGGCAGGACTATGTTCGCGCGAGGAGCCCTTGCCATAGCGCTTGCCGCTCACGGTCACCTCGAAGCCGCCATTCAGAATGGCGTCTGGACCAATGGGCGTCTCGTTGTTTGCCTGTACGCCGGTATAAGGGTAGCGTCCGAGTTTCTCGTCGTAATGCGCCAGAACGGGCATGGGCGTGATTTCGTCGGTGGAAATATCGTCGCGCAGCGGCAGGGCGTCGGACAGGCGCAACTTGCATCCATCGAGCTGCGCCGCAATAGCGCCAGGCCTGGAGGACAGGAACAGGATGCGCCCAAATGGCGTCGGTTTTGGAAAGCTTGCGGTCGTCATGGTTGAATTGTGTCGCGAACCCGTAAAGTGAACAAGTGCTCAGACATGACAGGGGTCATCGCGGATGGCGACGGCTCAATCTTTGAGGGCTTCTATCAGCTCTTGCACGGCGCGGTGCCGGGGTGATTTGCGCAAAGCGTAAATGCACAATTCGCGGGATGCCCAGGTTTCGGCCAGCGGACGCCGTACAAACTTGCGCGAGCCGGCGTAAGCCGTGACGGCGCTTTGCGGCATGATGGCGATTCCCAGGCCGACCTCGATCATGCGGCAGGCTATGTCGAAGCTGCTGACCACCACGGCGGGCTTGAACTGGTTGTCGATCTTGGCGGTATGGGCGGTAAGCAGCGTGTCCAGAGCACCTCCTGGATGAACCCAGATCAGGGGATACTGCATGGTCTTGGCAAAATCGAGCCTGTTTGCTTTGCTTAAGGGATGTTCGCCGGGCAGGACGACAATCAAGGGATCGTTGGCAAACGGCCACGATTCCAGCCCGGCGGACGAATCCGTCTTGACACACACTCCGATGTCCGCCTCGTCGTCCAGGCAGGCGCGTACGACATCGCGCGTGTCGCGTTCCGCGAGCGTTATCTGCACGGACGGATGGGACGCGCTGAAGGCCTTGAGCCGTTCGGGTAAAAAACCAATCATGGACGACATGTTGGCGAATAACCGAACCACCCCGCTGATCTGGCCATCGAGTTCGAGCACTTCGCGTGCCAAAGCTTGCAGATCCTTGTCGATCAGTTGGCCTCGTTCCCGCACCACAGCCCCCGCTCGAGTCAGCTCTATGCCTTTGGGCGAGCGCACCAGCAGTTTGACGCCAAACGCGTGCTCCAGATCGGCTATGCGGCGACTCAGCGCCGATGGCGCGATGTTTTCCCTGGCCGCCGCGCGCGCGATTGATCCTTCGGCAGCAGTCGTGACAAAAAGGCGGAGGCTATACGGATCGATGCGGCGAGCCATGGGTTTTCCAGATCTTGAGATTATGGGCGTCGAGCAGTGCAGTTTAGCGCAGCGGGCATCGGCATCGCGATTGGAGATAGGGGGCATCACCAATTAACTCTACGGGGTTCGATAACGACCTTCTAGAATCGAAGGCGATTATTGGGGAACATTTGCGATTCGATATTCATCGGCAGGCGCCCCTGATTATCGCGCCCATTAAATAAGGAGACAAAATGAAATTGATTTACCGAATCGTGTCCTCGTCCGTGCTGGGCCTGGGCTGTATTGTCGCTGTTGCGCCCAGCCTTGCCGCCGGCACTTATCCTGACCGCCCCATTCGCCTGATTGTGACCAGCGCTCCGGGTTCCGGCCTGGATCTCGTGGCGCGCGCTATCTCTCCCGATTTGGGGCGGGTGCTGAAGCAATCGGTCGTCGTCGAAAACAAGGCAGGCGCAGCCGGTATTCCTGGAACCCGCGATATCGTGACTTCCAAAGCCGACGGCTATACGCTGGGATTGGTGTCGTCGAATCATGCGATCAATCCAAGCGCCCATGCCAGCCTGCCTTATGACACGGTCAGGGATATTACTCCCATCACCATTATTGGATCGGTTCCGGTGGTGTTGACGGTACCTAAAAATTCCCCGTTCCATACCGTGGGCGATTTGCTCAAGGCAGCCAAGGCCAGGCCGGGCGCCATCAATTTCGGCTCCTCCGGGCCAGGCAGCGCATTGGATATCGCGGGTCTGATGCTGGAAAAGAAGGCCAATATCAAACTTATGCATATTCCGTATCGTGGGGGCAATGCCTTGACGACGGACCTGATGTCCGGGCAGGTGCAGACAGCCTTTTTGGCCATTTCCACCGCCGAGGCACAGATCAAGGCAGGCACCATAAGGGCGCTGGCCGTGAGCACCGCGGAACGCGTCCCGTCTTTGCCGAATGTGCCGACCCTGACTGAGTCGGGGGTTGCGGGTTACCAGTATGTGCCATGGATCGGCTTGATCGGTCCGGCCGGACTTCCCGCCGCTGTCGTGAAACGGCTTCAGGCCGAGGTCCACCATGTTATAGGCTTGAAAAAGGTCGAGCAGCAATTTGCCATCCAGGGATTCAATCCCAGTGGCACTTCGTCAGCGGAATTCCTGAACACCTTGCAAAGCGAAATTGCCTCGACTCAGGAACTGATGGGCAATCCGGCCTTGGCGCGCAACGATGGGCAAGCCGCGACCGACGCGCGTGCACACAAGCAGGCGCCGCGATAGCGACCGCGCAATAACGGGCTTGGCCCGTCCCCCGCCTGATCCGCCGGGCATTTGACGTGCCCGAAGTTCTGTACTTTAATCAAGGCGCTTCCACACATAGACTGCGAGCCTCTATTGAAGTGAGCAGCATTGAATGGGAGAAAATCATGAAATCGGCGGAAGGAACGGGCGCTCTCGAAAAGGCTTTGGATGTGCTGGATGCGATTGGTTCGACTCCGGCAGGCTTGAGTCAGTCCGAGCTGTCGGCCAGGCTGGATGTGCCGCGCGCTACGCTTTATCGATTGTTGTCGACCCTGGTGGCCCGTGGCATGGTGCGCCGCGATCCTTTGCGCCGGGTCTATTGCCTGGGTTTGCGCTGTTTTGAAATGGCGCGGCAAACCTATGCCATGCCCGATCTTGTGGCCGCCGCCTTGTCCGAGATGCGGCTTTTGCGCGATCTGACCGGCGAGACCGTTTACCTGGCTACGATGGAAGGTGGGGAAGCCGTTCTGCTGGAACGTGTCGAAGGAGTGCATGCACGCCGCTCGTCGACCGCCTTGGGCGAACGCAAACCCTTGCATTGCACCAGCCAAGGCAAGGCGATCTTGTCGGCGCTGGATGAAGGCACACGCGAATCGATAGTCAAAGATCTATATTTGAAGAGCATCACACCGTTTACGATTACCGATCGCCGGCGTTTGAATGCGGAAATCCGCTTGACCGCGGCACGAGGCTACGCCATCGACGATGAAGAAATCGTGCCGGGAGTACGGTGTGTCGGAGCCCCGATCCGCGACGCGCAGGGCGAGGTCAAGGGAGCCATCAGCCTGGCGGGGCCGGCTTATCGCCTGACTCGCGAGCGGCTCGATTTGCTGGGGCCCGAACTTATTCAAACAGCGCATCGCATCGGCATGCAACTGGGTGTCAGATCGACCGTGGACCGGAATCACGATGTGGTTCCGGTGGAAGGGTCCTGGGCTTTTCACGGCGCCCATCCGGTCTGGTCCGAGTCGCGCCAGTGCCTGTATTGGGCCGATACCCTGGCCGCCTCGGTGCGGGTCATGAAAAACGGTCGCGACAGCCAGCTTCTGAAGCTTGATTCGCCTGTTACCAGCATGGCGCTGTCAGGCTGCAATATATTGGTAACGCATCAAACAGGGCAGTTGATGATCAGCCCCACAGGCAAGGTCAGCACGAATTTTCCTTTTTTTGTGAAGGATATCGTTGCTTCGTGCGAGGCGGAAGAAACCGAGATGTGGGTGGCAATCCGGGTCGCCGAGTCGGAATGGCAGGTCGGTTGCGTCGGCAAATATGGCTATTTCCAACGCTCCTGGTCGTTCAGGGAGCCTATAGCCTGCTTGCGCTGGAACCGTCAGCAAGCCTGCTTTTATGCAACGGCCCCCGAATCCGGGGCTGTGTATATTCTGAGTCCTGGGTCGCCCGTAGTACGCAGGCTTATTTCCGTGCCCAGCGGCTCGGGCAGCCTGAGCGGGCTGGCGATCGAACAAAGCGGGGATATCTGGCTGGCTCTAAAAGATGGTTGGAGTGTTGTGCGGATATCGGCCGACGGCACCATAGACAAGGTCGTGGGGCTGTCGGTGCCGTGTCCGACGGATCTGGCTTTTGGCGGGGCGGATGGGAAAACGCTGTTCGTCACCACTTCACGGCAGTGGGTGCCCATGGACATCGTTTTGAGCGCGCCCTTGTCCGGCAAACTGCTGTCGATCAATACGCACTGATTTCCGACCGGCCATTAAAAAAGAGGTATCGAATCATCGACACCTCCCTGGCGCTTACCTAGTGCTTACCTAGTGCTTACTGAGGTGTGATCTTGGCGTATTTGATCACTTCGCCCCAGCGATTGATTTCGTCACGCATAAAATCAGCATACTGTTTCGGGCTGGAAGCAACCACCACGAAGCCCTGCGCTTCAAGTTTTTGCTTGACGTCGGGCGAGTTCAAGCCTTCCACCAGAGCCTTGTTCAGCTTGTCGATAATGGGTTGAGGAGTGCCTTTGGGGGCTGAGATACCTGCCCAAGAGGTAGCCACGAAGCCGGGATAGCCGGACTCGGCAACGGTGGGGACTCCCGGATACTTTGGATTGCGCTCGGCGCTGGAGACAGCCAGGGCGCGCAGTTGGCCGCTTTGTACATAGGGCAGTGCCGCATCCTGGTTGATGAACATGGTTTGTACTTGGCCGCCGATAACCGCCGTGAGTCCAGGGGCTCCGCCTTTGTATGGAATACCGACAATCTTGAGCGGCTTGCAAGCGGAATCTTTAGGCTGGTTGGGGCATTTGTTGGCGGCCTGCATCAGCATTTCCATGGCAAGGTGCCCGGAAGCCGCATAGGTCATCGCAAAATTGACTTCGCCGGGATGCGCCTTGCCGTATTCGACAAATTCCTTGAGTGTTTTTGCCGGGAACTTGGGGTTGACAACCAGTACGTTCGGGCCCGCGTTGATCTGTGTAATCTGTATGAAATCTTTGTTCGAATCGTACTGCAGCTTTTTATACAGGGTTTGCGCGATGGCGTTGGAGCCCACTCCCGAAAGCAGCAGGGTATAGCCATCGGGCTTTGCCCGTGAGGCGGCTTCGGTGCCGATCACACCGCCCGCGCCGCCGCGGTTTTCCACGACCACAGTCTGGCCGAGTTTTTTGCCGATGATATCGGCGGCAATGCGCCCCATGATGTCGCTGGTGCCGCCGGCCGGAAAGGGAACAATCATCTTGATCGGGCGGTCGGGGTAATTGCCGGCATCGGTAGCGGCGAAGGCGGGGCTCAAGGCTCCAAGCCCCAGGGCCAGTGCGGCGGCAATGCCGAATTTTTTACGAAACATTCTAGTCTCCAGATTGTTGTTGAACCAGTCGATAATGCCAATACGGCCTTCGGCGTGCCGGCATAATGAGCCAGGCATGGTTTCAGCCCGAGCATTTGCCCCGTATTGAAATCGTTGAATCAATTCTGGGAGAAAGCGGATTTCTTGACAACCGGTACCCCACCCAAGAAGCCGGTTTGTCTCATTGGTTGGGATAAATCGGCAGTTCTGAGGGTTTTTGCGGAGCCGGGGAAGATTGCCATGCTATTCCCGTTCCTATGAGGCTGGGTATGAAAGGTATGGCTAGCGCGCAGCGAGCATTTCATCGTCGACCTTGAGCCTGGCCGCGTAATCTCGTAATGCCTGTAGTGTCGAAGGACTAACGGGTACGCCATGCTTGCGGGCATGGGCAATGTTCCTGTCCGCCTTTTCGCCTGGCAGTCGTACCGGCTGATTTGGGTCGATCGGCGGATTGGCGCGGCACTCTTGCGCCAGGAATTCCATTTGCTCGACGAAGGATTCACGGCCCGCGAAGGCGTCCGGATCGATCAATTGCAGATAGACGCTGGCGCCCCAGCGTTCAGGCGCGTCTTTGCGGCCGAATCCGCTCAGTCCTTGGGTCAGCGCCTCTACCATGAGTGCCAGGCCGAAGCCCTTGTGGCCGGCTTCGACACCACCCAGCAGCATCAGGCTGCCACGGGGCGTGGTTTGCTCAAGGTAGCGGGGATCGTGAGTGGGCTTGCCCTGCGGGTCGAGAAGCCAAGCCTGCTCGAATAGTCCGCCCGCCTGCGCTTTTTCCCGCGTCATTGAGACGGTAGTGATCGACGCGCAGGTATCCACCAGTACCGGGGACTGCGCGGTGGGGTAGCCAATGGCAATGGGGTTGGGACTGAATAGCGGCACCGTCCCGCCATAAGGCGCAACGTATTTGCCATGCGGTCCGGAGGAAAGCAGCATGGCATAGTACCCGCGATCGGTTGCCTGTTTCACCAGCGCAGCCAGACAGCCTATATGGTGGCTGCGGCGGATGGAAAAGGTGACCACGCCATGCTGCGGCAGGCGTTCGAAGCCGGTCTGCAAGGCGGTTTCCACCAGCCAGAGGCCGGGCAGATAGTTGCCGTCCCAGACGACGGTCGGGCCGGTATCTTTGACCACCGTGTAGTCGCCGCTGGCAGACATGCCGCCTTGTTCCAGTTGGTCCAGATAGGGCTTGCATTGCGCCAGGCCATGGGTGGTGCGGCCCATCATGTCGGTCAGTACAAGCAGCCGGGCCACACATGCGGCCCGTGGCGATGCCAGCCCCGCCGCTGTGAACAGGCCGGTTGCCAATGCCGTCAAAGCGTCGGCTTGAAAGTAGCGAGGCTGTTGTTCTGCCATGAGTATGTTTCCAATATTGTCTTTGTCGCGTCGAAATGACAGCGTTATCATTTGTGGCACGCTAGCACTGCCAATTTGAAAGAGCAAGTTTCGTTTATTGGCGTGGCCGCGACCGCGTGTCGGGGTTACGCGCTTGGCCGTTCCACGGAACCTTGAATGCTTTTGCGGAGCCGGCCTATTTTTGCGGAGCAAGAAAAAGCCCCCCGATTTCTCGAAGGGCCTGCAATTCCTGGGTGACAATCGTTTTGTTACTCGCTGCCTTCCTCCCGTGTAATTGATAAATCACATTCCCAGTGGAAGGTTATTGCCTTGATGTTGTTGCGCTTGTCGCTTGCTGAGCCTGTGCCAGCGTATCCAGATAGCCCAGTCAATCGGGTATTACTGGTATTTTCCAATGGCTGCACGTCAAACTGCCAGCCGCCACCGCTCTCACCACCGTAGATTGACTGGCCCGTGCTGGTGGTAAAGCCCAGAGCATTGATAAGGCCGGTTTCGTAGCCTTTCGCTGACACGATACGTTCTCCCTGTGCTAGCTCCAAAGGCTTCTCGCCGCCACCGCCTGTGGACCCAACACGCCCTTGCGGAGCTCCGTCTATAGTCAGTTCAAGGGCATCCACCAAGGTGCCTGTCCACAAGGTGGCACGGCTGATTGAGCCTGATTCCGCCGTTTGGCTAAATGTTGGAACATTCTGGTACGCGCCATAAGGTCCCACAGCATAGTTCAATGTGGGAGGTGTGATGGGCTCTGTGGAAGCATTCGGATCGAAGTATTTCCAAAGCTGTCCAATGGCATTGTGAGTGTCCAAGGTTAGCGCCAGCTTATTGAGCACTTGGTCCGAATATTGCTCTTTCAGGTACAACAGATTATTGCAGTTTGGATCGTATGATCGGTACCCGCTGTCTCGGTACCCGTTGTACAGATCAATCAGATATGACGTCTTTGACGCGCCTTCTTCTCGAATCATTATCTGATCCTTGCGTGCCAAAAGGATATTGTCACGTGCGGTATTTATATGTTCTTGGTATTTAGCAATGGAGCTTTGTATTCCTTCTATTAGTTTGTTGCGAGTTTCTGGCGATGGTTCCTTACCGTAGTAATAGACATAATGCTCTAGGTTCTCCCGCAGCGTCGCCAATCGCAAAGTGGCATACGGAACCACAAACAAGTACGTGTTTTGTGGATTTTTGTCTGGAGGCATGAAGAATGATTCTAGATTGTTGATAGTATCGTACAGATTGCGGAAATTCCATGTTTTGTACGATTGATCCTCCTCGGGAACCTCCACATAAGCAATTGCGGCTTTCCGAAGGGTGTCGAGTGAATTCTGGAGCCCGTCATATTTTATCTGCCAGTAGACACCGGCAATAGCCTGGTTCAGATAATTTTGAGCGCACCCCCACAATTGATCATTGTTATTGGGGCTCGGCCAGAAAGCGCCTATGGTGGCAGTAATTAGGCCGCCGATCACCGGGATTTGCTCAATGCCATAGGCTATAACGTTGCGTAAGTAGGAATTGACCGTTTCGGCACTGACAATGTCGTCATCTTCGGCTAACTCTATGGCAATCGGCGTCACGCCACCTTTGCGCGCGTCAACGAACCCCGGTGGATAGTGATCATACATTTTGAAACTTTCAATATCTCCCCCCACGCCGTATTCATCTAAATTTCCTATTTCAGAACTAGGGCCAAAACCTACAGCAACCCCCTGGAAGTCACGTTTCGTGTAAACCCACAGCCAAGTGCGTGAACCCGCTTCAATGAATCCGGTTCGTCTCCTAGTTTGTCCCCGTCCGACTGTTTATAGTCGTCCATGTTATTGACTGACTTCGTAGGCCCTTCGGCGTCGATACGACGAGTTGGCTCTGCAAAGTCATTGTGATCCCAGAATTGCACCCAGCAGCCGTCTGACATAAGAGATTCTCCTTTATGTTCAAAGATAGGTTAGCCTGATTGACTCCCATCGTTCGGCTGGCGATTATTCGCCGATGACCGCACAACACACGTTGTTAGCGACCGTGCAGCTTATATCGACGAAGGAGATCAATTCGTGTCGAAATGTTGTGGCGCTGCACATCGCTCCACATCGTCCCAGATAACAGCTGATACATAGCGTTGATCTAATCAGGTAAATTAGGGTAGCAAAAAGTGTGAATTGCAACAATACAAAGCCCTATTTAATAACTAATCATTACAAGTCAAAATATGCTGTAGTTTCTCCGGTCTGTCTGCTGACGTTCCTTCTCGTTTTTAGCTATGCAGGTGGATGACATTGTCAGCGATGATAGTAGCGGAGTGGACGGCAGCCCACTTCGCGAATTCGTCTATATTGAGATGCCGCCTTTCCCTCCGAACCTTGTTTTTTCCGGCCAGGGGAGCGCCGATCAGGTGTAGTGCAGATTCATCGTTGGCCGAGTGCGGATGGCCCGCTCGCGACACCGGATCTCTTTGGCAAAGCGCTCTGTAAGGTATTGGGCAAGCAGTCTGGCAAGGAACAATGAGAAAATCCCTGCAATACACTTTCCTTGGCGAAGGCACATAGCCGTCTTGTTGACGGATTGGTGGGAACTGCTGATGTTGCCGGTTTTCCACTCTGCAACCATGAGGCCGGCGCTTGTTTTGGCGGCATCAGCGTTCCCAGGCTTGAAGTCTTTCCGCGGTTGGCACTTTGTTGACAAATGGCGGATATGAAAAGGGGTTAGCTGTTGCTAACCCCTTGATATCTTTGGTGGCGCATCCCTGATTCGAACAGGGGACCTGCGGATTATGATTCCGTCGCTCTAACCGGCTGAGCTAATGCGCCAAAGCCCAGAACTATAGCATAATTTAAGATGGATGTGCGGGCCGAGGGGCCGCTTTTCAATTGGATTTTCGCCAAGCCGGCGAGCCCGGGCGGAATGGCTAAAATGGCCTGGTGACATACGAGGGTGGAAATATAAAGGCCCCACCTTTTGGCAGGGCCTTACTGCCTGGATGGCAGTGAACACCGCTAAAAAGCAGTGTTTTATGAACTACCCTTGAGAGTAGTTGAACTGCCTTTGAGGCAGTGACTTCACGATAATACCAATTTTTTTATTTGGCAACTCAGGGCAAATACTAGGTATGAAAATATTATCAATTTGCGTTCTGGCGGCACTGCTTGCCGCCTGCGCCAGCCCGTCTTCGCCGCCGGACACGACAGCAAGGGGAACGTCGAATGCGTCGCCTCGGTCGGGGGTCGAGTTTTATGGAACCATCGATGCAGGAATCGGTTCGCAGCGAATTTCGCGCTAGGGCGCTGGGCCGTGGCCAGGCCGTTGGACCGTCTCATGATGCATCGACAGGCATTGGCGTGATGTTGCCGGATAACGCGGCGCTTAGGCTGTGGGTTGGTGCAAACGATTCGGCCTGCGCCATGGGCCAGGCGACCCTGAATATGGTTTGCCGGAACTTCCCGTCCAGCAACTCGCCTTTTTCCAGGTCGGGGAACAGGGCCGACAGCACCCGGACTTCACCGCTGGGTATGCGCCTGGCAATATGATGCGGGCGAAGCTCGCAGGGGTGTTCGAGCCCGGCCGCGCCAAGCAATTCGCCCAGGGCTTTCAATGTGTTCTTGTGGAAGCTGGCTACCCGTACGGATTTGTCGCCGACCACCAGGCCTGCCTGCCGCTTCGGGTCTTGAGTCGTAACGCCAGTGGGGCAATTGCCCGTATGACAGGTCTGGGCTTGTATGCAGCCTATGGCGAACATGAACGCGCGGGCGCTGTTGCACCAGTCGGCCCCCATGGCCAGTGTGCGCGCCATGTCGAAAGCACTGATGATTTTTCCGGAAGCCCCCAGTTTGATTTGCTCGCGCAGGCCTATGCCGACCAGCGTGTTGTGAACCAGGCGCAGCCCTTCGCGCAAGGGCGTTCCCACATGGTCCACGAATTCGATGGGTGCCGCGCCGGTGCCTCCCTCGGCGCCATCCACCACAATGAAGTCGGGGGTGATGCCGGTTTTCAGCATGGCTTTGGCGATGGCGAACCATTCCCACGGGTGGCCTACGCACAGTTTGAAGCCCACGGGTTTTCCACCGGAAAGCGTGCGCAGGCGTGCGACGAACTGCATCAGTTCGACGGGGGTGTTGAAGGCGCTGTGCTTGGATGGCGAATTGCAGTCTTGCCAGGCGGGCACGCCCCGGGCGGCGGCGATTTCGAGAGTCACCTTGGGGCCGGGCAGGATGCCGCCATGGCCAGGCTTGGCGCCTTGCGACAGCTTGATTTCAATCATCTTGATGCTGTCCTGCTTCGCCCGTTCGACAAACGCCTGCTCTGAAAAATTGCCCTGTTCGTCGCGGCATCCGAAGTAGCCCGAACCGATATTCCAGATCAGCGAACCGCCATGGGCCAGGTGGTAGCGGCTGACGCCGCCTTCGCCGGTGTCGTGGGCAAAATTGCCCAACGCGGCCCCTTTGTTCAGGGCCATGACGGCATTGGCCGAAAGCGCGCCGAAACTCATTGCCGAAATGTTCAGCACCGACAGGGAAACGGGCTGGGTGCAGTCGGGGCCGCCCAGATCGATGCGAAAGTCGCTGTCTTTCGGATGTGCCGGATCCATGGAATGATTGATCCACTCGTAGTCGGTGCCGTAGACGTCGCGCTGGGTGCCGAATGGACGTTTATCGATCTGCTGTTTGGCGCGCTGATAGACCAGCGATCGATCGGAGCGGGAGAACGGCAATTGCTGGGTGTCGTCTTCGAGAAAGTATTGGCGTATTTCCGGCCGGATGAATTCGAATATGAAGCGCAGATTGCCGATGATGGGGTAGTTGCGCCGGATGGCGTGGCGGGTTTGGGTCAGGTCGGCGATTCCCACTGCCACGAGCGCGGCGAAAACCAGGGTTGCGATCAACCACCATGCGGTGAAGGCCAATGCCAGGCCCAGGGTGACCAATGTGCCGAGTATGGCCAGGTAAAATGCGGTGTAGCGTGTGAGCAAGCGATCCATGGATTGATCCTAGAGGTTCCTTGTGTCGAACCATACCAGAATTGGACGGCCGCGAGGGCCGTCCCCACCAACACCCATTGGCTCTGCCGCTCATCTTCCCTTGGAGACGACGCCGGCTCAGCAAGCGCTCAGGCGCTGGGTTTTTTCGACCGACAGGCCGAACAGGGGACGCAGCCGTACGCCGAGGATGCTGCCCATGAAGGCGCTGGGCAACCAGATCCATGCATGCAGGCTGCCTGAAATCATGCCGCTGAAGTAGGCGCCGATATTGCAGCCCCATCCCAGGCGAGCGCCGAAACCCAGCATCAGGCCTCCCAATATGGCCGCCAGCAGCGACCGAAAGGGGACTTTCCATACGGGTGCGAAACGACCCGCCAGCGAGGCCGCCGCCAGGGCACCCAGCATAATGCCGATATCCATCACCGAAGTGACGTCCTGGCGTATCGGTGCAAACAGCGTGTCTTGATCATTGGCCCAGTACTGCCAGAAAGCGACATCGGATCCGCCCGCATCGAGTGCCTTGGCGCCCCACAGCGTGAAGGCCGAGGTGATGCCCCATGGGCGCCCGGAGATGGCCAGCGTGGCAAAATTGAGCAGTACCAGTGCGATCGCGCCCCAGACCAGCGGCCAGGGGCCGCGGATAAGCTGCCACAATGGCTTGCGTTCGATGCCGGCCGGCTTGACAAGCGCGCCGTGGCGGCGTTTTTCGATGCGGGTCGTAAGCCAGTAGATGAGCGCGAACACCACCAGGTTGGCGGCCAGGGCGACCGGCCACCCCCATTCTTTGACCAGAGAGGTTGGCGGCAATGAGGGGAGCGTGGCCCACCAGGTGAAATTGATCGTGGCCAGTACCGAGCCCGCCACAAAGCTGAACAGGGTAATGATCATGCGGGTGCTGCCGCCGCCCACGGCAAACAGCGTACCCGAGGCGCAGCCGCCGCCCAGCTGCATGCCTATGCCGAAAACGAAGGCTCCAATCACCACCGACAAGCTGGCGGGGGCGACAATTCCCGAAACGTGCTGGCCGAACAGGCTGCCTTGCGCCAGGCATGGAAAGAACAGCACGACGCCCAGTGCCAGCATGACCATTTGCGCACGCAAGCCAGCGCCGCGGCCATCGGAAACGAAGACTCGCCAGGCTTGGGTAAACCCGAATGAAGCATGGTAGAGCGTGACGCCCAGCAAGGCCCCCACGATCCACAGCGAGCTTTGGCGCCAGCCGACTTCCTGATTCAGGTAATTGGCGCCGATGGCAAGCAAAACTAACGATACGATTAGCGGCTTGTAGTTGATGCGCGACGACAGGGAGGGTGCAGCGGGATTCAACGCGGAGACTAACGTATTCATATAGGGGATCTGAAAGTGGGGCGAGGCGGATTCGCCATGAAAGCAGAGTCTAGCGGCAGGAGGCTTATTCTAAAACGAATATATGGATATTCTCTTATAGCTAATTTTTATATAAAAATTTATAGCATGGTTAGTAGGTAATTTGCAGCCATGCCGCCAAGGCGATAAGAGTGACCAGCAAAACGGGTAACGTTAATACGATGCCTGTGCGAAAATAAGCGCCCCAGCCAATATTAATGCCGCGCCGAGCCAGTATATGCAGCCAAAGCAGCGTTGCCAGGCTGCCGATAGGGGTAATTTTTGGCCCCAGGTCGCTGCCTATGATGTTGGCGTAAATCATGGCGTGCTGCACCAGCTCGGGCGCGTGGGTGTCTTGTATCGACAGCATGCCCAGCAGTACACCGGGCAGATTATTGGTTACCGATGATAAAAAAGCGGCCATGAACCCGGTGCCCAGCGTGGCAATCCATAAGCCCGAGTCGGCGAAAAACTGGAACAAGGCTGAAAGCCACGCGGTGAGTCCGGCGTTGCGCAGGGCCAACACGATCAAGTACATGCCCAGGGAGAAAAAAACGATATTCCATGGCGCCAGACGCAGCAGGCGGCGTGTGCCGACGATGTGGTTGCGGCCCGCCACGGCAAGCAGAACGCATGCCCCTGTTCCCGCGATGGCACTGGTGGGAATGTGGAAACGGCCCAGTGTGAAAAACCCTGCAAGAGTCAGAAGCAGGACTATCCAGCCGGCGTGAAAGGTTTGCCGGTCGCGGATTCCCGATGCGGGCGCAGGCAGGTTCCCGATAGCGTAGCGGTGCGGCACCAGTTTTTTGAAATACAGGCACAGCACGATCAGGCTGATGGCGATTGCCACCATGTTCACGGGCAGCATGACGGCCGCATAATCGCCAAAGCCTATCCTGAAGAAGTCGGCCGACAGGATATTCACCAGGTTCGAAATGCTGAGCGGCAGACTGGCCGTATCCGAGATGAAACCGGCGGCGATGACAAAGGCGAACAGAGGGGCGCCGGAAAGCCCGAGAGCCAGCAGAATCTCGATGACGATGGGAGTCAGTATCAGCGCGGCCCCATCGTTGGTCAGCAGACCTGAAATGCCCGCTCCAAATAGAGTTATCAAGATAAAAAGTGCGATTCCCCTGCCGCGGCCCCATCGAACGACGTGCAGGGCGAACCATTTGAAGAAACCGGCTTCGTCAAGAATGGAGTTGGTAATAATGATGGCGATCAGGGTGGCGGTGGCATTCCAGACAATCCGCCAGATTTCGGCTATATCGCTCAGGTGTATCAAACCCAGTACCAGGCAGGCTGCCGCTCCAAGCAGGGCGCTCCAGCCTATGCCTATTTGCCAGGGTTGCCTGATCACCAAGAACAGTGTGCCGACAAATATGGCCAGGGCTGCGGCGGCGGAGAGAATTGTCATGGAGGACTTGGGAATGCGGTTGGCGCGGCGGCGGATAAATGGTTGATAGTAGTAAAATCCCAGCTCTTCAGGAAGTGAGGACGACCTCACCGCTCCAATATTTAAACAGGGACGACCCTCTTGCTTAGAGAGCACAGTATGTCTTGGCTTATTCTCGTTGTCGCTGGCCTGTTTGAAATCGGTTGGGCCATTGGCCTTAAATATACCGAAGGTTTTACCCGCTTGTGGCCCTCTGTGGGTACCGTCGCCAGCATGGTGGTTAGCGTTGCCCTGTTGGGAGTTGCAATGAAAACTCTGCCGGTGGGCTCCGCCTACGCGGTTTGGGTGGGCGTGGGGGCTGTCGGAACTGTCATCCTGGGAATCATTCTGTTTGGCGATTCGGCCAGCCTGCCCAGATTGATCAGTGTGGGTTTGATTATTTTGGGCATAGTGGGGCTTAAAATCGCGGCGTAGCGGCCACGCCGCCTAGTACTGTCGAATGTCGCGCGGGGAGTCTTTCTTGATCGAGCAAATCACACTGGTTTTAGGCAATTGGGAAACGTACCAAGAGCCGGCCATGGAAGTCCGGTACGAGGTCTTCGTACAGGAGCAGCATGTGCCTGTCGAAGAAGAACGCGATCAGGAGGATGCCCATTGCGTGCATGCCGTGGCGTTCGGCCGGGACGGCAGGCCTGTCGGCACTGGGCGTTTGCTGCGCAACGCCCATATAGGCCGCATGGCGGTGCGTGCCACGCATCGCGGTCTGGGTGTGGGTTCCAGGCTATTGACAGCCTTGGTCGACGAGGCTCGCCGGCGGCAGTACCCCGAAGTGGTGCTGTCGGCCCAGGTTCATGCGCGTGCCTTTTACGAAGCGCACGGCTTCGTGGCCCAGGGCGAAACCTATATAGAGGCTGGCATTGAACACATCACCATGCGGCGGATATTGATTGCGGCCTGATGCGAAAGCGAAAGCCGCCGGGAAATGTGTTGCAGCGTGTTGCCGTATCCATCGGTTTTCGTTGAGGCGCATATGAATATGCTCTAAAATCTGGCGATGCTTGGCAGGGGGCGCAATGCTCTTTATCCATGCGGTTTCCAGACATTTTGGGACGATGCCGTCCCCAAAGATGGTGATTTTGGAGTTTCAGGAATTGGGCAGAAAAACACGGGGCGAAACGCCAAAAAGCTATACTGTCCCCAAGTCGTCCCCAAGGCTGTCCCCACGAGGCAACAAAAAACCCCGTAAATCAACGACTTACGGGGTGCTCTGTAATCATTTTTGGTGCCCAGGAGAGGACTCGAACCTCCACACCTTGCGGCACATGGACCTGAACCATGCGCGTCTACCAATTCCGCCACCTGGGCAAAACGTTTTGGCCTGAGCCAATTCGTTAAGAGGCGCAAGTATAACTTATTTTTTAATTAAACGGAAATTTATCTTTTGACCAAACGATCTAAAAACGAAGCTAATAAGAACGAGATCTCTAACGGTTTGTCTGAATTGCCTCCCGATTTTGACCCTGATGTCCCTAGCCGCGAAGTGATTCTGAAGCAATTGCGCGCGTCGGCACAGCCTGTAGCGCTGGATGCATTTGCCAAGTCTGTGGGCGCGTCGGTGCCTGTTTCCACTGGATTCGAGCGCCGCCTCAAAGCCATGGAGCGGGACGGGCAATTGTTCTTTACTGCTCAAGGCCAGGTGTCGATAAGCAGCAAGCCCGATTTTATTGCCGGGCGTGTGCAGGGCCACCGCGATGGCTTTGGCTTTTTGATGCGCGACGATGGCGGTCCCGACCTGTTTTTATCGCCGCGGGAAATGCTGAAAGTGCTGCATGGCGACCGGGTGCTGGCCAAGCCCGATGGCGAATACCGGGGCAAGCCCGAGGCGACCATTGTCGAAGTGGTCGAACGGCGCACCAACAAGCTGGTTGGCCGCTTCCTGAAAGAGCGGGGCGCACTTATCGTGGCTCCCGAGGATCAGCGCATCAAGCACGATATCCTGATCCCGGCTGCCGATACAGCGGGCGCCGAACATGGGCAGGTTGTGACGGTTCAAATCGTTCAGCAGCCTACGCGCCATACCCAGCCCTTGGGGCGTGTCGTCGAAGTGCTGGGTGAAATCGATGATCCAGGTATGGAAATTGAAATTGCGGTGCGCAAATTCGATGTTCCGCTGGATTTTTCCGAAGAATCCGTGAAGCAGGCGGCCAAGCTGCCGGGCACGGTAAAAGCGGGCGAACTAAAAGGCCGCATCGATTTGCGCGATGTGCCGTTCGTGACGATAGATGGCGAAGATGCGCGCGATTTTGACGATGCGGTATTTTGCATGCCCATCGATGTTGGCACGGAGAAGCGCAAAAAAACTGCGTGGCGTTTGCTGGTCGCAATTGCCGATGTGAGCCATTATGTGCGCGTGGGCGATGCGCTTGACGATGACGCGCTCGAACGCGGCACCAGTGTGTATTTTCCGCGCCGCGTGATTCCGATGCTGCCCGAGTCGCTGTCCAACGGAATTTGTTCGCTTAATCCCAAGGTCGATCGCCTGGTGATGGTGTGCGACATGGTGATCCACGCCAGTGGCGCCAAGGCCGGGACGGTCAGCGCTTATCAATTTTACGAAGCGGTTATCCATTCGCACGCCCGTACAACCTATACCGATGTCTGGGCCGCCTTGCAGCAGCCAACCGGGCCGGCTGCTCAAACCATGCTGAATGTCCTGCCGCATCTGCAGAATCTTTATGAGCTTTACCTGCTGTTCTCTCCCGCCAGAGTCAAGCGCGGCGCCATTGATTTCGACACGGTCGAGACCAAGATCCTGTGCAATCCCTTGGGCCGGATTGAAAAAATTGTCCCCTATACGCGCAACGATGCGCATCGCCTGATCGAAGAATGCATGCTGGCCGCGAACACGTGCGCGGCCGATTTCATGGTGCGCAACAAGCGCCAGGGTCTGTACCGGGTGCATGAAGGGCCCACTCCCGAAAAACTGAAAGCCTTGCGTGAATATTTACGCAACCTGGGCCTGACTCTTAACGGCGGCGATGATCCGAGCACGCACGATTACGCTCAGCTGGTCCAGGCAGCCAGTAGCCGGCCCGATTTTGAAGTGTTGCAGACGATGTGCCTGCGATCCTTGCAGCAAGCCATATACAGCCCCGAGCAAATGGGGCATTTTGGCCTGGCGTATGAGCACTACACGCACTTTACATCGCCCATCCGTCGTTATCCCGATCTCTTGACGCATCGGGTCATCAAGTCGATTCTTGCGGGTAAACAGTATGTTCCGCAGATCGACGATGTGGCTGCCTCGGCGGCGCTGCCGCGGGGTGAGCGCGAACACGCCATTTGGGAGAAGCTCGGCGTGTTGCTGTCCGCCCGGGAGCGTCGAGCTGACGATGCCTCGCGCGACGTGGAAGCATGGTTGAAATGCTGGTTCATGAAGGAGCATGTGGGCGAGGTCTTCAGCGGCCGGGTTACGGGTGTGGCCAGCTTTGGTGTTTTTATCACTCTCGAGACCCTGCACGTCGAGGGCATGGTGCATGTGTCCGAACTGGGTTCCGACTATTTTCAGTTCAACGAAGCCATGCATGAACTGCGTGGCGAGCGTACAGGTATTCGCTATCGGCTCACCGATGCGGTGCAGGTTCAGGTATCGCGTGTCGATCTCGAGGCGCGCCGCATCGAGTTCCGGTTGGTAAAGGGCACCGGCTTCAAGGAATTGAGCAAAGCCGTCGCTGCCCAGCCTGATCAGGCTGGGCAGCGACGTACCAAACGAGCCGCTCCCGCCAAGCCTGAAGCCTTGAAGGGGACCACCTCGCGTGAACGGCGGGCGGCGGCCAAGCGTAGCGAGAAAGCCGGCACCAGTTCCCGGAAACCAGGGCGGAACCGGCACTAAGGCATCAGGCCGCCTGCGGTCCGGCTTCGGCGGTCTGTTGTTTACAGCACTGCGATGCCGGGCCGGTTTTCTGCGTGGATATAAAATACGCAACGATAAGGTGGGTAGCGTTTGAGCCGCGATCGTCGGTGGCGTGCGTCCGGCGGCTTTACTCATCGGTAAAATAATCCAAGGATGGTTTTATGGCTTCTCATCAGGTGTTGGCGGGTTTTCATGCCGTGGTGGCGCGTATGCGGCGTGCTCCGGCTTCAATCAAAGAGCTGTATGTCGAGGCTTCGCGCCGCGACAAGCGCATGCAGACTTTCATCGAGCAGGTGCAGGCCGCCAGCATCCGTGTCCATCCCGTGTCGGCCGAACGGCTCGACGGGCTGGCCCGCGGCATCAGGCACCAGGGGGTCGTGGCATTGGCCGAAGCCGACAAGCTGGCGGTCGATGTGGACGAGGTTCTGGACTACCTTGAGGATAAAAATCAGCCCGCGCTGCTGCTCATTCTCGATGGCGTGACCGATCCTCACAATCTTGGCGCCTGTTTGCGGACGGCCGATGCCGCCGGCGTACACGCTGTGATCGCGCCGCGGGATCGCGCGGTGGGCCTGAACAGCACGGTCCAGCGCGTTGCGTGCGGCGCCGCGGAAACCGTACCCTATATTACCGTTACCAATCTGGCGCGGACCATGCGTCAGCTCAAGGAGCGCAATGTCTGGCTGGTGGGGACCGACGATCAGGCGCCCCAGGGCATGTACCAGGTCGATGCGCGCCAGCCCATGGCGTGGGTACTGGGAGCCGAAGGTGAAGGCATGCGCCGCCTGACCGGGGAAACCTGCGATCAGCTTGTGACCATTCCCATGCTGGGCGCGGTCGAAAGCCTGAATGTCAGCGTGGCCAGTGCGGTGTGCCTGTACGAGTCGGTGCGCCAGCGCCAGTCTTAGCTTTGGCTATGTTTGATAAGGACGCCATACAAGGCGCGCCTGAGCGCCTCGGTGTTTTTTTAGTACGATCAACTCTTACTATGTGTAACTTTCATCATGCCTGATAAAAACGGTTTTACCACTACGATTCTTCATTCCGACCGGCGCTCTTCTGTGGAGCACGGGGCGATACACAAGCCCATGCACCCGTCAACGGAATATGCGTTTTCCGACTCGCACGAGTTGGCCGCCGTGTTTCAGGGCAAAGCGGGGTTTACCTATGCCCGGCAAGGCACGCCGACCACCGCGGCACTCGAGGTCAAAGTGACCCAGATGGAAGGCGGGGTCAGTACCGTAAGCTTTGCCACGGGCATGGCTGCCCTGGCTGCAACGTTCCTGACTTTGTTGCGGGCCGGCGATCATCTGATTTCCAGCCAGTATATTTTTGGCAACACCAATAGCCTGCTGGGCACACTCAAGGGCATGGGTGTCGACGTTACTCTGGTCGACGCGACCGATATCGACAGCGTGAAACAGGCTTACCGGCCCGGCACCAAGATGGTCTTTACAGAGGCTATCGCCAATCCCGGCACGCAGGTGGCGGACCTGCGTGCAATAGGGGACTGGTGCAGGGAAAAGAACCTGATTTATGTGTTGGACAATACCCTGGCCACACCCTGGCTTTGTCAGGGTGTGGCCCTGGGGGCCAGCCTCGTCATTAATTCATTGTCCAAGCACATAGGCGGGCATGGCAACGCGCTGGGAGGGGCGGTGACCGACACGGGCCTGTACGATTGGTCCGGCTACGCAAACATCGCCGAACCTTATCGCAAGGGCAAGCCGACCTCCTGGGGGCTGACTCAAATCAAGAAAAAGGGTTTGCGCGACATGGGCGGGACACTTTCCGCGGAGGCTGCGCACCGCATTGCAGCCGGAGCCGAAACGCTGGCCCTGCGCATGGAAAAATCCTGCGGCAATGCCCTGGCCCTGGCACGCTTTTTAAGCCAGCACCCCAAGGTGGCCAAGGTTCATTACCCCGGCTTGGCCAGCCATCCGCAGCATGAGCGGGCGGTCGACTTGTTTGGCCGGGGATTTGGAGCCTTGATGGGTATCGAACTGGTCGACGATCTCGATGTCTTCGATTTCCTCAACAAGCTTAAAGTGTTGATTCTGGCGACTCACCTGGGCGACAACCGTACTCTGGTGCTGCCGGTGGCCCATACTATTTATTATGAAATGGGGCCGCAGCAGCGAGCTGTGATGGGGATTTCCGATAACCTCTTGCGCGTGTCCGTTGGCATAGAAGACACCGAGGATCTGATCGGCGACTTTGTCCAGGCGCTTGCCTAGCAGCTCGGCCCGAGTCCCGCCCGCATAAAAGGCTCGTGGGCGCGGCTCGCGCTTTTTCCCGCAGCAGGCCTCTGCAAAAGGGCGTTACCATATTTTCGCGCATCGCGGATTGACGCATCGAAAAAATTTATAAAATTTAAAGATGTTGCTGCGCAAAAACAAAAAGCTAGTGGCTATGCGGGTTTTGAGGGGTGTTTCGCTTGACAGCCTTATTTTTAAAAGGCTTAATACGCATTAGTCAGCCAAGCGTGTCAACCATTGCAAATGATGCCGCTTGGCTGCAATGTATTTGATTGAACTGGGCAGTACGTGGCGCACTCGAGTGCAACGTGCTTTTCAATTGAGCGCCAGACGATACCCGTGAGTGGCGTCTGGTTTTAATAATTTTGAGGGGTAATCCTTAATGAATAAAACAGAGCTTATCGAACACATCTCCACCAAAGCCGATTTGTCCAAAGCTGACGCCGGCCGTGCCCTCGATGCATTTATTGGCGCCGTTAAATCTACGCTCAAAAAGAAAGGCGGTACGGTTACTCTGGTTGGGTTTGGAACGTTTGCCGTGTCCGAGCGCGCTGCTCGCACAGGCCGTAATCCTCGCACCGGCGAAGCCATTAAAATCAAGAAAGCCAAAGTGCCTAAATTCCGTCCAGGCAAAGCTCTTAAAGACGCAGTCAACTAATAGGTTCCACTTGTATTTGCCTGCTCAAATACAAGTGGGCTATAATGCCCAACGCGTTTTGCATGAAGTGAAGTGGCCCCAAGTTAAAGGGGTGCTTAGCTCAGTTGGTAGAGCGGCGCCCTTACAAGGCGTAGGTCACAGGTTCGAACCCTGTAGCACCCACCACATTTCCATGCAGAAAATCAACCGCTTACGGATTATTCCTTAAGCGGTTTTTTTATAAGTACCGATAACAACTACAGACAACACAACATTATTGAGGAGGCAGTCATGGGTTGGCGTAAGAGCAACGAAATTACCAGGGAAGCATTCGTCACTGAAATACTGTTGGCCCGGCATCCGGGCTGGAAGCTGGTTACGCATGAGATCAGGGCAAACCATCTCTGGACGGTGCGGCGGCGTGATGCAGACGGGCAGCGGATGATTTGCCTTGATGTGTTGAACACGATCGATGGGCAACTGGCGCACAATTCCATGAATGAAATGGCGCACCTGCATTATTACGATTGCCCATCTGCGCTGATCGATGCCGCCGGAGCGCCCATCAACTCTGTCGCGAAACTCTGGCGCGAAGCGGTTCGCCAAAAAGGCAGATCTGAAGAATGGTTGGGACGTACCGCAAACGACATTCTCGTACGTAAGGGTCGGTACTACGCGCTTTGGGTGGCGCATTTGTGGCACAGAAGCTGGAATGCGGTCATGGCCCCCTCAGCAAAAGCACTCAATACCGACTATTGACGCCATCAGCCTGTTTTTTGCGCAAGAGCATCGATGACGAGTGCCCGAAAAAATGGGCACGCCATCGATGCTCTTCGAGCTGCCTTGCCGGCCGGCAAGCGGGCGCTTAGGGGCGCTTGCCGAATTCTGCCTTGTCCGCTGTCCAGGCCAGGGCTTGTTTGCTCAGGCTGAAGCCAAGCCCAGGTCGATTGGGCACCATCATGCGGCCGTTGCGCAGCTCAAGACGTTCGTTGAACATGGGCTCGAGCCACTCGAAATGTTCCAGCCAGGGCTCTTGCGGGTACGCCGCCGCCAGATGCAAGTGGATTTCCATGGCAAAGTGGGGCGCCAGCTTCAAGCCCTTGAAATCGGCCAGGCTCATGATTTGCAGGAAGGGCGTGATACCGCCAACACGCGGTGCATCGGGCTGAACGAAATCCGAGGCGTGAGCCGTAATCAGTTGCGCGTGCTCGCTAAAGCTGGTCAGCATCTCGCCCGTTGCGATCGGCGTGTCGAGCGAGGCTGTCAGGGCGGCGTGGCCTTCCACGTCGTAAGCATCCAGAGGCTCTTCGATCCAGGTCAGGTTGAATTGTTCCAGCACGCGGCCAAAACGCTGGGCGGTGGCACGATCCCACTGCTGGTTGGCGTCGACCATGAGCGGAAAAGCATCGCCAAGGCGCTTGCGTACTGCGGTCACGCGCTTGAGGTCGGTGGCGGTATCGGGTTGGCCCACCTTGATCTTGATGCCGCCAATGCCATTGTCCAGCGATTTGTCGATGTTCTTCAGCACCTGGTTCAAGGGCATCGAGAGGTAGCCGCCCGAGGTGTTGTAACAGCGTACGGAATCGCGGTGTGCTCCCAGCAGCTTGGCAAGCGGCAGTTTGGCGCGCTTGGCTTTGAGATCCCAGAGGGCGATGTCGAAGGGTGCAATCGCTTGCGTGGTCAGCCCGCTGCGGCCCATCGATGCGCCTGCCCAGACCAGTTTGGTCCAGATCCGTGCGATATCGTTGGCGTCTTCGCCAAGCAGTTCCGGAGCGATTTCCTTGGCGTGAGCGTACATGCCGGGTCCGCCGGCGCGTTTCGAGTAGCCGAAGCCTATGCCTTCGTGGCCATTTTCGGTCCGTATCTCGGCGAAGATAAAGGCAATTTCCGTTAGCGGTTTCTGGCGGCCCGTAAGTACCTTGGCATCACTGATGGGGGCCGCCAGCGGTAAAAATACCAGCGATACCTTGACCCAGACAATGCGGTCGGAGAGGGAGCCGGCGGGCGAAAGTACGGCCGGTTTGGTTTTTTTGGAACTCATGATGTGTCCTCAGGCGGGAAAACCTGTGTTAGTGAATAAGCAGAAGGGAAGTCGTGGCCCTATTGTTCTGCCAACCCTTGGGACAATACAAGAGTATGGATATGTGGTTTACCGGTTTTTCTCAAACAGTGGGACGAAATGGCAGGTCCATGCGCACAAACACGCCAGTGGCGGTCTGGGCAGCAAAAGTACGCCGTCAAATTTCTGATGCAAGCATGCCCGGAATAATCAATAACCCCAGCCTTTGTGCAAAGTCGATTTGCCTTTGCGTGACACGGTCTTCGCGCGACAGAAAGTTCAAGGTGCCCAGGCAGTTGCCTTCGCAGACCAAGGGAACATTGATTACCGAGCGCAGGCCCAGGGATGCAATCAGCTCATGATCTTCAAACGAGTTTTTGATGGCCGCCAATCCCTGGCCAACGAACAAAAGCTTGTTCAGCAGCACGTGGCGGCCCCAATTCGTGCCGGACTTGGACTTGGTGCCGCCTATCGGATATTTTTCCATATTTGAACTGTAGAGCCGGGTGAGCTCCATTTTTTCGGCATTGAACCGATTGACAGTGCAATGCGAGTGTTCAAGCACATGGAAAGCACACGCGTCGGCCGCCGCAAACAGATCGCCCGGAGTGGCCCCAAAGGACAATGCCGCTATGTTGGTGTAGCCATCCTTGGGCAAGTCGAGGCGGTTCCCTGAGTCGGGTTTCGGTGAAATCATTCTACAGTGATCCCCAGTTCGCGAATCAGTTTTCCATATTTATCTGCATCGTGCGCAAGAGTCTGGGCGAACTGTTGCGGGCTTGAATGAACCAGTACGACGCCGATGTTATTCATGGCCTTGACGACTGAGGGTTGTTCCAGAATCTGATTGGTTGTTTTGTTTAGGCGGGCGACCAATGCCGGGTCCATGCCTTTGGGGCCGAAGAATCCGTACCAGACTGCGAGCTCATAGCCAGGCACGGTTTCGCCCACTGTCGGGACGTCGGGAAACAGCGTAGAGCGTTTCCCCTCTGTAACCGCCAGCAGTTTCAATTTTCCGGCTTTGACGTAAGGCAGTGTTTGGGTGGCCGCACTGAACAGCACTTGCGTTCGGTTGGCGACCGTGTCGAGCACGGCCGGGGCGCCGCCCCGGTAAGGAATGTGGGTCATTTTTATGCCGGTACCCTTGTCGAACAGGGCTGCGCTCAAGTAATTGGTCGACCCGATTCCGGCCGATGCGAACGCCAGTTGGCCTGGCCTGGCTTTGGCATATTTTATGAAATCGGCGACCGTATTGACCGGCAAGGAGGCGTTTACCACCATGGTGTTTGTGACCAGCGCCAGTTCCGCTATGGGGGTGAAATCCTTGACTCCGTCGAACGGCATGTTCTTGTATAACGCTTGGTTCATGGTGTGGGTACTCATGGAACCGACAAGCAGCGTGTAGCCGTCCGGCTTTGCCTTGGCGACGATTTGCGAGCCTATATTGCCGGATGCGCCCGATCGGTTTTCGACAATGACCGACTGTCCCAATGCTTTGGTGAGTTTTTCCGAGAGCAGACGGGCAAGAATATCCGTAGAGCCTCCCGGAGCCCATGGCACGACGATGGTGATCGGCTTTTCGTCCGGCCATTTTGCGCAGGCTAGCGAAGGGGCGAGCAGAAAGCCGAAAAGAATGGCTATGGGCAGTTTCCACTTCATAATGTTCATTGCTCCGTCCTTTTAATTAGAAAGAATATTAGCGGCCGACCGCGTAGCCTTGCATGCCGCGAGGATTGGCGGCGGCACGCAAAAGCAGGCTTCCATTTTTCGTGAATTCCCGTGTGCAGGCGCTTATTCGTCCTTCGGACCATGCAGGCCCGATTTTGACTTCGTGGCCGGCTGCCTTCAGGTCGGCGATGCACGCTTCGCTGAAGCGGGATTCGAGAGTTATACGGTTCAGGATTGTCGAGCGTGGCCAGAATGAACCGGGGAAGTGGTTGATGTGCCAGGAGGGCGCCTCGATCGACTCTTGCAGATTCATGCCCATTTCGATGTGCCGCAGCAGAAACGCAAGTGACCATTGGTCCTGCTGATCCCCGCCGGGTGTACCAAAGGCCATGTAAGGTATGCCATCCCGAAGCGCCAGGCTTGGCGAAAGCGTGGTGGTAGGCCTGAAGCCAGGCCGCAAGGCTCCGGGCACTTTGTCGTCCAGCCAGCTCATCTGCAAACGAGTCGTGATGGCAAATCCAAGTTCGGGAATGACGGGGCTCGAAGACAGCCAGCCGCCCGAGGGCGTCGCCGCTACCATATTGCCGTGTTTGTCGATTACGTCCAGATGACATGTGTCGCCCACAAAGATCTCTTTGTCGGCCCATGTTTCTACCGGAGGCAATGCCGCGAAGGTAGGCTCGCCCACGCCGAAGCGGGTGTCGGCCTTTGTTAGGGTCCGGTCCGCGGCTTTCAGGTCGGGCAGGACCGGAGCACGCCCTTCGGGGCTTCCCGGTTGCAGAAATTGGGAAGACTGGGCACCGATCAGTTTTGCCCGGGCCTGCGAATATTCAAGAGACAAAAGGGCTTGCAATGGGACATGAACCGCATTGGGATCGCCGTACCAGGCCAGCTTGTCGGCATACGCGAGCTTGGCCGACTCGCTCAGATGATGGACGAAGCTGGCCGATCCAGGATCCATTCCGGATACGTTGAAATGGCGCAAGATGGACAGTTGTTGCAGAAATACCGGCCCTTGGGACCACGCGCCGCATTTTGCGACGGTATATCGACCATATTGCAAGGTTGCAGGGGTTTCATAGGCAGGTCGCCAGTGGGCCATGTCTTCCAGGCGCAGCAGGCCGGGGTTGCGCTGTCCGGTTGTGTCTCGAACGGCCTTGGTCCTGTAATAATGGTCTATGGTTTTGGCGACAAAACCTTCATACCAGATGGATAGCGCCGTATCGATTCGCTCCCGTCTGTCGGCCGATCTGCCGTTGGCTTCGCTGACGATGCGCGTGTAGGTCGATGCGATTGCAGGAAGGCGAAAGAGCTGATTCAAGTCAGGCACTTTTCCATCCGGCAGCCACGTTTTGGCGGAATCGGGCCATTCTTGCCTGAATAGATCCTGCACGGCAACAATGGCCTGCACGATGCGCGGGACGAGCGGGAATCCTTGGTTTGCCAAATCTATGGCCGGCCGTAAAACTTCTTCCAGCTCCCAGGTGCCGTAGTCTCGCAGCAAGGTCAACCACGCTCCGAATGCTCCGGGTACGCAGGCGGGCAGCAGGCCTATGCCGGGCACCAGGTCCAGTCCCATATTTCGAAAATACTGAATATTCGCAAGTTCCGGCGCAGGGCCTTGCCCGCATAAAGAAAGCAGCTTTTTCTCTTTTTCACTCCAGAAAAGAATAGGCACTTCGCCGCCGGGGCCATTCAGGTGCGGCTCTACGATCTGCAAGGCGAAGCCGCCCGCGACAGCGGCATCGAAGGCATTCCCGCCTTTTTCCAGGACGCCCATGGCGACCTGGGATGCAATCCAGTGGGTCGATGACACAACGCCGAAAGTTCCCCTGATTTCCGGTCGGGTGGTGAACGCATCTGGCATGAGAGGTGAGCCTCGGACAAAGAGATGAAATCGAGTATATCGCTTTAAAATAACCTAAAAATTGCTATTCTTTATATAGTAATAACTTATTGGTTATGGTGGCGGAGAATGCAAAATATAGTCGATCGGCTTCTGTCCAGGCTCAAGCTGCGGTACCTGGTATTGGTACTGCAGATTTCCAGGCAAGGCTCACTGACGCGTGCTGCCGAGGCGCTGGGATTTAGCCAGCCGGCGGCAAGCAAGGCCTTGAAAGAGCTGGAAGACATATTCGGAGCCCCGCTTTTTGTCAGGTCCGCCACCGGCCTGGTTCCGACTCCTTTGGGTGAGCTCGCGTTGCGCCGGGCGCGGAGCGTGCTTCAGGATATGGACAATTGGGGGCACGAAACCGAGGCAATACTGACCGGGCACACGGCGCATTTGAATGTAGGCGCCATACCTTCCGTTTCGGGCCGCTTATTGTCCAGGGCGATAGGGCAGATATATGCTTTGCACAAGGTCACGGTTTCCTTGCATAGAGCGACGAGCGATCAGTTGGTGAGGCTTATGCGGCAAGGCGAATTGGACTGCATGATAGGGCGGGCCACCGTTATCGAAGCTGGCGATAATCTGTCCGAGGATGTGTTGTATGCCCAGCGCCCTGTGCTGATAGCCAATGCGGCGCTGGTCGCAAGGTTGCGGAAGGGAAGAATTTCCCTGAGCACTCTTGCCTCGATGGATTGGATCTTGCCGTCTTTTGCCACTCCCACGGGGAAGATGATTATCGAAATTTTTGCCAAGGCGGAGGTGGCCCTGCCTTTCCCGAAAATCGAAACCTATTCGGCCGATGTCATTGAAGACCTGCTGTTGACGTCCACCTCCTTCGTGTCCCTGGTGGCCGAGGAAATCGCGATTGATATCTGCCGGAACGAAAAGATAGCGCGCGTTCCTTTCGTGTTTGAGGAAAGATTGCCCCCCATCAGCTTTATCAGGCACAAGCGCAAGACGCCTGTTTCTGCGGAACAGAATTTTGCGGCAATTTTCAAGGAAGTTTGCAATCACTTCGAGGCAGCCTCGATTGCCGGCGGATAAATACACACAGTGCATGGTACCGTGCAGGCTCGTTTCGAGCCGGTACAAAAGAAGGACATCGATGAATTACGACCTGACGACCCTCGATATTTTCGTTGCGGTGGCCGAAGAGAAAAACCTGACCAGGGCGGCGCGCCGCAAGCATCTGGCGGTATCGGCCATCAGCAAAAGAATCAAAGAGCTCGAGGACCAGGTGGGTTCGGCCTTGCTGGTTCGAAATTCCCGCGGCGTGGAGCTTACGCCGGCAGGGCAGTCCATTGCGTTTTATGCCCGTCGGTTGCAGGGGGTGCTGGGACACATGGAAAACGAGCTGGCCGAGTTTGGCAGCGGTATCAAGGGCCATGTGCGCATTCATGCCATTACGTCGGCCATTGCGCAGTTTTTGCCCAGGGATATCGCCCGTTTCGTTAGTGTGTATCCGCTGATCAAGTTCGATATTGAAGAGCGTGTGGGTTCGGCCGTGGTGCAGGCGGTGTGCGAGGGCCATGCCGACCTGGGCATTTTTGCGCAACAGACGCCAGCCCAGGGCCTGGAAGTATTTCCCTACCGCCAGGACGAACTGGTTGTGCTGGTTGCCCAGGGCCACGCCCTGGCCGGAAAAGATGGCGTGACGTTCATGGAAGTGCTTGCTCATGAATTCGTGGGGCCGCATGCCGACAGTTCCGTTCATGCGCTTTTGCTGAGCGAGGCCGGCAAGCTCGGTGAAAGGCTGGATTTCAAGATTCGCATCAGCAGTTTCGAATGCATGTGCCAGATGGTCGAGGCGGGTCTGGGGCTTGCCATTTTGCCCAGGGCCTTGGCCCGGCCCCATTTGAAGGCCAGCCGGCTCAAGATCCTGTCCCTGGATGAGCCGTGGTCCAGGCGCGATCTTCTTATAGGCATACGGAGTTTTCAGAATGCTTCGCCTACCGTTCGGGCATTGATCGATAGTCTGGGCCGCCAGGGCTGATTCGGTTGCGCGCGGGCTCCTATCGGGATTGTCGACGATGTATTTTTCCATACGTTCTCGATTCGAGAACGCAGAAATGGCAAATGATCAATTGTTCCCGTATTCAGGGCCTTGTAGCATTCGGGTAACGGACGTGCATCCACGTTTCCAGTGCAACGTTTCCTGAAGAGAAAGTCCAGGCCCATTCATGTTTATCAACCCCCTTCCAGAAAGCCTCGGCCAGATCGACATTCGCGGCCAGGTATACCACTACGTCGATCTTCCAAAAATCGTAGGCGGCGAGTGCCTGCAAAAACTGCCTTATTCGATCCGCCTGCTGCTTGAAAATGTGGCGCGCTGCGCGCCCGAGGCGTTCGACGGCGTGCTGGCCCGCGCCTGTTTCAACGGGGGCGATTGCGAGGTGCCTTTTTACCCGAATCGCCTGATGTTCCACGACACGACCTGTTTGCCGGCGCTGGTCGATTTTGCCGGGATGCGAGATGCCGTACAGGCCCTGGGCGGCACGCCGCAGGATGTCAACCCGGTAATTCCCGCGGTCCTGACGATTGATCATTCGGTGATCGTCGAGAAATATGCCAGCCCCGAGGCGGCCGAACAAAACCTGGATATCGATTTCCGGCGCAATGCCGAACGCTATCGGTTTATCAAATGGGCGGAAAAAAGCCTGGATAACTTTAAAGTCATTCCGCCTGGTACCGGGATCATTCACCAGATGAACATGGAAGTGGTGGCGCAGGTGGTATGCGAGGCTGAATTGGCCGACGGCCGCAAGCTGCTGCATCCGGACGACATGGTGGCTACCGACAGCCACACTCCCATGATCAATGCGATTGGCGTTCTGGCCTGGGGAGTGGGCGGCCTGGAAGGGCAGGCCGCTCTCGTGGGCGAACCGGTGCCGATTCCGTACCCGGAGGTGATAGGCATACGCCTGACAAACTCATTGGCCGGCGGCGTGGCGGCAAGCGATCTGGCCTTGCGCGTTGCGGAAATCCTGAGGGCCCGAAAGGTGGTCGGCAAGTTCGTCGAGTTTTTCGGGCCTGGGCTTTCCGGGCTGGGCTGGGGGGTGCGCGGCACGGTGTCGAACATGGCGCCCGAGTATGGCGCCACGGTTGTGTTTTTCCCCTTTGATGATGAAACGCACCGGTATTTGCACTTGTCGGGACGTTCGGAAGAGCACATAGAAAAAGTGGATCGTTGCTTGCAGGCGCAAGCGTTGTGGCGCCGGGACGACGCACCGGAGCCGGAGTTTGACGAAATCATCGAACTTGACCTGGCTTCCATCAAGCGCAGCATGGCAGGGCCTTTTCAGCCGCACCAGCGCCAGGATCTGTCTACGGTAGGGCCGTCGTTCAATAAACAGGTGGCGGCTTTTGCCCGGCGCGAGGGCCGCGGCCCGCTTGAACTGCAATGGCCCCGTTCATCGGACAGCCTCGATAACGGCGCAGTGGTCATTGCGGCGATTACCAGTTGCACCAATACCTCCAACCCGCAGTCCATGATTCAGGCAGGCTTGTTGGCGCGGAACGCCCGTCGCCATGGCTTGCTTCCCAAACCCTGGGTCAAGACTTCACTGTCGCCCGGATCGCAGGTCGTGGCCGATTATTTGCGTGCATCGGGTTTGATGGCGGATTTTTCCGCCGTGGGCTTTGACTTGACCGGGTTTGGCTGCATGACTTGCATCGGCAATTCAGGACGCCTGGAAAGCCATGTCGAGAAACTGGCCGATAAGGGCTTCAAAGGGGTTGCCGTGCTGTCGGGCAACCGCAATTTCGCAGGCCGGGTGAATCCGAAGGTGCCGGCGGGCTATCTGGCGTCGCCGGCCCTGGTTGTGGCTTATGCCCTGGCTGGCACGGTCGATATCAATATCGAAGCCGATCCGATCGCGCAAGATGCATTGGGAAAGGATATTTACTTGCACGACCTGATGCCCTCGGACGAGCAGGTAGGGAGCACCGTGAATACCTATTTGCGCAAAGAGGATTTCCGGGCCCGGGCCCGGACTGTTTGGGACGGCACACCTCATTGGGCCGCGCTCGATGCGGCGGCCAGCACGCAGTTTGAGTGGGACTCCCACTCTACGTACCTGCGCCGGCCCCAGTATCTGGAAGCGGTCGCCAGACAGCCCGGTGCCTCCGGGTCTTTGCGCGGCGCGCGGGTACTCATGCATCTGGGAGACAACGTCACGACCGATCATATATCGCCGGCGGGAGCCATCCCCGCGGCGAGCCTGGCGGGCCAGTGGCTGCTGGAGCGCGGCGAGGACCCGGCCGACTTGAATCAATATTCCACGCGCCGCAGCAATCATGAGGTCATGCTGCGCGGTGCCTACACCAATCAGGCGGTCAACAACAAGGTTGCCGGTACCGGGAATGCCGGTTCTGGCGGCTGGGCCTGGAACGCGTCGAGATCGCAGGTCCTGCCGGTTTACGAAGCATCCAGAAGCTACCTGGAACAGAATATTCCTCTGGTCATCATCGGCGGCATCAATTACGGCGCGGGTTCAAGCCGCGACTGGGCAGCCAAGGCTCAGTCGCTATTGGGAGTCAGGGCCGTGATCGCACAAAGCTTCGAGCGCATACACCGCAGCAACTTGATTGGAATGGGCGTCTATCCCATCGAATTCATGGCGGATTTCGATTCCGCATCGCTGGTGCTGCAAGGCGATGAAATACTGGATTTCGATGGCTTGGGAGTTCTGCATCCCGGCGTCAATGAACTTGTCCTGACCATCAGCAGGGCCGGCCAAACGCTGCGTTCCTTGCCTCTGGTGCTACGGATCGATTCCGACCAGGAGATTCGTTATCTGGATCATGGCGGGGTCTTGCCCTTTGTAATACGCAAAATGCTGGCGCGCAGCGACGGGCGGCAACTTGCGCAGACCGCCGCTACACCGGCCACGCATTGAACGGGATTGCGCAACGTGTATATATATGTAGGCAGCCGTACCACCAGGGAGCGAAATGCGCGGGGCAAGGGCATCAGCGTGTTTCATTTCGACCGGGATAGCGCCCGGCTGGCTTTGGTTCAAGAACAGGGAGGGCTGGTGAATCCCTCGTTTCTTGCGATAGACCGGGCCGGCAGGCATCTTTACACGGTGCACGGCGACCGTGACCAGGTCAGTTCGTTCAGCATCGATGCGCAGTCCGGCATGATCGAATACCTGGGTTCGCAGACAACCCAGGGCAAGAATCCGGTCCATCTGGCCTTAAGCGCCTCCGAGCGCTTTCTGCTGGTTTCGAATCACCTGTCCTCGTCGCTGGCGGTATTGCCGGTGACGCCGGACGGCCTGATCGAGCCGCCGGTGCAACGGCTCGTGCTGCACGGCCCAGTGGGGCCGCATCGCAGCGAACAGCCGCATTCCAAGCCGCATTTCAATTTGTTCGATCCTTCGGGCCGGTTCGTGATGGTTCCCGACAAGGGGCTGGACCGGATTTTCAGTTTCGAATTTATCGACGGCCGCCTGCGGGAGTCGAATCCCCCATTTGTTGAGTGCCGGGAACATGCGGGGCCGCGCAACCTGGTGTTTCATCCGAAATTGAGTCGGGCCTATGTGGTGAATGAGCTCGATTCGAGCGTTGCCACCTACCGCTTCGATCCCGATAAGGGTGGCCTGGAGCCAATGCAGATCATTCCGACCTTGCCGCAGGACTTTACCGGCAACAGCCGCGCGTCGAGCATTGAGATTGATCCATCGGGAAAGTTCTTATACGCGTCCAACCGTGGCTTGGACTGCCTTGCTGTTTTTTCGATCGATCAGGCTTCGGGCTGGCTGACTTTTCTGGGAGTCCAGGAAACCCTGGGCAGGACGCCGCGGTTTTTTACCGTGGAGCCGTCGGGCCGATTCCTGTTCGTTGCCAATGAAGACAGCGACAGCATAGTCACGTTTTTGCGGGATCCCATTTCCGGAGGTTTGACTCAGGTCGGTGATGTTACCCCTGTGACGAGCCCCGTCAGCATCGTGTTCAGGACGATATAGGTCCGGACATATGAGTAAGTGACCATAAGTAAATTTCGAATGAATATATACAGGAGTAGAGACATGATTATCCTTAGACCACAATTGCTTAAAGCCTTGGCCGCCGTCACGTGCGCGGCTATGCTCGGCCCCTTGAGTGCGCAGGCGGCCGAAGGTGCCTATCCGGATGCGCCCATCAGACTGATTGTGCCGTTTTCGGCCGGCGGCGGCGTCGATATCGTAGGGCGCTTTCTTGCCAAGAAACTGAACGAGGAACTCAAGCAGTCGGTGATCGTTGAAAACAAGCCAGGAGCCAGCGCCATGATCGGTGCTGCGTATGTGGCCCGATCCAAGCCAGATGGCCTGACCATCCTGCTCGCCAGCTCGGGTGAGACGGCCATTAATCCGCATCTGTACAAGGATATGGCTTATGACCCCGCCAAAGACCTGGCGCCTGTTTCCCTGGTCGCCAAAATCCCCAATCTGCTGGTGGTCAATCCCGATATTCCCGTCAAGACGGTGACCGAGCTGGTGCAATACGCCAAGGCCCACCCCGATGACATGACGTATTCGTCAAGCGGGGTGGGAAACATACAAAATATATCCGGCGAGCTGTTCAATAAAATTGCCGGCACCAAAATTCGCCATATCCCTTATAAAGGGTCGGCGCAGCAAATAGCCGATGTCGCGGCCAGGCATGTCAGCATGACCTTTGCCAGCGGTGCCGCGCTTTTGCCATTTGTGCAAAGCGGGCAAGTCAGGCCGATCGCTGTAACCTCGACCACCCCGATGGCCGCGTTTCCAAAAGTGCCACCCTTGGCGCAAACGCCGGAATTCAAGAGCTATGATCTGGTCAACTGGTTTGGGCTTTTTGCCCCGGCCGGAACGCCTAAAGCCATCATCGATAAATTGAATGCGGCAACGGTCAATATTCTGAAAGACCCGGCATTCGTGAAAACGCTGGAGCTGCAAGGTGCCATACCCGCACCCATGAGCCCCGAAGAGTTCGCGGCGTTTCGTGCCAGCGAATCGGAAAAATTTGGAAAGATCATTAAAGACACTGGCATTGTGCTGGACCGGTAATACAATCGAGCCTATCTTGATTCCATAGGCCGGACTGAATTCCTTGCCGCCTGTTGCTAACCTCGATCAATCGTTTTTCAGGGTGAAAATGGATACGTTAAATACCGTCGCCAAAGACTTGGCTCCCTACGGCAAGCTTCGCGTTGCCATCAACCTCGGCAATTCGGTCCTGGCGCAGTCGCATCCGCAAACGCGGGAGCCCGTGGGCATATCGGTCGATCTGGCCAATGAGCTTGCCCGGCAATTGGGGCTGCGTGCCGAGTTCACGACCTTCGATGCGGCCGGCAAAGTCTTTGCCGCGGCCGGGAGCGACGCCTGGGATATTGCCTTCATGGCAATCGACCCGGTGCGTGCTGAAAAAGTCCAGTTCACCAAGCCTTACGTCATTATCGAAGGCACCTACATGGTGAAGGCTGATTCTTCCTTGAAGGATATTGACGACGTCGATCATGATGGCGTGCGGGTTGCGGTAGGCAAGGGCGCCGCCTACGACCTGTTTTTGACCCGCAGCCTGCAACATGCGGAAATTGCCCGGGCACCCACTTCGGCTGCGGCCATCGACCTGTTCGTGGAACAATCGCTCGATGCGGTGGCCGGTGTCCGGCAGCCTCTGGTGGCCTATGCCGCCGGACATGGCGGCTTGCGTGTCATGGATGGACGTTTTACGGCTATTGAGCAGGCCATGGTTACACCCAAAGGCCGTACGCACGGCTGGGAATTCTTGAAAACATTTATCGATAGCATGAAGGCCAGCGGTTTTGTTGCCGCGGCACTGGAACGTAGCGGCCAGGCCGATGCCAGCGTGGCGCCCTGAGTTCAAATTTTTCTCATCGTTGCTCGTGCGGAATATTGCCGTGATCTCGAGCGCGGCGAATGAGCATATTGGGCAAGAGGGGATGTTTTCGTATTGCGAATAGTTCCTATTTCTGTTATCGTGTCGCCTCGATGTAGAGCGGCACGATGCCATGGCGTATTGTGATGCTCCGATTGTTCAATTTTTCTTTCAGTTGGATTCATGCCGCGCTTGCGAGTTGCTACGAAAAATCGCCCCGTGCTCATCAAGATAACGGCGGTTGGGTTGGTTTTGGGCCTGCATCTTGCTGTGGTCGGGGCCATATTGGCCTCGCCGGCGGTCAAGCCTGAAATTGAACAGGCCGATGCGGCAGATATGCGATTTGTCGAGATCGCGCCCGAGCCGGTCGAGGCCGCGGCGAGCCCTGTTCCTGTGGAGCAGCCTGCGCCGGAGCCGGACAAGGAACCCGAACCGGTAGCGCAGACGCCGCCCGAGCCTGTCGTCGAGCCCGCGCCTCCCGAAGTGGAGAAGCCGCCGGTGGTCGAACAACCGGCGGAAGAACAAGCGAAGCCCGAGCCCAAACCCAAGCCGAAACCGAAGCCAAAACCCAAACCACGGCCCAAGTCGGAGCCGCCCAAAACGCTGCCTGTGTCGCGGCCCGCTCCCGCTGATTCACCAAACAAGGCCGTTGCCGACGCGGTTCCCCAAGGCCCTGCCAAACCGGTGGACCCGGATCGGCCGCGCCTGATTGGCCGGGTCGATTACCTGGGCCAGCGCCCTCGTCCAATCTATCCACGCGTATCCGAGCGTCGTGGGGAACAGGGGCGGGTGGTCGTCCGCGTGGTGATTTCCCCTCAAGGCCTGGTTTCCAAGGTATCGGTGCGTACTTCGTCGGGATACTCCCGGCTCGACGAGGCGGCCTTGGATGCCGCACGTTCGGCGCGCTTCAAGCCTTACACCGAGAATGGCATCGCCTATTCCGCCATGGCCGATATCCCCTTTGATTTTGTTTTATAGGAAGACGCATGTTTGATTTATTTCATAGTGCCATGCAAGTACTGGCGCAAGTAGGCGAGGCGGCATCGGCCACCCAGGCGGCCGCCACCGCGGCACCCGCGGGCGCGGCGGCGGCCGTTACGCAGGGCAGCGGCATTTTGCATTTTGTCGAACAAAGCGACCTGGTGGGCAAATCCTTGTTCGGTATTCTGCTGCTCATGTCGCTTACCAGCTGGTATCTGATCTTTTCCAAATCGCTTTTGAATTTGCGGATCCGGCATCGATCCGGCAAGTTCCTGGTCGAATTCTGGAACGCCAGCTCGCTCGAGCAGGTCGAAAACGAAATCAGCACGCATGGCGCCACCGAACCTTTTGCCCATTTGGCCAGCCACGCCATTCATGCCCAGAATCATCATGCGAAGTACGGTGCGCTCAAGCTTGAGGAAAAAGGGTCCACGGGGGCATTCGTGACGCGTACGATACGCAAGGTTATCGACGAGGAAACCGCCAGGCTGGAAAACGGTCTGACCGTGCTGGCTTCGATTGGCTCGACCGCGCCCTTCGTGGGGCTCTTCGGTACGGTCTGGGGGGTATATCATGCGCTGGTGGGTATAGGCCTGTCAGATGGCGTGACTGTCAATCGGATCGCCGGTCCGGTGGGCGAGGCGCTGATCATGACGGGGCTGGGCCTCGCCGTGGCGATTCCCGCGGTGCTGGCGTACAACGGCTTTGTTCGCGGCAACCGTGTCTATCTCGCCCGCCTGGACGCTTTCGCGCATGATCTGTTCACCTTCCTGTCCACAGGCCAGCAGGTAGGCACGTCCGACAACAAAGTGCGCAAGCTGGCCGCATCCAAAGGAGTCTAGCGATGGCTTTCGGGAGTTTCGACAGCAAAGGAACCAGTCATACGGTATCCGAGATAAACATGGTTCCCCTGATCGATGTCATGCTGGTGCTATTGGTTATTTTTATCATTACCGCACCCTTGCTGAGCCATTCGATCAAGATCGATATTCCCCAGGCCAGCGCCGAACAGGTCAAGGAACAGCCCAAGGCGATCGATCTGGCGATCGATGCCCAGGGAAAACTGTTCTGGAACGAACAGCCTGTTGCCATGGAACAGTTGGCGCCGCGGTTCGCCGGCGAGGCCCGGCTCGATCCGCAACCCCGGCTGCAAATCCGCGCGGATTTGAATACACGCTATGAAGTACTGGCCCAGATCATGGGCTACGCGCGCGGGGCCGGTATTAAACACCTTGGGTTCATGACCCGGCCCGACCCGGTGCCGGCGAAATAAAGCCGGCGCCGGCACAGATGGGCGTCGGCTGCCTTGGCCGTCGTCGCTTTGGGCTGTTTTGGCCTTCTAATTTGTAACTTGGTTACGATTGACCGTATCGTTTTACAAAAAAAATTCGGTTCGATATAGAATCACGGCATGCGAGTTCTAGTAATCGAAGACGACACCACCCTGGGCCATGCTCTACAGGAGTTCCTGATAGAGCAGGGATACGCGGTCGATTGGCTGCAAGATGGCGATCAAGTGCTGGGCGCGGCGGCGGGCCAGGCCTACGACCTCCTGCTTCTTGACCTGAATCTTCCTGGCCTGAGCGGCCTGGAAGTGTTGCGTCAATTGCGCACGAACGGCCAGCAAATTCCGGTGCTGATATTGACGGCCCGCGACGGGATCGAAGATCGCGTGGCCGGCCTCGATGCCGGGGCCGACGATTACGTCACAAAACCTTTCGAGCTGCCCGAACTGGCCGCCAGGGTGCGGGCCTTTGCCCGCCGCCGTGCGGGCCAGGCGCAGCCATTTATCGAAGCGGGCCCGCTGGTATTCGATACGGTGGGGCGAGAAGTGCGCGTCAATGGCGAGCGCTTATCGCTTTCGGTGCGGGAGCTGTCGGTTCTTGAAATGCTGATGGGGCGCGCCGGGCGCGTGGTCACCAAGCGCCAGATTGTCAATTCCCTGTCGGCCTGGGACGCCGACTTCAGCGAAAATGCTGTCGAGGTTTATGTGTACCGCCTGCGCAAGCGCCTTGAAGGCACCGGTGCCGGGATACAAACTGTGCGCGGCTTCGGCTATCTGCTCGATGTGGAAAGTGCCGCCTGAGCCGGCGGCTCATGGTCCTGATGTACAAGGCCGGCGGTAGCTGGTTTGGTGCCGCATTCAATGTCAAATGATTTCCCCTCTCCACGATCATCCAGGCCTCGAACCATACAGGGCCGGCTAGGCGCATTGATGCCGCAGGGCTCGCTGGCGCGCCATCTGGTGTCGCGTTTGCTGCCGGCGGTGATTTTCCTGGTTTTGCTGGACTTGATCGCCACCTGGGTCATGACGCGTCAGATCAGCCTGGATGCGTGGCTGCTTGAAGATATATTCTGGTCCATGATACTGAGCCAGGTTTTGCTGGTGTCGCTGTTTGCCTGGGTGCTGATTTCGGGTGTGCGTTCGGGACTGGAGTCAATAAACCGCCTTTCCGAGGAAATCAGCCAGCGTTCCATCGACGATATGCAACCGCTCGATCCCTCCTGGCTGCCAACGGAAATCGCGCCGGTGGTTACTCACTTCAATGATCTGCTGGTGCGCCTGGACGATTCCATGCAGGCCCAGAAGCGTTTCATAGGCCAGGCCGCGCATCAGCTCAGAACGCCGCTGAGCGGCCTGAAGCTCGAATCCGAGCTGATGCTGGCGCGGCAATTGCCCGATGACGTGCGCGAGCGCGCCGAGCGCATCAAGAGTGTGACAGACCGGATGATACGGCTTGGCCAGCAGTTGCTGGTTCTGGCGCGTGTCGATTCGTCCACCCAGCCGCAAGACAGCTTCATCCCCGTCGATTTGTGCGAATGGGCGCGCACCAGCGGCGCCGAATGGATTCCGACTGCGCGTGCCAGTCAGGTGCAGATTCATCTGGTGGCTCCGGAAGAGCCGGTATGGGTCGACGCCGATCCGCTGCTGCTGGAAGAAATGTTGAGCAATCTGATCGATAACGCATTACGCTACGGTATCGGTGCCAAGAATATACGCCTGCAAGTGGGGGCCAATCCTCCTTCGCTGGCAGTGGAAGACGACGGGCCGGGCATCGACTCCGCTGACAGCGATCGGGTTTTCGAGGCATTTTACCGTTCTCCCAGAGCCAACACCGCCGGGTCGGGCTTGGGTTTGGCTATTGTGCGCGAGATTGCCCGAGCTCATGGTGCCTGGTGGAGCCTGCTCAGCCGGCCCGCGTTTCCGGGAACGCGGATCGGTATTGTATTTCCTGGCCCCCGCATTGGCGCCAAACTAACGAGACAAGAGTAATTGCATGAGTAAAACAGCGGCAGCGCATGAAGACTCGAAGCCCGGCCGATCGCGTGGTGCGGCGGCCATGCTGGGAGCCTTGGGTGTGGTGTACGGCGATATCGGCACCAGTCCCCTGTACACCATACGGGCTTCGCTTTCCGAATTCAAGGTTCTCGATGACGAGCATATTCTGGGCGTGCTGTCGATTCTGTTCTGGATGCTCATGGTGGTGGTGTCATTGAAGTATGTAATGCTGGTGCTGCGCGCCGATAACCGCGGGGAAGGCGGAACGCTGGCCCTGATGGAATTGGCCGTGCGCGGCGTGTCGGGGCGGAAAAAATGGATTCTGACGGTACTGGCGCTGATCGGCGCCGCCCTGTTCTACGGCGACAGCATGATTACACCCGCCATATCGGTGCTGTCGGCCATCGAGGGGGTGGGAGTCGTTTCGCATACCCTGGATCACTGGGTCGTGCCTTTGTCGGTGCTGGTGCTTGCGGCGCTTTTCCTGATTCAGTATCGCGGCACCGGAGCGGTGGGCAAATTGTTCGGCCCCATCATGCTTTTGTGGTTTGTCACGCTGGGAGTGCTGGGGGCATGGCGCATCATCCAGACGCCGCAAATACTCCTGGCCCTGAACCCGATGTGGGCGTTGACCTTTATTTCCGATGCGCCTTGGGGCACGTTTCTTTTGCTTGGGGCGGTTGTCCTGGCGCTTACCGGTGCCGAAGCCTTGTACGCCGACATGGGGCATTACGGTCGGCCGGCCATACAGCGCGCCTGGTTCGGCTTGGTGCTGCCGGCACTGGTGCTGTGTTATTTTGGCCAGGGTGCCTTGTTGCTGGCCGATCGTTCAGCTCTCAAGAACCCATTCTTTTTAATGGCTCCGTCCTGGGGGCTGGTGCCGTTGGTAGCCTTGGCTACCGTAGCAACGGTGATTGCCTCGCAGTCGGTGATCTCAGGCGCGTTTTCCGTTACCCGCCAGGCCGTGCAATTGGGGTTCTGGCCTCGCATGGCCATCTTGCATACCTCGGCGCGTGAAGAGGGGCAAATCTATCTGCCGCGAGTCAACATGCTGTTGTTCGTTGCGGTATTGGTATTGGTGCTGGCTTTTGGCTCGTCCGATAGCCTGGCCCAGGCATATGGCTTTGCGGTCACGGGCACCATGCTGATGACTTCCACGCTGCTTTTCGCGGTATTGCCCAGAAAATCGACAGGCACAAAGCGCGTGTTGTGGTTTTCGCTGCTCAGTGTGTTTTTGATTCTCGACACTCTGCTGTTTTCGTCGAATGCGCTGAAGCTATTCGAAGGCGGATGGCTGCCTATGGTTGTGGGCCTAAGTATCCTGACGCTGATGATTACCTGGAAACAGGGGCGCGAAACAATGCACGATACCCTGGCGGGCGATCAGCAGCCGCTCAAGTCGTTCATGGAAGCGCTTGAACAATACCCTCCGACGCGTGTGAATGGTACGGCCGTGTTCATGAGCATGATCGTCAATACCGTGCCGCCTGCGCTCTTGCATAACCTCAAGCACAATAAAATATTGCATGAGCAGGTCCTTTTCCTGAATGTTCAAAGCGCCGATGTGCCGTATGTGCCGTTCAACGAGCGCTTTGTACTGGAGCGGCTCAGCCGATCCAGCTGGCAGGCCGTCGCGACATGGGGTTTCAAGCAGGAGCCCAATGTGCCGCAGCTGCTCGAGCAGATTGCACAGGTGCACCCGGAACTGAATCTCGAGCCCATGCAGACTTCCTACTTCCTGTCGCGGCAAACGGTAATCGTGGTGCGCAGGCTGCCGCTTCGGTTGCGGTGGCGCCGCAGCCTGTTCGCCTTTATGGCGCGCAATGCCACACGCAGTACCCGTTTCTATAAAATCCCACCCAATCGCGTGGTCGAAATGGGCATGCAGTTCGAGTTGTAGTGGGCTGCTGCGGCGATAGTGGCTGCGACTCTGCCAAAATTTTTTGATGATTTATATATAAATTGAATAAAAACGATTCTTGTTTGTGTTTAAATAGCAAAAATCGATAAACCATGGTGTAAATCCCCTCTGGGCCGGCATCGACGCGGGCTACGGCTTTGGGCTTTCGTTACACCGCGGTTAGTTTTGAATTTATGGAATGAGTGATCAATGAAGACTGGCTTATTGTGGGCAGTGGTTCTTGCGGCGTGCGCGAACGGCGCTTATGCGGCTGAATCGGGGGTAACTTTATACGGCATCGTGGATGCGGGCATTGGGTCGACGCATGTATCCGGCCCCAATGGCGCCAAAAGCTCGGTTACCGGAGTGATTTCGGGCGGATTCACCGATTCTTTGTTTGGCATAAAGGGCCAGGAAAAGCTGACCGACGATTTATCGGCCATCTTTCAGCTCGAATCGCTCTTCGATGTCAATACAGGAAGCCTCTCGGACAAGGATAATCTGTTCAGCAACTCGGCATGGGTAGGCCTGAACAGCGAACATCTGGGCGAATTGCGTTTGGGACGCCAGCACACGATTGCCCAGCAGTTCGGCAGCCAGGTTGAAATCGCATCCTGGAAGGAAATGGCCATGGGCTCCACGCTCAAGGCTTCGGACAACTATCGGGTGAACAATGCCGTCAATTATGTATCGCCGTCCTTGTCGGGCTTCAGCTTTGGCGCGGGTTATGCGTTCGACATAAGCGGCAGCCAGATCAATGGCCGGAAGTCGCCCATGGTGAGCGCAGCCCTGCAATATAGCCAAGGCCCCTTATTGCTGGTGGCCACCTGGGACAAAACTTATTTATCCGATACCGTATTGCCTAACGGTAAAAATCCCGAAGCGTGGCAACTGGGCGCTTCCTACGATTTTCAGGTCGCCAAGGTATCTGCGGCATGGAGCCGCATGAAAAATGGCTATGCCGGCCTGGACGGCGGTGATCCCGATGGGCTGGGCCTGGGTCTGGGAGCCGCCGAGTTTGCCAATGGAGGCCATCTGGATGCCTATCTGCTTGGTGTCGCTGTGCCCGTCGGAGCACATGGCACTGTCCTGGCGCAATGGTCTTTTGTGCAACCCCACTGGCATTGGCAAGATGGTGAAAAGGCCAAATCGGGGCAGGTGGCAACCCTGGGTTACCTATACAGCCTGTCGCCTCGTACCAGTTTGTATGCCATGGCGGGCCTGGCCAGCCGCTATTCGCTCGATGAGCAAGTGGTCCAGGGGCAAGGCACAACCACGCGCTACATGGCCGGCGTCACTCACAGGTTCTAAGGTTCTTGCATTGCTTGCTCGCCGCCGTGGCCCGGATTACGTGTCGCCCGGGTTGCGGCGGGCATCGCGGCGAATGGCTGCCTGCATCAAAAGTATGGCCGTTACCGGCGAACTGATGACCAGAAGCAGGACGATCAGAATTTCATCCAGTATCAGATGTCGAGCTGTGCTTGAAGAAACCAGCATCGATGCCAGCAATACTCCAATGGTTCCCAGCGTATTGCCCATGGTGGGGGCATGAATGCGCGAATAAAAATTCTTGAATCGCAGCAGCCCCAGCGAGCCGGTCAAGGCCAGTATGCCACTTGACACCAGCAGAATGGAAGCAGGAATCGATACCCATAATGGCAGTGTATTCATGGCTCGATGACCTCGCCGCGAAGCAGGAATTTGGCCATGGCGGCCGACCCGACAAAGCCGAACAGCGCAATCAGCAAAGCTATGTCGAAATACAGGCTGGTTCCAAACCGGATGCCCAGCACCAGAATGGTCAGCATGCCGTTGATATACATGGTGTCGAGCGCCAGCACACGATCTTCGGCCGTTGGTCCGCGCAGCAGACGTATCGCCGCGCATATCATTCCCAGCGCAAAACAGTACAGCGCAAAGGTGCTTGCCCAGATAAGTACGGTATTCATTCAAATATCTCCATCAGGGGATGTTCATAGCGCTGCTTGATCGTTCTGATCCAGTGCGACTCGTCTTTGAGGTCGAGCACGTGCAGCGTCAGAAGGTTTTCGCCTTCGGAAAGCCTGGCCCATACGGTGCCGGGCGTATAGGTGATGATGCAGGCCAGGGCTGCCAGGCCGTGCGGGTCGCGCATATCCAGTGGAATGTCGATAAAGCCCGGTGTGGCGGGTGCTCCAGTCCAGACCAGCCGTCCTACCGCCAGATTGGATCGGGTGATATCCGCGATGACCGCGCAAAGCAGCCGGATCATGACAAATGGTTTCTTGGGCCTTGCCCGCAATGGGCGTAATCGGGATCCGGCCCATACCAGCATGATCGAGAGCGTCGCGCCCAGCAAAACCTGCTCCCACGACAAGGTATCGTTCAGCACCAGCCACAGGACAGTTAAAAATATAGGCATGAGCAGGCGATACAGCAGGCGTTTCATGGCTGGCCTCCATGTGCCGGTGCGCGCTGAGTGTGCTGTGCAAGTACAGCGCCGATGTAGGATTCAGGCCGGTCGAGCGAGCGTGCGGCATCGTTCAGGTAACTGCTGGCCGGGCCTGCCCAGATGGCCAAGGCAAGGCAAGCCATGAGTAATGCGGCTACCGGAGCGGCTTCGCTGATATGCAGGCGTGGGGTAATTGCGTCGTCGGTGCTCCAGAAAGTGCGGATGCCTGTGCGGCCCAGGGAGACAACCCCCGCCATGCTGGAAGCCAATACCGCTATGACAAGCAGCCAGGCATTGAACGAGGGCATGCCGGTGCTCGACATATCGAGCGCGGCTGCCAGGAGCGAAAACTTGGCGACGAATCCGGATAAGGGCGGCAAGCCGATGATCAGCACGGCGCAGCAAATAAAGGCCAGGCCCAGAAAGGCCAGCGCGGCGGGGATGGCGACACCGATAACCTCGTCTGAATGATCAGGAGGTTCGGGATCGTCCAGATCGAAGGCTTCCTGGCTGACTGCCAGCAGGTTGGCGCCGAATGTCTGGGTGCGCTCGACCATTTCGATCAACATGAAAAAGGCCCCCAGGGCGAGTACCGAGTTGATCAAATAAAACAAGGCGGGGCCGGTCAGCGTGACACCCGGCATGCCCAGCGCCGCCAGCAAGGTGCCCGATGAAATGATGATGCAATATCCAGCCAGGCGTCCTATTTGTTGTGCCGCCAATAGCCCCACGGTGCCAAAGAGCAGGGTGAGCAAGCCCACAGGAAACATCCAGTCGCCGCCGAACGCGGCGGGCGCTCCGGTGGGCAGCAGCAAAGAGCCGAGTCGCAGCAAGGCATAAATGCCTACTTTGGTCATGATCGCAAAAAGGGCGGCCACGGGTGCGCATGCGTTGGCATACGCGGCAGGAAGCCAGAAATTCAGGGGCCATGCCGCCGCCTTGATGAGAAATGCCATGCCGAGGATCGCCGCTCCGACTTCAAAGAGGCGTCGGTTCGGCCCTGCCAGCCGGCCGGCCTGTACCGCCAGGTCCGCCATATTCAGCGTGCCCGTGACGCCGTATATCAGGGCAATTGCGATCAGCAGCATGAGCGAAGCCACGAGATTGACCGCGATATAGTGCAGGCCGGCCGTTACGCGGGCCGTCCCGGATCCGTGCAGAATCAATCCGTAAGAGGCTGCCAGCAATACTTCGAAAAAAACGAACAGATTGAATAGGTCGCCCGTCAGGAAGGCGCCATTCAACCCCATCAGCAGAAACTGGAACAGGGGATGAAAATGCACGCCCGCACGGTCCCAGCGGACACTGGAATAAACCAGCGTAGCGGTTCCCAGCACGGCGCTCAGGGTAAGCATGATGGCTGCAAGCCTGTCGACGACCACAACGATGCCGAATTGCGCGGGCCAGTCGCCAAGCAGATACACGCCTATGCCGTCGGGCCACAGATTCGGTACGGCTCCGGCCGTCAGGCATAAAAGTCCCACGGCTGCCGCGAGCTGGATCAGGACCGATACCAGGCCTATGCCGAGTCGCGTCAGGCGCCGGGTTTCCTTGAACAGCAGCATGAGAGCGCCGGCCATGAGCGGGACGGCGACAGGGAAAATAGGCAAGTGCTGCAGCCAGCCATTCATGGTGGCGGCTCCCTGCCATCGACATGATCGGTCCCGGTCAGGCCGCGCGAAGCCAGCAGGACAACCAGGAACAGGGCGGTGGTGGCGAATCCGATAACAATGGCCGTTAGAATCAGAGCCTGCGGCACAGGGTCGGCATAAAGGCTTGGGTCGACCCCCTTGCCGGCATCGATGACCGGCAGTTTGCCCTGGCTTAGTCGACCCATGCTGAATATGAAAAGATTGACCGCGTAAGAAAGCAGGGACAGGCCCATGATGACCTGGAAGGTACGGGGACGCAGCAGCAGCCAGATCCCCGAGCCCGCCAGCGCGCCTATGGCCAATGCGATAACGATTTCCATCACACAGCCCCCGCGCCGGGCGGCGCAATTTGCCTGCCGGGCGCTGCCGGCTTGCGGTGGAACCGCAGCGATTGATGGGCCAGCACCAGCAGGATCAGAACAGTGGCTCCGATCACGAGCATGTATACCCCGATATCGAAAAACAGAACGGTGGATAAATGTATGTGCCCGATGAGCGGCAGCAGCAGCTCCCATGAACGCGCCGAAAGAAAGGGCCGCATGGACCACCAGGCGGACATGGCCGCCGCCCCGGCGGTCAGCAGGCCCACGGCAATCCAGTATTGCGGGTGTATGCGTGTGCGCGACTCCACCCACAGGACCCCGCCGACCATGTATTGCAAAATGATGGCTGTGGCCATGATGAGCCCACCCACGAACCCGCCTCCGGGCAGATTGTGCCCGCGAAGCAGGAAAAAGAAAGAAATCAGGCCGGCTATGGGCAAGAGCAATCGCACGAGCACGGCGGGTATCTTCAAAGCTCCCTGGGGAATCGGCGCTTCGGGATCCGGCTCGGTCGGCGCGGTTCCTTCCTGATTTTGCTGCTGCGGCATGTCTATGCTCTCAGGTGGCGGACGGAAACGCCGAAGCAGTGCATAGACGGTCAAGGCCACGATGCCCAGCACGGTAATTTCGCCCAAGGTGTCGAATCCGCGGAAATCCACCAGAATCACGTTGACGACATTCGTGCCGCCGCCTTCGGGCAAGGCTTTGTTCAGGAAATAGGCTGCCGTGGTGCTGGTTGCGGTGCGGGTCATGACTGCATAGGCCAGGGCCGCCAGGCCGGCCCCGCCCAGTAGTGCAATCATCAAATCCCGAAAACGGCGCCAGCGGGCATGCGGCGCTATTTTTGCCGGCGTACCGCTTTCTTCGATGCGGCGCGGCAGCCAGCGCAAGCCCAGCAGGATCAGTACCGTCGTGACGACTTCGACGGCCAGTTGAGTCAGCGCAAGATCGGGGGCCGAATACCAGACAAAAGTCAGGCTGGTGATGAGGCCCGCGCCCCCCGCCAGCGCCAGGGACGCGGGGCGGTGGTATTTTGCCTGGCGGGCTGCACCGATTGCGCAGGCGGCGCCGACCACCCACATCAGGGCAAAGGCAGGATCGATGGGCGTTGCTATTTCCGGCCTTAACCATGTTTGCCCAAGCAGCGGCAAAAGGGCGACGCAGAAGGTGGCGACGATGACCAGCAGGAGTTGGGGCTGGAGGTAGGGCGAGTAGATCCAGTTCATCACGGCATTGGCCGATTCGCCCAGGCGTTCCATCAGGGTTTCGTAGATGTGCCGGCCGTCGATGCGATGGATGAGCGGCGTTTTTCCTGGCCGGGCTTGCAATCTGGCGCCGAGCAGCCACAGCAAGGCCACCCCTCCGGCCAGAGCCAGGAAGCTCATGGCCAGCGGCAGATTGAATCCGTGCCAGATGGCCAGGTCGTAACGAGGAGTCTCTTGTCCAAGAATCGACCACACTGCCGCGTGCAGCAAAGGCCCCAGCGTCTTGCCGGGTAGCATTCCCACAAGAAGGCAGGCCAATACCAGCAAGGCGCTGGGCAGCAGCATCCAGCGCGGCGGTTCGTGAGGCGCATGCGGCAAATCGACTGCCGGCGGCCCAAAGAAAACCTGGGCGATGAAACGGATGGAATAGGCGACGCTGAATGCGCCGGCAATGACCGCGGCAATGGGCAGGCCGAATTGCCTGATCCAGTCGCCGCTGATGAAGACCGTTTCGGCGAAGAACATTTCCTTGGAGATGAATCCGTTAAGCAGCGGCACGCCCGCCATGGAGGCGGCCGCCACAATGGCCAGTGTGGCGGTGATCGGCATGCTGCGATACAGGCCCGACAGGCGGCCCAGATCGCGCGTGCCGGTTTCGTGGTCGACAATGCCGGCGGCCATGAACAGGGACGCCTTGAATGTGGCGTGATTGACCATGTGAAAAATGGCCGCCACCAGCGCCAGCTTGCTGTTCATGCCCAATAGCAGGGTGATCAGGCCCAGGTGGCTGATAGTGGAGTAGGCCAGTACGCCCTTCATGTCCTGCTGGAAGGTAGCGGCATAGGCACCCAGGACCAAAGAGAACAGGCCGGCTCCGCCTATGATCCAGAACCATTCTTCGGTGCCGGAAAGGACGGGCCAGAAACGCGCCAGTATAAATACGCCTGCCTTCACCATAGTGGCCGAATGCAGATAGGCCGATACGGGAGTGGGGGCCGCCATGGCATTGGGCAGCCAGATATGGAAGGGAAATTGGGCGCTTTTGCTTAAGGCTCCCAGCGCAATCAGAATCAGTATCGTCGAATACCATGGATGGTGCCTCACCAGATCGCCCGACGCCAGCACTTGATCGAGATCGTAGCTGCCGGCGATATGACCCAGCATAAGGACGCCGGCCAGCAGGCACAGGCCCCCGCCTGCCGTAATGGTGAAGGCCATGCGCGCGCCGCGCCGCGCGTCGAGCCGGTGATGCCAATAGGCAATCAACATGAATGAAGACAGGCTGGTCAGTTCCCAGAATATGACCAGTTGCACGAGATTGCCCGATAGCACCAGGCCCAGCATCGAGCCCATGAATATCAGGAAAAAAGAGAAAAAACGCGGTACCGGGTCTTGGGGAGACAGGTAATAGCGGGCATACAGCACGACCAAGGCGCCCATGGTGGTGATGAGCAGGGCGAATAGCCAGGCATAACCGTCGAGGCGCAGCACGATGTCGATGCCCTGGGCGGGAATCCAGGGGATAACGAATTTCACAACGCCGCCTTGGGCGATCTGCGGAAATTCAAAGGCGACCAATGCGGCGCAAACGAGAGCGACTGAGCCAGCCAGCCAGGCCTCCAGATTGCGCGCATTGGATGGCAGCAGGGCTGCCACCAGGCTGCCCGCGAAGGGCAAGGCGAGAATAAAAATCAGCGACATCTATGCTTACAAAAGTCTGAATTAATCAGGCTCAATAGTACGATATCTTGGCTCCGTTTCTGGGGCCTGCCGGTAATTCTTCTCGTATTGTCGCGTCGAGGCGCTCCTGAAAGACAGTTCACGGCAGTTCCGCGAACCGTTGGATATGCTATTGGCCGGCCGGCACTGTTATGGTGGTTTCTCTAAGAATGCCGCCGCTGTCGACACTGCCTTTGGTGACGGTGTCCTGGCCGGACATTTGCATCATGCAATCCTGCTGCTGTTGGCCGCTAGGCAGGGACTTGCAGCGATTGCTTGCGTCCTGCTGGTAATTTTCGTTGCCCATAACCAGGCGATTGCGCAAGGCCTCTTCGCGCGCGGCACCGGCTTCCCTGAGGCAGGTGGCCCGGCCTTGGGTGGACTGGCCGCTATTGCAATGTGCGACATCGGCCCGGTATTGCGCCTGAATGTCGGCACTGGATTTATTGCCCGCCGCCAGAGCAACTGATGAAAACAACCCTGCTGTCATCGCACACGCAGCCAGGGTTTGACAGGTAAATTTCGTTAAACGAAAAGTCATGGTTTCACCTTTTAAGTGTTGTAGAAGCTGAATGGTACTAGCTGGTCTAGTATAAAGCCATTTGTTGCGCATGGCTTAATGGATTGTCTAGCCAGGGTAGAAACATTTGTCGGGACGGGGGGCTGCGCATTCCCGCCGAAAGCCGGAAATCTGGCCGGCGCGCCGCAGGCAGGCCGGATTCGTCGGGCCAATGCCGGTATTCGAGATTGGGTCTTGTGATGGAGCTTATGCGATTATTCCGATGCCATGGTTATCGACATCCTGGTTTCTATAGTTCTATTTATAGAACAATGTGTGGGGATTTTGCCATCTATTCAAGAAGTCGTTCTATTCTTATGATGGATGTATCGAGACAGGCCTTTTATGGTTAAGGCGTCGAACTGGAGAGCAGATATGAAAAAAGTGTCAGGTATTTACGGTAATCCCCGTTCGCACTGGGTGGGTGATGGTTTTCCCGTGCGCACGCTTTTTGCCTATGACTCGCTGGGAAAGCAGGCCAGCCCGTTTCTCATGCTGGATTATGCCGGGCCGGCCGAGTTTGCTCCGGCCGCTGCACCTCGTGGCGTGGGGCAACATCCCCATCGCGGTTTCGAGACAGTCACCATTGTCTACAAGGGCGAGGTTGAGCACCGCGATTCAACAGGCAATGGCGGCGTGATCGGCCCGGGCGACGTGCAATGGATGACGGCGGCGTCCGGCATTCTTCATGAGGAGTTTCACTCCACAGAGTTCACTCGCAAGGGCGGAACGCTGGAAATGGTGCAGTTGTGGGTCAATCTGCCTGCGAAAGACAAAATGGCGGCTCCGGGCTACCAGGGAATACTTGATCGCGATATTCCGCTAGTGAATTTGCCCGAAGGCGCGGGAACCGTGCGCGTAATCGCCGGCGACTATCAGGGTAGCAAAGGGCCGGCGCACACTTTCACGCCAATGAATGTCTGGGATATGCGTTTGCTTGAAGGGCGCAGCGTTACGCTGAATGTGCCGGACGGCCATGTTGCGGCTGTGGTCGTGCTGCACGGTACCGTGCAGGTCAATGGCAAGCATGTGGCCCGCGAGGCGCAGATGGTGTTGTTCGATCGTGCCGGCGCCGAGTTGTCGATTGAGGCCAACAGCGACGCCTGCATGCTGTTGCTCAGCGGCGAACCGATAGACGAGCCCATTTTTGGCCATGGCCCATTTGTCATGAATACGCGCGATGAAATCGTTCAGGCGATCGAGGATTTCAATAGCGGGCGTTTTGGCCAGATGGCGGCCTGAACAGGTATTTGCTTTGTGTGAATCGAACGCCCTCGACCTTCCGGGGGGGGCGTTCGACAGCGCGCGGCGCGGACTGATCAGCGTGTTACCAGGAAGTCGATCACGATTTCGCCCGGCTCGCGCGACACATAGCTGATCTGTACCTTGTCGCCGAAATGGCTTTCAATCTGCGACAGCAGCGGCAGTGGGTTGTGGTCGTTGCAAAAACGCATGGTTTCACCCGGGCCCAAGGCCGATAGGGCGCCGAAAATTGCGGCATGACGAAATCGCTTGGCAACGCCGCGCGCGTCAAAGGGGTATAGGTTTTCTGCGAACACGGGAATAGCGGAATCATTTGCCACGATGGATGTCCTTGAACAGGTTGAAAGGCATGAGAGTTTTTATTATAGGTAGCCGAACCCTTGGACGCGGCCTGAACCACATTGTCAATAAGGGTTAGAGGGCTGCTGTGCGGGGCAGTGCGGGAGGCCTATTTCACGGCGCCGACGGTAAATCCTGCGACGAAACGGTCCACGAAGAAGTTATACAGTACGGCAATAGGTATGCTGACGATCAGGCACGCTCCCATAAGCGATCCCCAGAAATAGACATCACCGCGCACCAGAAAAGTGGGCACACCCACGCTGACCGTGTAATTGGACGAGCTGGTTATGAAGGTCAGCGCGTAGATGAATTCCTGCATGACCAGGGTGAGGGTGAAAATCACCACCGTCAATATCCCTGCCGACGATAGCGGCACCACAACTTTCAGGAACGCGCCAAAACGGCTCAGGCCATCCATCATGGCGGCCTCTTCGATGTCGTGCGGAACCGCCTTGAAAAATCCCATCATCAGCCAGGTGCAGAAAGGCACTGTGAAGCTGGGGTAGACCAGAACCAGCGACCAGAGCGAATCCTGCAGGCCAAGCGCTCCGACGATGCGCGAAAATGGAATGAACAGTATGGTGGGCGGTATCAGGTAGGTCAGGAAAATGCCGATGGCCATTTGCCTGCCCCAGCGTCCGGACAGGCGTGCCAGGCTGTAGCCCGCGGGCACCGCCAGCACCAGGGTAATGATCACTACCAGAACGCCGACCAGCAGGGTGTTGAGTATCCAGCGCACGTATTGCGTGTCGAACAGCAGCACTCGCAGATTGTCCAGGGTCGGAGCGCTATTGAAGATGAACGGGTTGTTGGCCGTATTGACCAGGTCCAGCGTGCTTTTGAATGTGGTGATCAACATCCAGTAGAAGGGAAATGCGGTAAACGCCACAAAGGCGGCAATGATGCCGAAATGGCCTGCTCGGGCACCCCAGCGTTTTGCGTGGATCACAGTCATGGCCATATCAACTTACCTCGGTGCGGCGCGCTATGGTCAGCAACAGCACGACGACGGCCACCAGCAAAGGAAAGAGGAACAGCGATATGGCCGCGCCTTCGGCCAGGTCGCCGCCCTGTATTCCGCTGAAAAAGGCCAGGCTGGCCAGGACCTGGGTGGTGTCGTAGGGGCCGCCGCGGGTCAGGACATAAATGATGATCATGTCGGTAAATGTGAATACGATCCCGAACAGCAGGGCCACCAGCATGACGGGCATGACCAGCGGGATGTTGATGCGAAACAGATGCCGCCAGAAGCCTGCCCCGTCCATGGCTGCGGCATCGTGTATATCTTGAGGAATGCCGCTCAGGCCGGCCAGAATAATCACAGTCGCAAGAGGCAGCAGGCGCCAGACATCCACCATGACGATCGAGATCATGGCCAGGTCTGGCTGGCCCAGCCAGATGGGCCACGCGTTCGGACTCAGCAGGCCGGTCATTTGCAGAGTCCGGTTGATGACGCTGTAGACCGGGTCGAAGATCCAGAGCCATCCGATGGTTCCCAGCGAAATCGGAGCCACCCAGGGAAGCAGGATCAACAGCCTCACCAGCCATTTGCCGCGAAAGTCGCGGTACAAGGCCATGGCCAGAATCTTGGCCAGGATCACGACCAGCAATTGCGAGGCCAGGGTGAATACCAGCGTGTTGCGCATCGAGCGCCAGAAGGTGTCGCTGTCCATGACGCGCCGGAAGTTTTCCAGGCCGACAAAATGCAGCGCGTGGGTGCCGACTGTGGCGTCCGACAGGCTGTAGTAAATCGACAGCAGGAATGGGAAACCGACCAGCAGCGTAATGTAGACGATTGCAGGAGCAAGCATGCAGCGGCCCAGCCATTTGTCGTCTTCGAGCAGATGGCGTTTTATGCGCGGCGCGGGCATGGCGTGGGCCTGGTTCATGCCGGATTTTCTCCCAGGTTCAGTCCCGATTTCGGGTCGAACCATCGCAGGTCCCGGCGGCGCACGGCGAATGTGTAGCGCGCGCCAGCCTCGACCGAGGTCTCGACTGTGCAGGGGATGCGTGAAATGACTTTGACCTGGGGCAGAGGCGAATCCAGTACGCCGTAGACCAAACGGTCCGAGCCCAGGTTTTCTATGCGGGTGACATGCAATGGAAACGTGTTTGTGGCTGCGTCGACCGGGTAGGCCTCGCGTGGCAGGAAGTGTTCAGGACGAAAGCCGGTCGTCGGCTTGTCGGCTTCGGTTATCAGGTTCATGGGCGGCGAGCCGATAAAGGTCGCGACAAAGGTGTTGGCGGGATGTTCGTAGACATCATGCGGAGAGCCGAGCTGGAGAATGCGGCCATGATCCAGAATGGCAATGCGGTCGCCCAGGCCCAGCGCTTCCGTCTGGTCGTGAGTGACATAGATGGTGGTCGTTTTCAGCCTGCGTTGAAACTGCTGCAGTTCGTCGCGCGCCGAGATCCGTAATTTCGCGTCCAGATTGGACAGGGGTTCATCCAGCAGAAAGACCACGGGTTCGCGTACCACCGCGCGCGCCAGCGCGACCCGCTGGCGTTCTCCGCCGGATAATTGACGCGGTTTGCGCAAGAGCAAGTGGCTGATGCCGAACATGCTTGCCGCCTGTTCGACTTTGCCGTTGATGGTGTCGCGTGGCGCACCTTGTGCCTGCAGGGGAAAGGCGATATTGCGGTACACGGTAAGGTGCGGGTACAGTGCATAGCTTTGAAATACCATGGCCATGTTGCGGGCTCTGGGCGGCAAGTCGGTGACATTGCATTCATTGACCAGAATATCGCCGGACGTGGGGGTCTCCAGCCCGGCGATCATGCGCAGCAGCGTCGTTTTTCCCGATCCCGACGGCCCCAGCAGCACCAGGAATTCGGCTTCGCGTACCGCAAGGTCAATGCTGTCGACGGCATTGCCGCCATCGAAGCGTTTGGAGAGCGAGCGGGTTTCTACAGTGGCCATTATTCTTGGTTCTCGCGTAGGCGTTCAGGCTTGAGCTAAAGCCTTGGCCCCATCGGCGCGCTTGCTCACACCATGCCGCGCTCGTGCCATTTGGCGAATATGCGCTTGCAGCTTGCTTCGGCCTGCTTCAAGGCATTCTCGGGTGTTTCGTTCCCGGTGGCCGCCTTTGCGAACATGGTATTGAGCACCCAGGTATTGAAAATCTCGTCCGTAGCCGCATTGGCATATCCCGGATAACCTACATTGGTGGCCTGATGCATCAGTGTGCCCAGTATTTTGTATTTGTCGTGGGGTTGGGCTTTGGGGTCGTCGGCAATCAGTTTTTCGAGATCCGGCACGGTACTGGGAAAACTGGGAAAATTGTAAAACTGGCTTCCTAGAAAGCCTTGCCGGAAATTGTCGATGTAGTCCACCAGAAATTTCTTGGCCCCGTCGATATTCTCGGCGAATTTCCAGATCACATAGCAATCCATGACGTGTTCCATGCCGATACGCCGTCCCGGGCCTTGCAGGGCTTGCGTCAGCTGGATTTTCGGCGTGATCGGGATGTTCTTGTTTTCACCTTCCCGGGTTACCGAAATAGCGTTGAGGCAGAGCGAGATTTTGCCAGCCAGCATGGCGCGGTTGTTGGAAGAGGCATCCCAGGCCAGGACCTGGGCGGTCATCGTGTCGTGATACAAGGCCTTGACGAACTTGATCGCTTCCAGGGTCTGCTTGGAGTTCAGTATCACCGTGCCATGTTCATCCTGTACGGATCCGCCGAAGGCGAACAGCACAGTGCGCATTGCCATCGCGGTATCGAGCTCGGCCGATAGGCCGATTCCAACGGGGATATTGTGCTTCTGCTTGATCTTGCGTCCGGCGGTCAATACATCATCCCAGCTGTTCGGGGCTGCCATGCCGACATCGTCCCACAGGTCCTTGCGGTAATTGACCGGGTCGGGTACGAAACTGTCGGAAAAAGCAAAATATTTTTTGGTCTTCGGGTTGTAGGTGCTCTTGACGGCCAGGTCCACCGGTTTGCCGTGTTTGCGTTCGCATTCCTCGTAGATTTCCCGATGATCGATGACCTGGTCTTCATAGACAGGCGGTGGCGACAGGAACATGAACAGGTCATGCCCTTTTTGCGCCGACACTTCCGCCGCTGCGCGGGTGCTCAATGCCGGGATGCCAACGTGATCCACAATGACACTGGTATCGTTTTTTTGACCCCACTCCTTCACGTAGGTGTTGTCGAACCACTGATCGTAAGCGGGCACGAAGTGATTCCACTGAAGTATTTTCAGGCTGCGGTTTGCCGCATAAGTCTTGTTGATGAAAAAGAAGGGACCGATGCTGGTAGCCAATCCGGCCGCGCCCACGGCCTGGAGAATGTGTCGCCTATGCAAATTGGTCCGGACAGGCTGGGCAGAGGTATTCTGTCGTGTACAGCCTTTTTGTGTATCGTTAGCCATGGCTGTCTCCTAAGTAAAGAGATGCAGGCTTCGTCATGAGGGGAGCGGCGATGGCCCGCTTTCTTTATGTTAAAACTTTTACTTACACAAAGTAAATAAAAAGTAAATAGAAAATTCTATTTATTTCGTTATGAATCGTATCTGTTTTATATGAGATTGCTGGCAAGCGGCGGATTTGTCGAACCATCGCGGCAGCAGTCTCCGAAATTTTTCTTGATCGGCATAGCGCCAGGAGGGCATGGTGGGTATTGAATCAGTCAAGGCATTGGTTTTCGATACATTTGGCACGGTAGTGGATTGGCGCGCATCCATTGCCCGCGAAATGGCCGAATTCGGTGCGGCGAAGGGTATCCAGGCCGATTGGCTGGCCTTTGCCGACGCCTGGCGCGCGGGGTATGTGCCGGCCATGGATGGTGTGCGCAGCGGCAGGCGGGTTTGGGCAAATATCGATGTCCTGCACCGTGAGCGCTTGAATGAATTGCTTGGAGATTTTGGGCTTTCGGGCCTGTCCGAAACCGAAATACAGCATGTAAATAAAGTATGGCATCGGTTGAACCCCTGGCCGGACAGCGTGCCGGGGCTTACGCGCCTGAAGCGGCGTTATATTATCTCCACTTTTTCCAACGGCAGCGTTGCATGCCTGGTCGGTATGGCCAAACATGGCGAAATCCCCTGGGATGCCGTTTTTTCCGCCGATGTGGTGCGGCATTTCAAGCCTGATCCTGAAATCTATCTGGGCGTGCAAGCCTTTTTCGACCTGCGGCCGCACGAAGTCATGCTTGTGGCGGCCCATAACAACGACCTGCGGCATGGCCGCCTGCACGGCATGCGTACCGCCTACATCAACCGGCCAACGGAATATGGCCCGGATCAGAAAAAAGATCTGAATGCCGAAGAGGACTGGGACCTAGCCGTGGGCGGCATAGACCAGCTTGCGGATATATTGCTGGCAGGCGGCCATTGAGCAAGTAAAAAAACGGCACAGCGGCTTTAACTTGCCTGCATTATCAAAAAGCCGGGAGTGGTGCGGATCGTTGCCGCTTTGTCATGCGGCAACGATCCGAGGCTCGCCTGCGGCCATTGAGCCGATCACGGTCGCACGTTCAAAACCGTCGTTGTGGAATATATCCAGCACGTGGTTCACGGCCGAAGGTGTGCACGAAACCAGCAAGCCTCCCGAAGTTTGGGGGTCGGCCAGCAAGGTGCGGGCAGTGGCCGGCAGGCTCTTGTCCAGTTCGACGTCGCTGCCGTAGGATGCCCAATTGCGGCCTGACGCGCCGGTATATATATCGGCATCGACAAACTCACGCACGCCATCGAGCCAGGGCAGGTCGGCATAGCGAATGTGTGCCGTCAAGCCTGCGCCGCGGCACAGCTCCAGCAAGTGGCCCAGCAGCCCGAAGCCGGTGACGTCCGTCATGGCATGCACATCGGGCAGGGCGGCAAGCGGCGTGCCGGGCCGGTTCAATTGTGTGGTGGCGGCAATCATGGCTTCGTAGCCGGCCTTGCCGAGAAGATTTTTCTTCAGTGCCGCCGACAGTACGCCTACACCCAGGGGTTTGCCAAGTACCAGCACGTCGCCCGGACGAGCGCCGGTATTGCGGACGATCCGTTGCGGGTGCACCAGGCCGAGCGCGGCCAGCCCGTATATCGGTTCGACCGAATCTATCGAATGCCCGCCGGCTATCGGAATGCCCGCACTGGCGCAGATTGCCGAACCGCCTTCCAGTATGCGGGCTATCGTGTCGTGAGGCAGTACATTGATGGGCATGCCCACCAGGGCCAATGCAAGTATGGGTTTGCCGCCCATGGCATAGATGTCCGAGAGTGCGTTGGCGGCGGCAATCCGGCCGAAATCATAAGGATCGTCGACGATGGGCATGAAAAAATCGGTCGTTGCCACGATAGCCTGCTCGTCATTGAGACGATACACCGCCGCGTCGTCCGAGCTTTCCGTGCCTACCAGCAAATCGGGAAATCCCCGCAGGGCCGGCATGTTCTTGAGCAAGTCGGCCAGTACGCCCGGCGCAATCTTGCAGCCGCAGCCGCCTCCGTGAGACAGTTCGGTCAGGCGGGGGGGAATAGAGGTCGTGGTCATGGTGTGAGCTTTCCGCATGCAGCATCCGCGGGCGCGCAAGGCGCATCGCCCGCGTGGGCTGCCGTAATTTGTTGAAGTAGCAGCCGGGCCTGTGGCAGGCCGTCGACTCCATTGGGCCTGAAGATGAAAGGCAGCGCGCGGCTGATTTCCTGAAAATGCGCATGGCTGCTGCGCGCATAAGCGGGGTCGTAGTGCTGTTCCACCAGTTCGCCGAACAATTGCGCACGGGCGCCGCTGTCGATCAACTGATGCCAGTGCTGGATAGTCTGCTTGCTGTGCAGGCCGGCAAGCCGGTCCAGCAGTTGTTTGAAGTGTTCCGGCTCGTCGAACAGATGCGAGTAGTCCTGCAGCAGGAAGGTGATGCGGTCTTCAATGGATGCTTCGACTTCGATGCAGGCGCCGCGATGGATGGCGTCGAGCAGCGGCCGGGGCACGCTGATTACGCCGATACGGGAGCTTTCCGCTTCCACGAATACCGGCCGTGCGGGGTCGAAATGACTGAGGGCGGATGTCAAATCCGACTCGAAACGTTTTTGCGATGGCTGCTTGTGGCCTGGCAGCGCGCCCAGCAGCGAGCCGCGATGGCGAGACAGATGCTCCAGATCCAGCACTTGTTCGCCTGCCTGACCCAGCGCTTGCAGCAAGCGGGTCTTGCCCGTGCCGGTGTGTCCTGTAAGGACGCGGTACTGAAAGCGGGCCGGCAGGCTTTCCAGCGAATCGAGGACCCAGCGGCGATAGGTTTTATAGCCACCTTCGAGTTGCCGTGCCTGCCAGCCTATCATGTTGAACCAGGTCGTCATGGAACCGGAACGCTTGCCGCCGCGCCAGCAGTAGATCAGCGGACGCCACTGGCGCGGTTTGTCGGCAAACAGCGTTTCCAGATGGTGGCCTATATTTTTGGCGACCAGGGCGGCGCCCAGCCGCGTGGCTTCGAAGGGCGACACCTGCCGGTACATGGTGCCGATGACGACCCGCTCCTCGTTGCTCAATACCGGCGCGTTGATTGCGCCGGGTATGTGGTCGTCGGCATATTCCAGCGGTGTCCGGACATCGACGATTTCGTCGAAATCGGCGAGCCGGGACAGCGGGGCGAGCAGGGTTTTCAATTTGAAACTGCAAAGAAGGGGGCTTTGATGCCTTCGTCGGCGAACGTACGCCGGACTGACGGCCTGGCCGCAATCCGTTCCAGGTATTCGCCCAGGCGAGGGCGCTTGACTGCCGGATGGGACATTCCCCTGGTCCAGCGGCAGAGCATCATGAGGTAAATATCCGCTAGGCTGTAATTGTTTCCGGCGAGATAGTCGCGATTTTGCGAGGCCAGTTCGGCCTCGATGATGTCCAGCATTTGGCCGACCCTGGTTTCGGCATGCTGCTTGACCTGGGCTGCGCCCGCCGCATCATCGATCAGCCGCTCCGGATAGAAATAGCTGATCAATTCGGCCTGCAGGGTGGTGGCGAGATACATCAGCCACTTATAACATTCCGAGCGCTGCGCGCTGCCGGGCGGCGGCATCAGTTTTGCCTGCGGGTGATGGTCGGCCAGGTGCAAACAAATGGCGGCCGTCTCGTAAAGCACCAAATCGCCATCGATCAGCACAGGGATGCGCCCGCTTGGGTTGAGCTTCAGGTATTCCGGGCTTTTGTGCTGATTGTTGGCACGGTCGACAAACAGCAGCTCGTAGGGAGCACCGATTTCTTCAAGCACTACATGGGGCGCCAGGCTGGCGTTTCCCGGATGGTAATAAAGCTGATACATGTGTCGGGTCTTTGTTCTCGTGTCGATGGGGCGTGTCGTGCCTGGCGGATCTGCTTATAGCGCTTTCCGGTATATAACGAATCCGGGTTTTTCGGCAAGCGCATCATACAGCTTCATTGCCCTTGCATTGGTTTCGTGCGTCTGCCAGTACACGCGCGTCGATCCCGCCGCTTTTGCGCGATCGTAGACCGCGTTGATCAATGCTCGCCCGATTCCTTTGCCTCGCGCGCCTTCGGCCGTGAATAAATCCTGCAGATAGCACGTTGGTTCTATTGTGATCGTATTTCGATGGAACAGATAATGAACCAGGCCAAGCAGCGAGCCGTTGCATTCCGCGACCAGTGCGTGCATGGGCTCGTAGGCGTCGAAAAAGCGCGACCAGGTCATTCGGCTGACATGCGCGGCCAGAGCGGTGGGGCCGGCGCGTCCGTAGAATGCGTTATAGCCGTCCCAGAGTTCCGACCAGGCGGGGAAATCGGATGCGAGGACGGGCCGGACATGAATCGTGTCTGACATGGTGCTTACTCCCAATGTTGAATCCGGGCCCGGCGCGGGCAAGCGGGATACTGCAAGTGTCTGGCTTCACGCAAGGGATAGGTGCCGGACATGTGCGGTCCTCAGGTCCGGGCGGTAGTTTGCAATGTGGCGCTTGCAACGGCGGCGGCGATAAGCAGGGTTCCGCTGGTTTTGTTGATGGCGCTGATCGTTTTGGCGTTGTGCATGAAGCGGCGCGCGCGCGTGGCGATGAATGTGTAGGTGATCAACGAGCAGAAGGCCAGTGTCAGGAATGTCGCTTCGGTGATCAGCAGTTGTGGCAGAAAGGCGCTGCGGTGGTCGAAAAACTGGGGCAGGAAGGCGATGAAGAAAGTGACGGACTTCGGGTTCAGTGCCGTTACTATCCATCCGTGGCCGAACATTCTGGCGCTAGAGCTTGCTTCGGTGCAGGGCCGGGCCTCGAGTGTGCCGCTGGCCTTCCAGAGTTTGAGTCCCAGCCAGGCCAGGTATGCGGCACCGGTCCATTTCAGAACGGTGAACAGAGTCGCGGAGGCCGCGAGCAAGGCTCCCACGCCAAGCAGCGACAAGGTCATGGCGGTTACGTCGCCCAGCAGGATGCCCGCAACCAGAGGCAGCACTGGCCGCCATCCCTGGCCGAGCGCGTACGAAACCATCAGCAGTACGGTGGGCCCCGGGATAAAGAGCAGGACGGCGGAGGTGGCCGCCAGTGCCAGCCAGGTTTCCAGAATCATGCTTGCGCCACCTGGCCGCGAAGTAAAAATTCCATCAGGGCTTTTTGCACATGCAAGCGGTTTTCGGCTTCGTCCCAAACCACGCTTTGAGGCCCGTCGATGACGTCGCCCGTTACTTCTTCGCCGCGGTGGGCCGGCAGGCAGTGCATGAAGACGGCTTGCGGGTCGGCCTGGGACATCATGTCGGCATCGACACACCAGTCGGCGAAGGCGAGGCGGCGTTCTTCGTTCTCGTTTTCGTAGCCCATGCTGGTCCACACGTCGGTGGTGACCAAGTGCGCGCCACGGCAGGCTTCCATAGGGTCGTTGAATTCACGCAGTATGGCATCGGATGGCTGCCCTATGCGTTCGGGATCCAGCCGATAGCCGCTGGGGGCCGAGACATGCAGGCGAAAGCCGAGTATTTCGGCGGCCTGCAGCCACGTGTAGGCCATATTGTTGGCGTCGCCGATCCAGGCCACGACCTTGTTTTCGATCGAGCCCTGGTGTTCGATAAAGGTAAAAATATCGGCCAGGATCTGGCAGGGATGGTATTCGTTGGTCAGGCCGTTGATGACGGGCACGCGGGAATGAGATGCAAAGCGTTCGATGCGGGTTTGTTCGAAGGTGCGGATCATGATCAGATCGACCATGCGTGAAATAACCCTTGCGGTGTCCTCGATAGGCTCGGCGCGCCCTAGTTGCGAGTCGCCGGTGGTCAGGTGTATGACTGAGCCTCCCAGTTGGTACATGCCGGCTTCGAAGGAGACGCGCGTGCGGGTGCTGGCCTTTTCAAACACCATGGCCAGATTCCGGTCGTGCAGAGTATGGTGCGGCTCGTATCGTTTGAATTTGTCTTTGATGAGGCGGGCGCGATTCAGCACGTAGTGAATTTCATCTTTGGAAAGATCGCGAAATTGCAGAAAATGTCTGAGAGGACCTGTTTGTGGTGTAACGAAAGACATGTTGAACCCTGGGAGAAAAAACCTATGCCGGCGTTCCATGCGGGAATGCCCATAAAAGTTTATCGTCGGAAAGTATCAATCATATACAATCCGCAGCGCAGGGGAAATTCGGTACGCTTAAATTGGGTACAATCCGTCCGCGGAAGTCTATGACAGCTATTGTGCAACAATTCATTATTCACGGCATTACTCTGACTGGTCAATCTTTTCGTCCCAGCGACTGGGCCGAACGCTTGGCCGGCGTGTTGTCGCAGTTTCGCCCGGCCGGCTGCGTGGGGGGGCACCTGACTTATTCGCCCTACGCCTTGCCGACATTGATCGACGGCGTGCGCTGTGTGGTGGTCGATCTGCGCCTGCGCGAACTCGAGCCCCTGGCGTGGAAATTCGCCTGCGAATTTGCGCAGGATAACCAGTTGCAGACCAGCGAAAAACAGATCCAGGAGCCTCCTTCGGCGCAATAGGGGCGCGGCTCGCGGCAAGACATGCCGCCTGGCCGGACTATCCGTTGCGCGGCCGTCGCCTCCAGGGCAGAACATTCAAGGCAAAAAAAAGACGCCGGAGCGTCTTTTTTTCTGTCGAGCGGAAACTCGGCCAGTATGCTTTGCTTTTTAAACCGGAAACCGATCAGGCCAGCGCTTTAACAGCGGCTGCAAGCCGGCTCTTGTGGCGAGCAGCCTTGTTTTTGTGAATGATGTTCTTGTCGGCAATGCGATCGATAACGCTGCTGGCTTTCTGGAAAACCTCGCCGGCAACGGCTTTGTCGCCCGCGGCAATGGCTTGACGCACACGCTTGATCGAGGTGCGCAGCATGGAACGCAGGCTGGCGTTGTGTTTGTTGCGCTCAACCGATTGGCGGGCACGCTTACGAGCTTGGGCAGTATTGGCCATATTGTTACTTACTTAAATATTGGTTTAATTCAGCAAAGACAGCTATTATATATGAGCAGGCTTTTTATGTAAAGCAGCACATAAGCACAGGCTACCGATGCCGCCGTGTAAAATCGCGCGGTCGAAAGCCGCATGCCAGCAAGGTTCCAAAATATAGCAGGCCGCTGCCGAGCAAGACCCCGGCCAGCCAGAGTACCCTGCGCCCCGGGTGGGGGGCCAGGGCGACCCAGTCGATGCTGTGATTGACGACGAGCAGACCCGCAGTCAGGGCGGCCAGGGCTGGAATTATTCTCAGCGCAAAACGGCCCCAGCCCCTGCCGGGCTGATACACCTTGCGACGATGCAAAATGACGAGCAGGCACAGGGCGTTGACGGTGGCTCCCAGGCCTATCGACAGGGCCAGCCCGGCATGCGCCAGCCGCGGTACAAAAATCAGGTTGAAAATCTGGGTCAGGACCAGTACGAATACGGCAATCTTGACGGGGGTGCGTATGTCTTGCTTGGCGTAAAAACCCGGGGCCAGGATCTTGATTGACAGCAGTCCGATCAGGCCCACGGAGTAGGCCATGACGGCCATGCGTGTTTGCAGGACGTCGTGGCCGTTGAAGGCCCCGTAATTGAACAGGGTGGCAACCAGTCCATCGGAAAGCAGCGCCATGCCCAGGGCCGCAGGCAGGCCCAGCAGCAATACCAGGCGCAAGCCCCAGTCGAGCAGGGCGCTATAGCCCAGATGATCCTGCCGGGCATGGGCTGCCGACAAACTGGGCAGCAGGACCGTGCCCAGGGCCACGCCCAGCAGCGCCGTTGGAAATTCCATCAGGCGATCGGCAAACGATAACCAGGTAACGCTTCCCGGCGTGAGCCAGGTGGCGATATTGGTATTGATCAACAGGGAAACCTGCGCCACCGAGACGCCGAGGACAGCGGGCAGCATTTGCCGCATGATGCGCTTGACCACAGGGTCCCGCCAGGCTTGCCGTACCCTGGGTGTATAGCGCGGCAACAGGCCTAGCCTGGCCAGGGCCACCCATTGCACGAGCAATTGGGCCAGGCCGCCGATCATGACTCCGGCGGCCAGGGCATAGATGGGGATGTCGAAGTATGGGGTCAAAAACAGGCTGGCCCCTATCATCGCGAAGTTCAGCAGGACCGGCGTAAACGCGGGTACGGCAAAACGGCTCCAGGTGTTGAGCACGCCCGAGGCGAACGCCACCAGCGACATGCACACAATGTAGGGGAACATCAGCCGGGTCATCCAGACCGCGGCCTGAAATTCGGTTTGCCGCGCCGCGCCGCGCATGCCGCTGGCCATGGCACTGACAACCCAGGGGGCGCCAACTATACCGAGCAGGGTAACCGCCATCAGCGCAACGGTGAGCAGCAAGGCGACACGATCAAGCAGAACGCGTACCTGTTCGTGCGAGTTTTTGTTGCGTGCCTGGCCGAGGATGGGGACAAAGGCCTGCGAGAACGCTCCTTCGGCGAAGAGGCGTCGCAGCAGATTGGGAATGCGAAACGCGACCCAGAAGGCGTCGGTGAGCGGGCCGGCCCCGAAAGCACTGGCGATCAATACATCACGGATCAGGCCGGTGATCCGTGAAAACAGGGTAAAGCTGCTAACTGTGGCGGCTGACCGGAGCAGGCTCATGAAAAGATGGCCCGATTATTTGGGGGCCATGCGAATCGCGCCATCGAGACGGATTGTCTCTCCGTTGAGCATATCGTTGGTGATGATGCTGTTGACCAGCTTGGCGTAATCTTCGGGCCGGCCCAAACGGGCGGGGAAAGGGATGCTGGCGGCCAGCGAGTCCTGGACTTCCTGAGGCATGCCGAAAATCATGGGGGTACCGAAAATACCCGGTGCGATGGTGCAGCATCGTATGCCCGCCTTGGACAGGTCGCGAGCGACCGGCAAGGTCATCCCCACGACTCCGGCCTTGGACGCGGCATAGGCAGCCTGGCCTATTTGCCCGTCGTAGGCCGCGACCGAGGCGGTATTGATCAGCACGCCACGCTCGCCGGTGGGTTCGGGCGTGTTCTCGCTCATGGCGGCGGCGGCCAGGCGCGACATATTGAACGTGCCGACAAGATTGATCATGACCACTTTTTGAAACAGATCGAGAGGGTGCGGGCCATTTTTACCGACTATGCGCGAGGCCGGGGCGACGCCCGCGCAATTGATCAGGCCAAAAATGGAGCCGAGCTTTTGGGCCGCGGCAATGGCGGCCTGCCCATCGGCTTCCTGGGTAACATCGCAGTGTACGTAGACCTGACCCAGTTCAGCGGCAAGTTTTTGGCCCGCCTCGTCTTGCAAGTCGGCCAGCACGACGCGGGCGCCTTCGGCCACCAGCATCCGGGCGGTGCCGGCGCCCAGCCCGGATGCTCCGCCCGTTACGATGAATACTTTATTTTTGATTTCCATGAGTCCGTCTCTGTTTTTGTGTCTGTGGTCTGTCTGCGGTTGCCAGGCTCGCTAGGCGATGGGTTGTGGTTGCGACTGCAGGGCCTCGAAGACCCGCGCCCTGATTTCGTCGACGCTGCCCAAGCCAGAAATTTGCCGGAATGCGGGCGCCGCGGCCGCACCGCTGCGGGCCCAGGAAGAGTAGTACTCGACCAGAGGCCGTGTCTGTTCGCGATAAACAGCGAGACGATGACGCACGGTTTCTTCGCGATCATCGTCGCGCTGCACCAGCGGTTCGCCGCTTATGTCGTCGATTCCCGGCGTCTTGGGCGGGTTGAAAAGGATGTGATAGCTGCGTCCGCTGGCCGGGTGTACGCGTCGCCCGCTCATGCGTTCGATGATATTTTCTTCGGGAACCACCATTTCGACAACGTAGTCGAGCGCAACATGCGCTTCTTTGAGCGCGTCGGCCTGTGGAATGGTACGGGGAAATCCATCGAACAGATAACCGGGTTCGCAATCCGCTTGCTGCAGGCGATCCCGCACCAGGCCTATGATGATCTTGTCCGATACCAGGCCGCCGGTGTCCATGATTTTCTTGGCTTCAAGGCCCAAGGGGGTCTGCGCCTTGACGGCGGCACGCAGCATATCGCCGGTCGAAATTTGGGGGATTCCGAATTTTTGGGTGATAAACGCTGCCTGGGTGCCTTTTCCGGCGCCGGGGGGACCGAGTAGAATCAGTCGCATGAATTCCTCTCCTGGAGTTTTTTAACTTTTTCCGATTATGCCGCAACGCAGCAATTTCTGCATGGGGCGGGAACGATTACATTTTCAAATTGATCGTGCACGTGTACGCGAAACACGGACGGTACACAAGCGGCGGGACGTGAAGCCCACCAAGTGCGCGGTTAATTTAGAAATGGAATTGGAAGACGATTTATAACCGATTTACAAAAGCCTGGCGTACCCGGATCAAGTCGCTTTCAGTGTCGACCCCGGCTGCGGGATGTTCGTGAGTGATGTATACCGCGATCGAATAGCCGTTTTCCATGGCGCGAAGCTGCTCGAGCGATTCGAAGCGCTCAAGTTGCCCAATCGGCAAGGAGGGAAATTTTTCAAGAAAGCCTACCCGGTAGGCATACAGGCCGATATGGTGCAGCGCTGGAATATCCGCAGCCAGCCTCTGCTGGCCATCGGCCAATGCGTCGCGTGCCCAGGGTATCGGGGCGCGCGAAAAATACAAGGCGTGCTGGCGCTGGTCGCATACCACCTTGACGACGTTGGGGTTGAACAGCGTATCGGCCTGGGTAATCGGACTGGCGCAGGTGGCGATGGCGGCGTCATGGTCCTGTGCGAGCAGAGCCGCGACCGCATTGATTTGCATCGGATCGACAAGGGGTTCGTCGCCCTGGACATTGACCACTATGGTGTCGCCCGCCAAGCTTAAACGGCTGGCGACTTCGGCCAGCCTGTCGGTGCCGGTGGGGTGATCGGACCGGGTAAGCAGCGCTTCGAAACCGTGGGCCTGGACTACGGCCTGAATATGGCCATCATCGGTGGCGACGATGACCCGGTCGGCCAGCGAACGCGCTGCCTGTTCGGCGGTACGCACCACCATGGGTTTGCCCGCGATATCCAGCAAGGGTTTGCCGGGCAGCCGGGTTGACGCCGAGCGAGCGGGAATAATGGCAATGAAGCTCACGCTGCGCTCGCGCCGGATGGGCTGGCATGCAGGTCGCGGGCCTCGTTTTCGAGCATGACAGGAATGCCGTCGCGTATCGGGAAGGCCAGCTTATCGGCGGAACAAATCAGTTCCTGGTGTTCACGTTCATAGTGCAGGGGCCCTTTGCAAAGAGGGCAAACCAGAATTTCAAGCAGGCGGGATTCCATGGCAGACTCCTGGCAATAATAGGTTCAAGCCCTGAAGTGTAATTCGCCCCGCGGGTTTTTAGAAATCACTGGAGCCGTCCTGCGATGTCAAGCCCGTTTCGCCAGGCGCGGATTATTCCACGCCGCAGGGCTGGCGGGACTTTGCCTCGGCAATCAGGCTGAGTTTCCTGTGCAATTCGTCGAGCCAGTCCGATTCGGAAAATTGCGGAAGGACATCGACAGCCCACAGGCGTTCGTCTTGAAAATGCATGCACTTTACCGCGTCCTTGGCCGTGATCAGGATCAGATCCGTATCGAGTTGCTCGAAGGGAGAGCGCGTGTAGGGATCGTGATCCGGCATGGCTACCGTTTTATCGAGATCGAGGCCGCATTCTTGCAGCATGGCAAAAAAGCGCGCAGGGTGGCCGATGCCCGCCATCGCCCCAAGAGAAGCATGGCGATAGCGCTCACGCCAATCGTTCCACGCGAGCTTTTCGCCCGAGATCAGATGGCGCACGCTATCCGGGTGCAGTCGCATTGTCAGTTGGCGGGTGGCTATGGCAAGCGGCGCTGGGACATCTTGGCCCGCGGTCAGGTTGGTAATCAGGTAATCGACGCTGGCCAGGCGGCTGGCAGGCTCGCGCAGGGGGCCGGCGGGCAGCATCCGGCCGTTGCCCAGGCCGCGTGCGTCCTGTACGACGATTTCAATGTCTCGCGCCAGAGCCAGGTGTTGCAGGCCATCGTCGGCGATAATGAGATTTACATCGGGATAGTGCTGTTCCAGCGCATGCAGCGCCAAGGCTCGCACGGAGTGCACGGCAACGGGCACATTGCCGTTTGCCGCAATCAGCGACGGTTCGTCGCCGAATTCACGCGGGTCGAGTTGCCCGTGGCCTGTTCTGGCCTCATTCCCGGCATGGCCGCCGTAGCCTCGGCTGATGATTCCCGGCCGCCATCCACGAGCCTGCAGCGCGTGAATCAGGGCCAGCACGACTGGAGTCTTGCCGGTTCCCCCGACGTAGAGATTGCCGACGACAATCACGGGGTGGGGCGATGAGGCGCCGCGTCGGGTGCCTTGCCTATAGCGTTGCTGTTTGCGCTTGACGTAATGACCGGCCAGCCAGGACAGGGGCAGCAGCAGCGTGCTGGCGATCCCTTTGCTGCGCCAGAGCCCCTGCAAGGCCTGTGTAAGGAAAAGCGGCGGTCTCAAGGGGAACTGCGGGTTGCAAAGTTAACCCGGCTGATATGCGCCAGCTGCGCGGCTTCCATGACGCGCACCACCGACTCGTGCGTGCTTTGCGCATCGGCGTTGATTACCAGTACCGGGTCGTTTTTGTTGCGCGCTGCCGAAACCAGTGCCTGGACGATATCTTCGGTGTTTTGGCCGGACAGCAATTGCCCGTCGAGGGCATAGATGCCTTCCTGGCTGATGGCGATATTGATGGCCGTTGTGTCCACCGCTTCGGCTTGTGCCTGTGGAAGCGAGATCTTGAGCTGGCTTAGTCGCGTAAACGAGGTCGTGGCGGTCAAAAATATCAGAATGACCAGCAGTACGTCGATCAGGGGAATCAGATTGATTTCCGGCTCGTCGCTGGACGGATATGGGCGGAAATTCATCGCGAGGCCTCCGGGCCGGCTTGTGTTTTCTTTGCCAGCATGCGATTTAACGCACTGGCTTCGCGTTCCATCTGATGCAGGCAGTGCTCGACCTTCGAGCGGAAGTAGCGGTGAAAGATCAAGGCGGGAATGGCAATGATGATACCAAACCCGGTGTTATACAAGGCCATCGAAATACCTCGGGCCAGTTGGGCCGGATCGCCGCCGGTCGGGCTGTATGACGCGAAAATCTCGATCATGCCGACCACGGTGCCAAACAAGCCCATCAATGGGGCTATCACGGCGATCGTCGCCAGGGCGGGCAAGTAGCGATTCAGGCGGTGCGCCACATCTTTGCCGACCTCTTCGATGGCGGCAGTGCGATACGCCTCGTCGTCGTTGCGGTTCAGGAGTGCTTCGGCCAGTACCCGGCCCAGAGGCGAACTGGCGGCCAGCTTCGTGATGGCCTCCGGTGTGTCGTTGCGTTGCCGGATCAACTCAAGGACCTGGGCCGCAAGCCGCGGCGGTAGAATCAGCTTCGTGCGCAGGGACAGGAAACGTTCGATAATCAATGCCAGGCCTAGCACCGATGTAGCAATGAGCAGCCATATCGGCCAGCCCGCTTCATGAATGATTTCGAGCAAAATGCGTCTCCGCCAGAGTGAAACAGTGATGAACAAGCTGGTATTTTAAGGGCAAGTGTTCTACTTGCCAGATAAACCGGAAGCCACCGGGTACGGTGTTCCTGTTGTGTATCCCGGTTAATGGGAGTTCCGTTCCGGTATTTGGCCGGCTTCGGGACATACGGAATTTAAACAGCGCTTGTAGCTTGCCTTGGCGCTTACGACGGGCTGAAGACGCGCATGTAGATTAAAAAGCGTGAGGCAAATTGGCTTGAGGCCTTGGTTTCCCGAGAGTATCCACAGAATCTGTGGATAATTATGTGTAAAACTTTCGGCTAAGGCGCTATTCATTGGGTCTAGAGGTCGATTGGTCAATTTGAGGTCAATGTTAGAAATTCTCGTATATTTATATATATCAATTACTTACAAGATTAATTTAAAGAATGATTGTATCTTTGGATCAAATTGGATTGATATTTCAGTAGTTTGACAAAACATGTTTCCCTGTGGACAGCAATTCAAAGAAAGTTGCCTGTTTGCCGGAATTTCGCAGTAAATCGAACATCATTTTTTTAAAAATCAGCCTCCAGCCATGTATACAGATAATCCGGTTTTAGCTCGCGATCCCATCCTGTCGGTGTCCCAACTCAACCAGCAGGTCGGGCAGTTGCTCGCCGGGCATTTTTCGCAAATATGGGTAAGGGGGGAGATATCGAACTTTACCCAGGCGGCGTCGGGGCATTGGTACTTTACGATCAAGGATGAGCGATCCGCCGTACGGGCTGTCATGTTTCGTGGCCGGGCCCAGAGTGTGGGTTTTGTGCCAAAGGCCGGGGAACGATTCGAATTTCGCGCCAGCGTGACTTTGTACGAGGCCCGCGGCGACTATCAGTTGCAGGTCGAAGCGCTGAGGCGCGCCGGCCGGGGCGACCTGCATGAAGCTTTTTTAATGCTCAAGGACAAGCTGGCGGCCGAAGGCCTGTTCGATGCGGATCGCAAGCGTCCGATCAAAACCATGCCTCGCGCAATCGGCGTGGTCACCTCGCTGGCCGCGGCAGCCTTGCACGACGTCCTGTCGGCCATGGCGCGCCGCGCGCCGCACGTTCAGGTTATTGTCTATCCGGCGCCGGTGCAGGGCCAGGATGCCGCCGGGAAACTCAGGCAGTCGCTGAGCGTCGCCTGTGAGCGTAATGAAGTCGACACGCTGCTTTTGGTGCGGGGAGGGGGCAGCCTCGAGGACCTCTGGAGCTTCAACGATGAGGCGCTGGCCCGCCTGATTGCGTCCAGCCCCATTCCCGTGATCAGCGGCGTTGGCCACGAAACCGATTTTACGATTGCCGATTTTGTGGCCGATTTGCGTGCGCCCACCCCCACGGCCGCGGCCGAGCTTTGCTGCCAGGCTCGCCAGGAGTGCCTGGCCCAGGTCCGGTCGGCGCTGGCGACGCTGACGGCACAGCAGCATCGCTTGCTGGAGCGTGCCGCCTTGCGGCTGGATCGGGCGGTGGCCATGCTGGCCTCGCCGCAGCAGCGCCTGGCGCAGCAGGGTGAGCGTTTGCAGGTTTTGATGAATCGTTTGGTGCGCGTGGCCACCGGTTTGTCCGAACGCCCCGCGGCGCGTCTGGGTCAGTTGCAAGGCCGCCTGGCTCACGCCGAACCCGACGTCGTTCGCCGACGGCATGATCTGGGCCAGTACGCCTCGCGCCTGTCGCGTTCCGGGCAAGGCATGCTGGTGCGGCAACAGGCGCGATTGGCGGCGGCCGCTCAAACCCTCGAAGCCTTGAATCCCAGAAAAATACTTGGCCGCGGCTACGCCATCGTGCGCAACCAGCAGGGTGCGTTGGTAAAAGATGCAAGTGCCTTGAGCCCCGGCGAGCATCTGCAGCTGGAATTGAGTCAAGGCGGAGCGGAGGTTGCGGTTCTGCAGGCACATGGACTAATCTAACTTTTTGCGGCCCTATATACTTATTCGGGATTCGTCACGATTTATTCTCTCGTTCCCGATACAATGAACGAGCTAACTTTGTTTTTTTGAAGGAAATTGAATATGGCACACACGCTTCCCCCTCTTCCTTATGCGCTGGACGCCCTGGCTCCGCATATTTCGAAAGAAACCCTCGAATTTCATTACGGCAAGCACCACCAGTCGTATGTCACCAATCTGAATAACCTGATCGCCGGAACCGAATTCGAATCGGCATCGCTCGAAGATACCGTGAAAAAGGCGTCGGGCGGTGTATTCAATAATGCGGCGCAAATCTGGAACCATACGTTCTACTGGAACAGCTTGTCGCCCAATGGCGGCGGCGAACCGGCCGGCAAGCTGTTGGACGCGATCAATGCCAAATGGGGCAGCGCAGCCGCCTTCAAAGAGGCTTTCAGCAAATCGGCCGCGGGCAACTTTGGTTCAGGCTGGACCTGGCTGGTCAAAAAGGCAGATGGCTCGCTCGATATCGTTAACACCAGCAACGCCGCAACGCCCCTCACCACAGCCGATGTTCCGCTGCTGACCTGTGACGTCTGGGAGCACGCGTACTACATCGATTACCGCAATGCCCGCCCCAAGTACCTGGAAAATTTCTGGAACCTGGTCAATTGGAAGTTTGCCGCAACCAATCTCGGCTAATCGCTTCCAGACAATTTATCGGATCAGACCCTCGCTTGCCGAGGGTTTTTATATGTTTGCCATGAGCATTCTCTTTCCTTTGCGGCAAGCCTATTCGAGCCTGCGCCAGGCCGCCCGGCGCAAGACCCGCCAGTTGCGGCGCCTGTCGCGCAAAACCTTGCAGCTCACCCTGCTGCTGGGCGGCTCCGCTCTGGTTGCCCTGGTCTCTCTGGGTTTTGCCAGGCTGGCAGACCTGGCTTTGCATCTGAACGGAAGTTGGACGGCCAGATGGCCCTGGCTGGGGTGGATACTATTGCCCTTTGGCATGGCATTGATCCGTTGGCTGACCATGCGTTTCGCTCCTAACTCGGCCGGCAGCGGAATTCCCCAGGTAATTGCTTCGCTTTCCCTGCCGCCGAGTCCCGGACGACGGCAATTGACGTCGCTGGCGCAGGCCGTATGGAAGATTCCACTGACGTTTGCCGGCCTGATGTTCGGAGCCTCGATCGGCCGGGAAGGGCCTTCGGTGCAGGTAGGGGCGGCCGTCATGCTGGCCTGGGGCAGTTTCTGGCAAAGAATGGGAGTTCCGCTCAAGGGGTTTCAAGTCAATGAGTTGATTGCCGCGGGAGCGGCAGGGGGCTTGGCGGCGGCGTTCAATGCGCCATTGGCGGGCGTGATCTTCGCCATTGAAGAATTGGGCAGGGGCACGGCCCTGCGCTGGCACCGGCTGGTCCTGATCGGGGTGCTGGCGTCGGGTTTCCTGGTCGTGGCGCTGGTGGGCAACAACCCTTATTTCGGCACGTTCTCCGGCCACGCCCTGAACAAGAACATGCTGCTCTGGACCCTGACTTGCGGCTTGGCCTGCGGAATTCTGGGAGGCCTGTTTTCCCAACTGCTGGGCAAAGGGCCTGCGTCGTTCGCGCCAGCCCGCTGGCGCAACTGGATTCGGCGCCATCCGGTTTGCCTGGCGTTCATCATGGGACTGGCGGTGGCGGTGCTCGGTTTACTGACTCATAATTCGGTCTACGGAACAGGATACGCACATGCCTCGGAGGCATTGGCCGGGCATCCGCCCGAGGTCCCAGGCTTTGGGGTAGGCAAACTGCTGGCCACTGTTGCTTCTTATTGGGCTGGAATCCCCGGCGGGATTTTTACCCCGGCCCTGACGGCGGGAGCGGGCATAGGCGCTCAATTGGGCGAGCTTGCGGGCGCGGCGGTCGATCCGCGCGTACTGGTGCTTATATCGATGGCTGCCTTTTTGGCCGCCGCCACGCAGGCTCCCCTGACAGCCAGCGTGGTGGTCATGGAAATGACGGGCAGCCAGCCTATGCTGTTCTGGCTGCTCGTAGGCTCCTTGTTTGCGTCCATTGTGTCGCGGCAGTTCGGCCCGCATGCGTTTTACCACAATGCCGCCGGCCGTTATCGGCATCGCGCTCACGAGTACAACCAATCCATGAAGGCGCCGGCATCGAATACCCCCGCAGTGCGAACCGGGGCGGCGACTGACCGTAGCGTGGACGAGCTCCGGGCTGATTCCGGAAAACCGGGCTGAATGCGATAAGATAAGCGTTGAAGTCTGCCATGCAGTCTGGCTTGCCAGACTCCCACCTATCTTGAAGCCCAGGTTTTTTTATGACAACTCAAGCATTTATTTGCGACGCTACTCGCACTCCCTTTGGCCGCTATGGCGGCGCTCTGGCTCCGGTTCGCACCGATGACTTGGCCGCGGCGCCGCTCAAGGCCCTGGTCCAGCGCAATCCCGGCGTCGATTGGGCTCGTCTCGACGACGCTCTGTTCGGCTGTGCCAACCAGGCGGGCGAAGATAACCGTAATGTGGCTCGCATGGCCACCCTGCTGGCTGGCTTGCCGGTCGATGTTCCCGGCGGCACGATCAATCGCCTGTGCGGCTCAGGCCTCGATGCGCTGGGCACAGCCGCTCGCGCCATACGTGCCGGCGACGCGCAGTTCATATTGGCCGGCGGCGTCGAAAGCATGAGCCGGGCACCGTTTGTCATGGGCAAGGCCGAGTCGGCTTTTTCGCGCAGCGCCGCCATTTACGACACCACTATAGGCTGGCGTTTTGTAAACAAGCTGCTCAAAGCCCAATATGGCATCGATTCCATGCCGGAAACAGCCGAGAACGTTGCCGTCCAATTCAAGGTGTCCCGCGAAGACCAGGATCTTTTCGCTTTGGCCAGCCAGACCAAAACAGCGGCGGCTCAAAAGGCGGGCGTGTTTGCCTCCGAGATCACGCCGGTCGTGATTCCCCAGAAAAAGGGCGATCCTGTGGTGGTCGATACCGACGAGCATCCCCGCCAAACCACGCTCGAAGCCTTGGCTCGCCTCAAGCCCATCGTACGTCCCGATGGCACCATCACGGCTGGCAATGCTTCGGGCGTCAACGACGGCGCGTGCGCCTTGCTGGTGGCTTCCGAGGCGATGGCCAAGGCGCAGGGGCTGGTGCCGCGCGCGCGGGTGGTTGCCATGGCAACGGCCGGCGTCGAGCCGCGCATCATGGGTATAGGGCCGGCCCCCGCTACGCAGAAAGTGCTGGCGCTTGCGGGCCTGACAATAGATCAAATGGATGTGATCGAGCTGAATGAAGCTTTTGCCGCTCAGGGGCTTGCCGTCATGCGCCTGCTTGGCATTGCCGACAACGACCCGCGCGTCAATCCCGGCGGCGGCGCCATTGCCTTGGGCCACCCATTGGGGGCCAGCGGCGCACGGCTGGCTATTACCGCGGTCAATCAATTGCATCGGACCGGCGGCCGCTATGCGCTGTGCACCATGTGCATAGGGGTGGGTCAGGGCATCGCCGTGGTGCTGGAGCGGGTTTAATTTCCCTGCCGAAGTTTATTCGAACGCGCTAGGGTTTTTTGGGCAGGCCCAAGACAGCCTGCCCAGCCTGTATGCGGTGCTCGGCGAACCAGCCTTGCTGCATTTCCAGCGCATATAAAATCGGCCCCGATGGACAATGCGCATCTTCGGTTTGCGGCTGCATATCGGCGATGTTCAGAATTTTGCCGTTTGCCGCGATGAAAGCGATCGACAGCGGCAGAAGAGTGTTTTTCATCCAGAAGCATTGCTGCTCGGCCCGCTCGAATACGAACAGCATGCCGTGATCGGGAAGCAGCGATTGCCGATACATCAGACCTTGCTCGCGGCTGGCTTCCGTGGCGGCGATTTCGGCCTGTACCGGCTGCGCGCCGACGGTGAGTTCGGTGGTGGGCAGAAGCAGCAGGGATTGCGAACGGGCCGGGCCGCACAGCAGGCAGCTGCTTAGCAATGCGGCGCAAATGAAAGAAACGGGGCCCGAGGGCCCCGTGAACGTATACGAATCAGACATTTGTTATTGTGGTTAATAGTTACGCGACTAGGCAGCCGTAATGTTGAGAGCTTGTTTCCCCTTTGGGCCTTGAGCAATTTCGAACGCGACTTTCTGGCCTTCTTTGAGCGTTTTGAAACCGTTCATTTGTATGGATGAAAAGTGAGCGAAGAGATCTTCGCCACCGTTATCGGGGGTAATAAAGCCGAAACCTTTGGCGTCGTTAAACCATTTAACGGTCCCCGTTAGCTTTTGGGTATCCCCAGGAGCGGAGGTTGTGGTTGAATCTGACATGCGGACTGCCTCTCGACTATAGTGTTGACTTGAATGCTCGACTATTGGGCTGGCTTCAGCCCTGTTTCTGTTGATGCTGACAAATACATGAAAACATTCAGAATATTATGATAATGCTTAATGTACCCCAACCTAGTCAACTATGGAAAGCACTTATATAGACTTTGACGCCACATTTTCACGATTATTCGGTGCCTGGCTGCCCAGTTTGTTATAAATCGGCCCGGCCCAGGCATGACCATGCCGGGGCCGGCATGAATCGCAAGGCCGGTGAACGGGTCGCCGGCGGCAAGAGCACACTTATTTAAACTGTTTTATTTATGGCTATTCAAACCGAAAACCAGCGTGATACAGTGCTTGACAGGCAGGCCAGCAAGCTGGCCCCGCCCCCGCTGTACCAGGTTGTCCTGCTGAACGACGACTACACGCCCATGGAGTTCGTTGTCAATGTCCTGCAACGAATTTTTGGTAAAAATGAAGATGAGGCCGCGCGCATCATGCTGCTTGTGCACCATGAGGGGCGCGGCGTATGCGGAGTGTTCCCGCGAGACATCGCCGCCACTCGCGTGGAAATGGTCCGGCAAATGGCGCGTGCCCGCCAGCACCCTTTGCAATGCGTCATGGAGCCCGCTCCGGATGCTTGAATTCGAGGGTTTCGGCCCCATGTTGAAAGGGTCGAGGCAGTCAATATGCTGTCCGGCTTGAACCGGTAAGCAGATAAATATCGAGTTTTGATGCAATCCGGTAACAATCTATGGCCACAGGGCGATACGCGGGCCTGAATTAGTCATAGAATAGGATCTATCAAAATTGTTTTGTCCGCTTCGATATGTCATGGAGGAAGCGTGATTTCCGAAGAGCTTGAAGTCAGCTTGCATATGGCCTTTGTAGAGGCCCGTACCGCAAGACACGAATTTATCACCGTAGAGCACTTGCTGCTCTCTTTGCTCGATAATGTCGCGGCAGCCGAGGTGCTGCGCGCCTGCTCCGCCAACCTCGATACTCTGCGCCAGGATCTGCGCAAGTTCATCGCTGAAAATACTCCGGTGTTTCCTGGCGACGACGAGGTCGACACCCAGCCCACGCTAGGTTTTCAGCGTGTGATTCAACGAGCGATCATGCATGTCTCGTCGGGTAATTCCGCCAAAAATACGGTCACCGGCGCCAATGTGCTGGTTGCCATGTACGGTGAAAAAGACTCACACGCTGTGTATTACCTGTTGCAGCAAGGGGTTACGCGCCTCGATGTCGTCAATTTTCTCTCGCATGGCATTACCAAGGCTTCCGAAGAATCTCCTGTCGAGCCCGTCAAGCAACAAATTGGCAACGAAACCGAACACAAGTCCGATCAGCAGAAATCGCCGTTGGAGCTTTACGCGCTCGACATCAATGCCGAGGCCAGACAGGGCCGGATCGATCCGCTGATCGGCCGCGAACACGAGGTCGAACGGGTCATACAGGTCCTGTGCCGCCGGCGCAAGAACAACCCCTTGCTGGTTGGCGAGGCCGGCGTCGGCAAGACTGCCATCGCCGAGGGTCTGGCGTGGCGTATTACCAAGGGCGAAGTGCCGGACATCCTGGCCAATGCCGAGGTGTATGCGCTCGACATGGGGGCTTTGCTGGCGGGTACCAAATACCGCGGGGATTTCGAGCAGCGTCTCAAGGCCGTGCTCAAATCCCTCAAGGACAACGCCAACGCAGTTCTGTTCATCGATGAAATTCACACCCTCATCGGTGCCGGTTCAGCCTCGGGCGGCACTCTGGATGCGTCCAATCTGCTTAAGCCGGCCTTGTCTTCGGGGCAGCTGAAATGCATAGGAGCCACTACCTATAACGAATATCGCGGTATTTTCGAAAAAGACCACGCGCTGGCGCGTCGTTTTCAAAAAATCGACGTGGCCGAACCTACCGTCGAACAGACGATACAAATCCTGCGCGGCCTGAAAGGGCACTTCGAGGCCCACCATGGGGTGCGGTATTCGGCTGCCGCAATCACAGCGGCCGCCGAACTGGCGGCAAGGCATATCAACGACCGGTTCCTGCCCGACAAGGCCATCGACGTCATCGACGAGGCGGGGGCGGCGCAGCGCCTTTTGCCGCGATCGCGGCAAAAGAAGTTGATAGGCAAGGCAGAGGTCGAGGCCACGGTGGCCAAGATTGCCCGCATACCGCCTCAAAGTGTGTCCAGCGACGACCGCAACAAGTTGGCTACGCTCGACCGCGATCTTAAAACGGTGGTGTTCGGCCAGGATGCGGCCATCGATGCGCTGGCCGGCGCCATCAAAATGGCGCGGTCCGGTTTGGGGCGGCCCGACAAGCCCATAGGTTCATTCCTGTTTTCGGGCCCCACGGGGGTTGGTAAAACCGAGGTGGCCCGTCAGTTGGCGTTTACGCTGGGCATCGAACTGCTGCGTTTCGATATGTCGGAATACATGGAGCGCCACACTGTATCGCGCCTGATAGGCGCTCCTCCGGGTTACGTGGGTTTCGATCAGGGCGGGTTGCTGACCGAGGCCGTCAGCAAACAGCCGCATTGCGTGCTGTTGCTCGACGAAATCGAAAAAGCGCATCCCGACGTCTTCAATATCCTGCTCCAGGTCATGGACCACGGTACGCTTACCGACAATAATGGTCGCAAAGCCGATTTCCGCAACGTCATTATTGTCATGACCACCAATGCGGGTGCCGACACGCTGAACCGCGCTTCCATTGGTTTTGCGTCGCAGACCAAGGTCGGCGACGAAATGGTCGATATCAAGCGCATGTTCACGCCTGAGTTCCGTAACCGTCTCGATGCCATTATTGGCTTTACGCCCTTGTCGCGCGAAGTCATTCTGCGTGTCGTCGACAAGTTCCTCATGGAGCTCGAAGACCAGTTGCACGAAAAACACGTCGAAGTCGTGTTTGCGCAGGCCCTGCGCGATCACCTGGCCAAAGAGGGTTTCGATCCCCTGATGGGCGCTCGCCCCATGCAAAGGCTTATCCAGGACACCATACGCCGGGCGCTGGCCGACGAACTGCTGTTCGGGCGGCTGGTTGGCGGCGGTAATGTTACGGTCGATCTCGATGAGCAAGGCAAGGTCGCACTGTCTTTCACCGACAAGGCGGTTAAACCCAAAGCGCACCCTGCTGTCGAGTCGGAAGCCGAGCTCGTCGATTGATGGCGCGGCGGCCGCTGATAGCTTGTCCGCATTGCGCGTGCCTGCATGAGCGCACGTTCATCCCCGAAGGGGCATTGGCCAATTGCGTACGTTGTGGATATACATTATATCGTCATAGCGGCGTTCCCCCGACTGGTTGGCTGGCACTGACCCTGACGGGTCTGCTGGTTTTTGCAATGGCGAATTACTTCCCCATCGCAACGCTCAGCATGGGCGGCTTGCATATCAAGGCGTCTTTGCCCGATGCACTGATTTTGACCTGGCGGCAGGGCCATGAAGTCGTAGCCCTGATGACGGGGCTGTTTGGGTTTGCCTTGCCGCTGATGCAATTGCTTTTTTTGCTTTGGGCATTGCTGGCGATAATCTCACAACGCCTGCCCGCCGACTTTCATTACGGCATGCGCGTGCTGCGCGCCATGTGTTCATGGAGCATGGTGCCGGTTCTAATGCTGGGCATCCTGGTTGCCATTGTCAAGCTGTCCGGCCTGGCCAGGCTGGAACCCGGGTTTGGCTTATGGGCGTTTGGCGCGCTGACCCTTTTGCTTACGGGCCTTAGCCGTGTAACAGCCCTGCGTTTGTGGCGCTATGCCGAAGATGAGGGTCTTGTTCCGGTGTCGGGGGCGCAGTTGGCCGCCGGGCACCCCGTCGAGGCTTGCCTGTCTTGCGGAAATGTGCAAAACGCCACTGAGCATGACTCTCCCCACAACTGCTCGCGTTGCGGGGCGCGCATCCATTTTCGCAAACCGGATTCATCGGCCAGAACTTGGGCATTTGTCATTGCAGCCAGCATCCTGTATTTTCCCGCCAATATTCTGCCGGTCATGCAAATCCGCACGCCCACCGGCCAGACTGGCCATACCATTTTGGGCGGTGTCATCGAGCTCTGGAAATTAGGTTCCTGGGATCTTGCCGTCATAGTATTCGTCGCCAGTGTCGTGGTTCCCATGACCAAGCTGTTTGCCTTGATCGTGTTGCTGATCAGGGATGGCTGGCGCGGTGCAGTCATACAGCGGCAACGCACCCGTTTATATGAATTGATCGAGTTCATAGGCCAATGGTCGATGCTGGATGTCTTTGTGGTGATCCTGTTGTCGGCCATGGCTAATTTTCCGGGGCTTTCACAGGTGACGGCAGGGCCGGGTGCCGCCAGTTTCGGGCTGGTTGTCGTGCTGACGATGTTCGGCGCCATGAGTTACGATCCTCGTTCGGGCTGGGACGCGGGCATCGCCCGGGGATTCGACGAAACGGAGGCAATGCCGGGTCATCCAGAGCCTGCTGCACCCAACACCCTACAACAAGGCGCATAGAGAAAGGCATGACCGAACCGCAGATTCCGCCTGACCCCAATCCTCCCTCCGACGCCGCCGGTTCACCGGAGTCAAGCTCCGCCGGCCCTGATGATCAGGCGGCACTCGCCGCGCAAGGCCAGAAACCGGCGCAACCGCGCGTTACGCCCAAACGCCAGGCAAAAATCTCCTGGATATGGCTGATTCCTCTCCTGGCGGCAGCAATAGGCTTGTCCCTGGTCGTCAAAGCCTGGTTGCATACCGGGCCGTCCGTCACGATCAGTTTTGAATCGGCCGAGGGGCTGGAAGTCGGGCAGACCAAGGTACGTTACAGAGATGTGGTCGTCGGTATGGTCACCGGCATCGATGTGTCGGCGGATCGGCATAAAGTGCTGGTGCATATCGATCTGAACCGCGATGGGTCCGAGTACATCACGCAGAAGGGCACGCGTTTCTGGGTGGTGCGGCCCAGGCTCGGCATCAGCGGCGTATCGGGGTTGGGTACTTTGCTGTCCGGTGCGTATATTGCGGTGGATACGACCCAATCCAAGGACGGCCAGAGCGCGGCCCAGTATGAATTTGTCGGGCTGGAAAAGCCGCCTGAAATTACCAGCGACCGGCCGGGCACCCGATTTACGCTCACAGCGCCGGATCTGGGCTCCCTGGAAATAGGCTCGCCTATTTATTACCGGCGCATACAGGTAGGGCGGGTCATAGGTTACGACCTGGATCCGAGTGGCCGCTCGGTCGATATCCAGGTGTTCATCGATGCGCCCAACGACAAATTCGTTACTTCCGATACCCGTTTCTGGAATGCCAGTGGTATTAATGTGTCGCTCAACGCAGACGGTTTCGTCGTACAGACGGGTTCCCTGGCGTCCGTGGTGGCGGGAGGCATTTCGTTCAGATCTGTCGATGAAAAAAATACCAAACCGGCCCCCGCAGGCGCGATTTTCGCGCTAACGGCCACCGAGGGCGAAGCCATGGCTGAACCCGATGGGCCGCCATTTCGCATAGATCTGGTATTCAATCAATCTGTGCGCGGCTTGAAAGTGGGCGCGCCAGTCGATTTTCATGGCATGGAGCTGGGCAAGGTCATCGACATTGACCTTGAATACGATCCGAAGATCGAACAATTTGTGGTGCTGGTAAAAACCAGTGTGTATCCTTCGCGCTTTGGCGAGGCTTATCAGCAGCTTTTCGCCCACAGCAAAGAGAAAGGCTATGAAGGCCAGTCTTTACTGGGGCCTCTGGTCGCCAAAGGCCTGCGGGCGCAAATAAGGTCGGCTAATTTGTTGACCGGACAGCAGTACATTGCGCTGGATTTTTTCCCGGATGCGGCGCCGGTTGATTTCGACAGCAAGGCCACGCCCGTAAGACTACCCACTATCGCAGGGAATTTCGATCGCTTGCAGCAGCAGATAAGCAGTATCGTCACCAAGCTGGATGCCGTGCCGTTTGACGGGATAGGCCGGGATTTACGAGATAGCCTCAAGTCCCTGACCAGGCTGATCAACCGCCTTCAGTCGGAGGTCGCGCCTCAGGCCACGGCCACGCTCAAGGCGGCGCAGCATTCGCTGGGAAGGGTCAATAATCTGCTGGCCGAAGATTCTCCATTGAATGGCAATATGGAGCAAACCTTGCGCGAGCTGAGCAAGGCCGCGAAGTCCTTGCGCGATCTGGCCGATTATCTGCAGACGCATCCGAGCGCTTTGTTGCGGGGACGTCCCGCCGATGTGCTCCCGTCGGGCCACTAGAACAAGGAAAATTGTGATGAATCTGTTTAGACCGGGTTTTGCGCTGAGTTTGCTGTTGCTGATGGGCGGCTGCGCCACACCTGCGAGCCGTTACTACACCTTGCTGCCCGAGGCCAGGCAGGCGCCAGCCGCACGCTCCAATTCAGCCCCGGCTTCGTATGCAATCAGTGTGCAGCCCGTGTCGGTGCCCGCGCAGGTGGATCGGCCTCAGATTGTCCTGGGCAGCAAAGGTAGCGCCGAGGTCACCCCCCTGAACAATTCTTTATGGGCGGCTCCGCTGAGCGATGAAATCCGCAATGCCCTGGCCAACGATCTATCGCAACGGCTTGGGGTGATCGATATACCCGCGCGCACGGTACCCAAGACGCTCGCTCTCTGGAAAATCGATTTTTCCGTGCAGCGGTTCGATTCGATCTACCAGCAAGGTGTGGTGCTGGACGCGACCTGGCGTTTGACGCCTGTGAATCAGCGCAAGCGGACGCCCATGATCTGCAAGGCGGAGGTCCGTCTGCCGGCCAGCAATGGGATCCCCGGGCTGATTCAGGCTCACCAGGCCGCCTTGCATCAATTGGCCGCGGTGATCGCAGCGCAAATCGCCGGTCAAACCGTGCCTGCTGATACGGCCTTGCGCATGAAGGGTTGTACTTGATTACGGTTTTTCGAGTATAGGGTTAACCTTAATATTCCAATAGTTGCAACCCGTTTAGTATTCCGGCCTATCGCTTGAAGTTTCCGTCCACGGCGGCGCTTTCCGAATCTTCGAGCAGACGATATATCCGGCAACAGCACAACGGGACTACGTTGATGGCAACCACCACATTAGGCGTCAAGGTTGACGAGGCGCTGCGCGAGCGGCTTAAAAATGCGGCCCAGAAACTGGGGCGTACGCCGCACTGGCTGCACAAGCAGGCCATTCTTTCCTATGTCGATGCCATTGAACGAGGCCATATGCCGGCCGAGCTCGCTTATCTGAACGGGGTAGATACGGATGGGGGAGGCGAGCCTGTGCCCGGGCCGGAGGCATTGCCGCCTTTTTACGAATTTGCGCAAGATGTGCAGCCACAGTCGGTGCTGCGCGCGGCCATTACCTCGGCGTACCGGCGGCCCGAGACCGAATGTGTGCCCATGCTGGTGGATCAGGCTCGCTCGGCCCACACAAAAGATGTCCACTCGCTGGCCGGTCGCCTGGTGCAGTCCTTGCGCAGTAAACGCAGGGGGGGAGGGGTTGAAGGGCTGATCCAGGAGTTTTCGCTGTCCAGCCAGGAAGGCGTGGCGCTCATGTGCCTGGCCGAAGCCTTGTTGCGCATCCCGGATCGGGCGACGCGCGATGCGCTTATCCGCGACAAAATCAGCCACGGCGACTGGAAATCGCATATGGGCGAGTCGCCGTCACTGTTCGTCAATGCGGCAACCTGGGGCCTGATGCTGACCGGCAAGCTGGTCAGTGTCAACAGCGAGCAGTCTCTGTCCAGGGCTCTGACGCGTCTGATAGGCAAGGGAGGCGAACCGCTGATACGCAAGGGCGTCAATACGGCCATGCGCATGATGGGCGAGCAGTTCGTGGCCGGGCAAACCATTTCCGCGGCGCTGGCCAACAGCCGCAAGCTCGAGGTCAAGGGGTTTCGTTATTCCTACGATATGCTGGGCGAGGCGGCCACCACGGCCAACGACGCGAGCCGCTACTACACTTCCTATGAACAGGCCATCCATGCCATAGGCAAGGCGTCGCAAAGTCGCGGCATCTATGAGGGTCCGGGTATTTCCATCAAGTTGTCGGCCTTGCATCCACGCTATTCGCGATCGCAGCGCGAGCGCATCATGACCGAGCTCCTGCCCCGCGTGACGGCGCTGGCCCGGCTGGCCCGCAGCTACGACATCGGCCTGAATATCGATGCCGAAGAGGCGGATCGCCTGGAGATCTCGCTGGACCTGCTCGAGGCTCTGTGTTTCGACCCTGAATTGGCCGGCTGGAATGGTATAGGTTTTGTGGTCCAGGCCTATCAAAAGCGCGCGCCCTTTGTGATCGATTACATCATCGACCTGGCCAAGCGCAGCTCGCATCGCGTGATGGTCCGCCTGGTCAAAGGGGCCTACTGGGATTCCGAAATCAAGCGGGCGCAAGTCGATGGCCTGGAAGGCTATCCGGTATACACGCGGAAAATCTACACCGATGTTTCTTATCTGGCGTGCGCCCGCAAGCTCCTGGCAGATCCCCAGGCGGTATATCCGCAATTTGCCACCCATAACGCGCATACCATGGCGGCCATCTATTATCTCGCCGGCCAAAACTATTATCCGGGGCAGTACGAATTTCAGTGCCTGCATGGTATGGGCGAGGCCTTGTATGACGAAGTCACGGGGCCGATTGCCGAGGGGAAGCTGAATCGCCCCTGCCGCATTTATGCGCCTGTCGGTACGCACGAAACCTTGCTGGCGTATCTGGTGCGCCGCTTGCTTGAAAATGGGGCCAATACCTCTTTTGTCAACCAGATCGGCGACGACGAAATTCCTGTCGATACCCTGATAGGCGATCCGGCCGAGGCGGCCATGCGGATCCGGCCCCTGGGCGCGCCCCACGACAAGATTCCCCTGCCGCGCGATCTGTATCGCCTGTCCGATGGCCGCCTGAATTCGGCCGGGCTGGATTTGAGCAACGAACAGCGCCTGGGGTCCTTGTCGGCGGCCTTGCTGGGTAGCGCGGCAAACGATTGGCGTGCCGTGCCCTTGGTTGGCGAGCGGGGCTTCGAATGGGATGAGGCGCGCGCCCAGGCCGTGCACAATCCAGGAAATTATCGCGACATCGTTGGCCATGTCATCGAATCGAGCCAGTCGGAGGTGCAGGCCGCTCTTTCCGAAGCCATGCATGTGGCGCCGATCTGGCAAGCGACTCCGGTGGAGGCAAGGGCGCAATGCCTGGTCCGTGCGGCTCAGTTGCTGGAAGACGAAATGCAGCCCCTGCTGGGCCTCATCGTGCGAGAAGCGGGAAAGTCCCTGCCCAATGCCATCGCCGAAGTGCGCGAGGCGGTAGACTTTCTGCGCTACTACGCCGCCCAGATCACGCAATTGTTTTCCAACGACACGCACCGCCCCTTGGGGCCGGTGCTGTGCATCAGCCCCTGGAATTTTCCGTTGGCGATCTTTACCGGGCAAGTCGCGGCCGCCCTGGCCGCGGGTAATCCGGTATTGGCCAAGCCCGCCGAACAAACCAGCCTTATCGCGGCCCAGGCGGTTGCCATCCTGCGCCGCGCCGGAGTCCCTGCCGCGGCGATACAACTCCTTCCGGGCCGCGGCGAAACCGTGGGAGCGGCCCTGGTGGAAAGTCCCTTGGTTCGCGGAGTTATGTTTACCGGGTCCACGGAAGTGGCCCAGCTGATTTCAAGAATGCTTGCACGCCGGCTCGACGACGCGGGGCATCCGATCCCCCTTATCGCCGAAACCGGTGGCCAGAATGCGATGGTGGTCGATTCGTCGGCCTTGGCCGAACAGGTGGTTTTCGACGTGCTTGCCTCCGCTTTCGATTCGGCCGGGCAGCGTTGTTCTGCCTTGAGAGTCTTGTGCGTGCAGGAAGACTGTGCCGATCATGTACTGACCATGCTGCGCGGCGCAATGCAAGAACTGCGGGTAGGAAATACCGATACGCTTGCAAGCGATGTCGGGCCGGTCATCGATGCACAGGCCCAGGCCGCGATTGAAACGCACATCCAGGCCATGCGCGAAGCGGGGCACCGCATTGATCAGCTCGGCCTCGGCCCGGAATGCCGGCAGGGCTCCTTTGTGCCTCCGACTCTGATCGAAATCAATGATGTGGCGGCGCTGAAGAAGGAAGTCTTTGGCCCCGTATTGCATATAGTCCGTTACGCGCGCGTCGATCTCGATGCCCTGATCGATAGCATCAATGCCACGGGGTATGGACTTACTTTCGGGGTGCATACCCGCATCGACGAAACCGTTGCGCGAGTCTCCGAACGGATACGGGCGGGTAATCTCTACGTCAACCGCAATATTGTGGGAGCCGTGGTGGGGGTCCAGCCTTTCGGCGGCGAGTGCCTGTCGGGCACCGGGCCCAAGGCGGGAGGGCCGCTTTATCTGTGGCGTCTGCTTGCGCAGCGGCCGTCGGGGCTGCCGGCCGGCTGCGAGATGCGCGCCGCGCACGACCCGTCTTTGGTATTGCAGGGGCCAACCGGAGAAAGCAATCTATATCGTCTGAAGCCGTGTGGGCGGGTGTTATGTATTGCCGCTACGGAGCTGGGTGCGCAAACCCAGTCGGCAGCCTGTTTCGCCACCGGGAATATGGCAAGCCTGCTCGATAACCAGGCAAGCAGGGCTTTTTTCTCGGGCCTGGATGCCGAAGGGAAAAAGCGGATCCGCCTGGTTTCCGAAAATGAAATCGAACAAGGCGATTACCAAAGTGTTTTATTCGAAGGCGATAGCGATACGCTGCGCGAGATCAATCAGCGTGTTGCCGCGCGCGGCGGGCCTATCATCTCGGTCCAGGGCTTGAGTTCCGATGAAATTATGGCGGGGCGCGAGTATGTACCGGATCGCCTGGTGCGCGAGGTTTCCATGTGCATCAATACGGCGGCCGCGGGCGGCAATGCCAGCTTGATGATGGTGGGTTAGGTGCAAATCGGCTTTTAAGGGTTACAACCAATTAAAAAAAGGTTGTACTTTTGTTTAAATGCGGGGTGCAACTGATTGCCGGAAATCTTAAGCGCGTATTGATTTGATTTCCGGGTCGTATCGCTTGTTGCGGTTGTAGTGGTGCAATTTGTACATGGTTTTCAGGGCTTATTCGGTTTGGGCCATGCTTTTGGTGGCCGGCATCCACGAGATGATCCGGCTTCACACATATATTGGAGAGTGACATGCAGTCCAGCAGGAAATTTAAACTTTTGGCCGCCACTGCTGCGGTGATGACCGGTTTTGCATTCGGGCCGGCGCATGCCGCCGATACCGAAGTGGTCAAATTGGGTTTTGCCGCGCCGTTGACCGGCCCTCAGTCGCATTATGGCGAGGATATGGAAAATGGCCTGACGCTGGCCCTGGAAGAGGCCAACAAGCAGGGCATCAAGCTTGATGGAAAAACAGCCCAATTCGAATTGGTGAAGCGTGACGATCAGGCCGATCCACGCACCGCGGTGCAGGTCGCTCAGCAAATCGTCGACGAGGGTGTACAAGGCATATTGGGCCATTTCAACTCGGGTACCACCATTCCCGCATCCAGCGTCTATCACGACGCGGGCCTGCCTCAGATCGCCATGGCCACATCGCCCGAATATACGGCGCAGGGCTACAACACGACCTTCCGCATGATGACCAGCGATACCCAGCAGGGCGCAGCCGATGGCGAGTACATTGTCAAGGATCTCGGAGCCAAAACGGTTGCATTGATCGACGATCGCACCGCTTATGGCCAGGGATTGGCCGATCAGGTTGCCAAGGCGGTCGAGGCTGCGGGCGGCAAGGTAATTGCTCGCGAATACACGACCGACAAGGCGAATGATTTCACTTCCATCCTGACCAATCTCAAGGCGAAAAAGCCGGCTGCCATTTTCTTTGGCGGCCTTGATGCCCAGTCCGGCCCCATGCGCCGTCAAATGATGACTCTGGGACTTACCGCGCCTTTGGTATCGGGCGAAATGACGCGTAGCGATACCTTCTTGAAGTTGGCCGGCGATGCGGCCAATGGCACTTTTGCATCCCTGGCCGGCGTGCCTTTGAAGAATATGGCCAAGGGTGAAAAATTCGAAGCCGATTACAAGGCCCGATTCAAGAAAGACCCTGGCGTTTACGCTCCTTACGCCTATGACGGCGCCTGGAACATGATTACCGCCATGAAAGAAGCCGGTTCGGCAAAACCCGCCGCTTATTTGCCCAAGCTGGCCGGCCTGAAACGCAGCGGCGCCACCAGCGATCATATTTCCTATGACAAGAAGGGTGATCTGAAAGAAATTTCAGTCACCATCTATGAAGTCAAGAATGGCAAGTGGGAAATGGTCAAGACCATGGTTAGCCAGGCCAAGTAATTCTTGCTCCGTCTGTGCTGCGCAGCTCGCCGACGGCGACTGCGCAGCCGCATGAATTCTTTCAATTTCAATCGAGCAAGGCTGGCCTGGCCGGTCTTGCGTGCAGGTCATAGAGCATGGATATTCTTCTCCAGCAGCTAATCAACGGGGTGACCGTGGGCAGTGTGTATGCCCTGGTGGCGCTTGGCTACACCATGGTTTACGGGATTATCGGGCTGATCAATTTTGCTCATGGCGATGTGGTCATGGTGGGGGCGATGGTAGCCACCACGGTGGTAACCGCCCTGGTCGGCGCCGATCCGGGCGGCATGTCGCCATGGCTTGTCATTGCCGTCTCGCTGGCTGCGGCCATTCCGGTGTGCGCCGCGCTGGGCTGGCTCGCTGAACGCTTCGCCTATCGGCCCTTGCGCCGCGCGCCGCGTCTGGCTCCGCTTATTTCGGCGATTGGGGTATCCATCATTATCCAGACGCTGGCCATGATGGTCTGGGGCCGCAACTACCTAAGCTTCCCGCATATCATCAAGCCCACGATCTATCAGATTGGCGGGGCTCGCATCAGTTTTCTGCAAGTGGCCATTATTTTGTCGGCGATCGCCATCATGGCGGGCCTGTTGCTGGTGGTGCACCGTACGCGGCTGGGTACGGCCATGCGAGCCACTGCGCAAAACCGCGAGGTGGCCGGCCTGATGGGCGTGAATATCAATACGGTCATCGCGGCGGCCTTTATCATAGGCTCGGTGCTGGCCGCTGTTGCCGGCGTGATGGTGACTACCTATTACGGCGTGGCGCAGTACACCATGGGATTTCTGCTGGGGCTGAAAGCCTTTACGGCCGCGGTGCTGGGCGGAATCGGCAATCTGGGGGGCGCCATGCTGGGCGGCCTGCTTCTGGGAATAATCGAATCGCTCGGGGCTGGCTATATCGGCGACCTGACGCACGGTGTTTTCGGCAGCAATTATCAGGATGTATTCGCCTTTATCGTTTTGATCCTGGCCCTGGTCTTTCGCCCATCGGGCCTGCTCGGTGAGCGGGTTGGAGACCGCGCATGATGAATTCTTTTTCCTCCAGCTCCCAGCAGGGCACGAGGCCCAAAGTCTGGTTTGGTATCGCGCTCTTTGCCGCTGCTCTGGCCGTGCTGCCTTTTGTGCTGGGCATGGCCGGGCAAAGCTGGGTGCGCACGATCGATTTCGCGCTGCTGTATGTCATGCTGGCGCTGGGCCTGAATATTGTGGTGGGTTTTGCCGGCCTGCTCGATCTGGGCTACATCGCGTTTTATGCCGTTGGCGCTTACGTCTGGGCGCTGCTGGCGTCGCCGCATTTCAATCTGCACTACCCCTTCTGGATGATCCTGCCCGCCGCCGTTTGCCTGGCGGGGTTCTTTGGGGTGATTCTGGGCGCGCCCACATTGAAGCTGCGTGGCGATTATCTGGCCATCGTGACACTGGGCTTTGGCGAGATTATCCGCATCTTCATCAACAACCTGGATGCGCCCATCAATATCACCAACGGGCCCCAGGGGATCAACCGCGTCGATTCCTTTTCCGTGGGGGGAATGGCGTTTGGGCGCACCCAGACGCTGCTGGGGTTTCGCATCACGGGCCCCGAAAAATATTATTACCTCCTGCTCTTGCTGGTGATCATCATTGTGATCATATGCGTGCGCTTGCAGAATTCGCGCATTGGCCGCGCCTGGCAGGCCATACGCGAAGACGAAATAGCCGCCAAGGCCATGGGCATCAACACGCGCAATATTAAATTGCTGGCTTTCTCCATGGGCGCCACATTCGGCGGTGTGGCTGGTGCCATGTTCTCCTCCATGCAGGGCTTTGTCAGCCCGGAGAGCTTCAGCCTGACTGAATCGATATCCGTACTGTGCATGGTCGTGTTGGGCGGCATGGGCCACATTCCGGGAGTTATTCTCGGCGCTGTCCTGCTGTCGGTCTTTCCGGAATTTTTGCGTGAGGTCGTGGTGCCATTGCAGCAGCATATCTTTGGCTCGGTGGTGTTCGATCCGGACGGCATACGCATGCTGCTTTTTGGCTTGGCCCTGGTGTGCGTGATGATCTACAGGCCGGCCGGCTTGTGGCCCTCGGCCGTGCGGCGCCGCGAACTCAGCCACGACAAGGAGGGCCAGGCATGACGCAAGCGAGCATTAATCAGGATGCCCGATCCATGCCCGATCTGCTGCTGGTCGCCAGCAAGCTGAGCAAGCGCTTTGGCGGGCTGCAGGCCTTGTCGGACGTCAGTTTCTCCATTTGCAAGGGCGATATCTATGGCTTGATTGGCCCCAACGGGGCGGGCAAGACAACCTTGTTCAATGTGCTGACCAGCCTGTATGTGCCCGAATCGGGAACGTGCAATTTCATGGGTCATCGGCTTACGCGGCTAAAACCGCACGAGATCGCCATTGTCGGCATTGCCCGCACCTTCCAGAACATTCGCCTGTTCGGCAGTTTGAGCGCTATTGAAAATGTCATGATCGGGCGCCACATTCGTACTCGCGCCGGCGTCTGGGGTGCGATCACCCGCAACAAATCCACGCGCAGCGAAGAAGCGGCGGTTGAGCGGCGCGCGCAGGAACTGCTGGATTACGTGGGAATAGGCCATCGCGCGAACGATGTGGCCAGTTCACTGCCTTATGGCGACCAGCGCCGGCTTGAAATTGCACGGGCATTGGCTACGGACCCAATGCTGTTGGCGCTCGACGAGCCGGCGGCGGGTATGAATGCATCGGAAACCATCGTGCTGCGCCGATTGATCGAAAAAATTCGCGCCGACGGAGTCACAGTGCTGCTGATCGAACACGACATGAAACTGGTCATGGGCCTCTGCGACCGGGTGCTGGTGCTGGAGTACGGGAAGGTCCTGGCCGAAGGCAGGCCAGCCGAGGTCCAGCGCAATCCGAAGGTTATTGAAGCCTATTTGGGGGCCGGCTCGGCAGAAGCCGTGCCGCCAACTGTTCAAGGCGCGAGCGACGACAGGGAGGTTCGCCAATGAGTCAGGTGGAAAGGCTGCTGGAGCTGAACAAGCTTGAGGTGGCGTACGGAGGCATACGTGCCGTGCGATCCATCAGTTTGCATGTGGGCAAGGGCGAGCTCGTCAGTCTGATCGGTGCCAACGGGGCCGGTAAAAGTACAACGCTCAGGGCGATTTGCGGCCTGGTGCCGGTGGTGGGTGGCAGTATCAGTTACGACGGTCGGTCGATTGTCGGCGCGCCGTCGTTTACGCTGGTGCGCCAGGGACTGGTCATGGTGCCCGAAGGCCGGGGGATTTTCGGTCAACTGACCATCGAAGAAAATCTGGCCATGGGGGGATACAGCCGCAAGGATGTGAATGCCGTGCGGCAGGATACCGAGCGTGTGTTTGCCTTGTTCCCGCGCCTGGCGGAGCGCCGCAAGCAATCCGCGGGCACGCTTTCGGGCGGCGAGCAACAAATGCTGGCCATGGGGCGCGCGGTCATATCCCGGCCGCGCCTGTTGTTGCTGGATGAGCCTTCGATGGGGCTGGCGCCGCTGATGGTTGAAAAGATTTTCGAGGTCGTGCGTGCCATTGCTTCGGAGGGGGTCACCATTTTGCTGATCGAGCAAAACGCCAAGCTGGCTCTTGAAACCAGTCATCGCGGGTATGTGATGGAGTCGGGGCAGATCATCCTGGAGGGGCCTTCCGCTCAATTGCTCAACGATCCCAAAGTGCGCGCTGCTTATCTGGGGGAAGAAGAGCTTGTCTGATCGGGGCGAAGGTGCCTCACAAGGACGCCTCTTGTGCATATTTATGGCATTTTCGGTTTAAGTGTTTGAAGCATTCGATGTTTTGGTCGGTTTGGTATTTTAAGACGCCGTCTATCGGGGCTTGGGGTCAGGGCCGGCACGGCGTGCTTGATCCGGATCTACCTCGTCCAGGCGGGCGTCGGGCCAAACTCGCTACGCCGCTGGCGCGGCTACGCTCAAACATGGTCCGCCGAAAGCCCCCGCCTTCCCTACGGTAGCATCCGGCGCACGCCTTACGCCGGTCCTGACCCCAAGCCCCGATAGACGGCTCACGTTAGGGCATGCCTGGAATGAACGTGCCGGCCCCAGCGTATA
>NZ_BAAGUZ010000016.1:0-44327 GCF_054781135.1 Paralcaligenes ginsengisoli
CTTGCATCCCGATCCAGGCGCCGGCCGCGGCGGACTCAAGCTCGCTCACCCTGCCTGGGCCGCCACCCCCGCTCGTATCAGGACTTTCCGTATGAAGACTTTCCGTATGAGGGTTTTTGCGTGAGAGATTTTGTAGGGGGGGGGGGCCTCCTTTGCATGGGGTCTGTTTTTTTGCAGTTATGAACTATGGCCGTAAGTTCACGCGATTATGTGGGGATTGCAGGGGCATCTACGTGCTTGCTTGCGGACTCGTAAGGGCTTGTTGTTCACGAGTTCGGAGTCAGTCTGTGACTGCTCGTCGGAAAAACGTTTGAAACTGGCATCCATAATTAGCGTTCCATCAAGATGTATGACATCTCATATTCTTTTATAATCTATTGTGGCCAAAGAAAAATACAATTGGAAAATCGGGTTTACTATGGATAAACTAAGATATTAGTATTTCTGCGCTTTGGCTCCGTCATGCTGCTTCAGGGTTTACGGGCCGGTTTCATGGCCGGCAAAGCTACTTTTTAATTAATGGATGGCTATGGCATACAGCCGCTGCCGTCCCTGCACGACAAGGTATATTGTGAATATTACGGGTGCTATGCTGATCGGCGCCGAAGATGTCTTCGGTTCCAACAAAGAAATCAGGGCCATCAATCCGGCCACCAACGAAACTCTGGAACCGGGCTTCAAGGGCGGCAACGCCCAGGACGTCGATCGTGCCTGCCGCCTGGCGCAGCGCGCCTTTGCCAGCTACCGCGAAACCACGCTCGAGCAACGCGCCGTGTTTCTCGAAGAGATTGCCGAACAGATCATGGCGCTGGGCGATGATCTGATCACCCGCGCTCACCAGGAATCCGGCCTGCCTCTGGGCCGCCTGCAGGGCGAACGCGGACGCACCGTCGGTCAGTTGCGCCTGTTCGCCTCGGTTGTGCGCGCCGGCCGCTGGCTCGATGCGCGCGTCGATAACGCTCAGCCCAATCGCACGCCCATACCGCGCAGCGATATCCGCCTGCGCTACATTCCGCTGGGACCGGTCGCCGTCTTTGGCGCCAGCAACTTTCCGCTGGCCTTTTCCGTGGCCGGCGGCGACACCGCGTCGGCGCTTGCCGCCGGCGCGCCGGTCATTGTGAAGGCTCATTCGGCCCATCCCGGCACCTCCGAACTGGTTGGCCGCGCGGTGCGCAAGGCCGTGCAGCAATGCGGCCTGGACGAAGGTGTGTTTTCGCTGTTGTTCGGCGCTGGCAGCGATGTCGGGCAAGGCCTGGCTGCGCACCCCATTATCAAGGCGGTTGCCTTTACCGGCTCGCGCAATGGTGGCGTAGCGCTGATGCATACGGCAGCGGCTCGCCCAGAACCTATTCCGGTATACGCCGAAATGAGCAGCATCAACCCTGTGTTCCTGATGCCCGCCGCGCTCAAGGCTCAGCCGGAAAAAATCGCGCAAGGCTTCGTGGCCTCGCTGCTCATGGGAGCCGGCCAGTTCTGCACCAACCCCGGTCTGGTCATAGGCCTGGCCTCGCCTGAACTGGATACGTTCGTACAAGCCAGCAAAGACGCTGTCGCCCAAAGCGCCACCGCCACCATGCTGACTCCGGGCATCCATAGCGCCTATCAAAAGGGTGTGGAGCAGCTTAGCCATCATGCCGACATTGAAGTGTTGGCCCGCGGCCAGGCTTCCAATGCGCCCAATCAGTGCCAATCGGCTCTGTTGCGCACAACGGCCGACGCTTTCCTGAAAGACCCGCACGGACTGGGCATGGAGGTGTTCGGCTCGAGTTCGCTGGTCATCGAATGCCGCGACGCCGCGCAAATGCTGGCCATCGTCGAAGCCCTCGAGGGCCAGTTGACCGCCACATTGCAGATCAAGGAAGGCGAAGACCAAGCACTGCTGTCCACACTGATCCCCGCCCTGGAGCTCAAGGTAGGCCGTATTCTGGCGAATGGCTATCCCACCGGAGTCGAAGTCTGCCACGCCATGGTGCACGGGGGCCCATTCCCCGCGACGTCGGACAGCCGCAGCACGTCGGTTGGAACCGCCGCCATCTATCGCTTCCTGCGTCCAGTGTCTTATCAGGATATTCCGGACGCATTGCTTCCCGAAGCCTTGAAGGCCGCGAATCCATGGAGCATTCCGCGCCTGGAAGATTGAAACGTAACCCTAGCCATTTGGCGTAAGGGCGCCATTTTAGGCGCTCTTACCTCTTTTTAAATGCGCCGACCCCGTTATTCGAGCGTATGATTTTCACATACCAAAAACACTTTAATTTTCAAGTGGAGGTATGTCATGGACGGAAAAGTAGAAGCACATAATGAACGCCCCGCAACCGTGTGGGGATCCGGCGGAGACGCCTATAACGAAATCAGCCATCAGATCGCCAGCGCGCTCGATCACTGTGTACTCAGAATCAATCCACAGCCAAACGAACGCATTCTGGATTTGGCCACAGGTACCGGATGGACATCGCGCCTGCTGGCACGCCGCGGGGCGAAGGTGACCGGCGCCGACATCGCCACCGACCTCCTCGCTGCCGCCAAAGCGCGAGCAAAAGCCGAGAACTTCGAGATCACCTACCAAATCGGCGATGCGGAAAAACTCCCTTTTGCGGATGGCAGTTTCGACGCCGTCGTTTCGACCTTTGGCGTAATGTTCGCAAGCCATCCGGAAGCGGCGGCGGCCGAGATGGCCCGGGTCTGTCGCAAAGGCGGACGTCTCGGCCTGGCGACCTGGACGCCGGACGGCAATGTCTACAAGATGTTCGTGGTGATGCGGCCCTATATGCCTCCGCCGGCGAATCCCGCGCCACCATCCCCATTCGCCTGGGGAAACCGCGATCGCGTCCAGGAGAGGCTGGGTTCCAGTTTCGACCTGAAATTCGAGGATGGCATCACCACCTACTACGATCAAAACGGCAAGGCCGCGTGGCATGCATTCTCCACCGGATACGGCCCCACCAAAGCCCTGGCCAACAGCCTGGACGATGTCCGACGGGCGCAACTCCAGAGCGACTTCGCCGCCTTCCACGACGAATTCGCCACGGACATAGGCATCGCCGTCCCCCGCGAATACCTGCTCACGATCGGCACGCGGCACTAGACTCATCGATGCCGTGCGTAGGGGCGACTCTCGCGGCCGCCCGTGGGTGACGTACCGGCCTGAACGGGCAGGCACAAAGCCCGCCCCTGCAGAGCCTGGTGTGGGCGTTCCCAGAATCCCCATGCCAGATTACGACACCTTGCGTGAGCATTCCGGGGATGTCCATGCCAGGTTACAGAACTTTGTGCGGAAAAATCCTAGAATGCCCACACCAAATTCAAACGAGCGCCGTGGTCTTGCAGGCGGCGGGCGAACTGGCCGGCGTAGGCAACGCCCAGGCTCACATTCCTGGCGAGTCTGGCCTGCACACCCAATTCGAATTGCCAGGCCTGGCGCGCCAAAGCTTGGCCCTCGGACTCAAAGACCGCATGCCGAGCGCCGTCCCTGAAACTTTGATGGGAAAAAGAGCGCACGGCACCGCTGACGTGGCGCCAGGCCAGCAGGCCCCGGATCCTGGCGGCGCCCACGGCCGTTTCAATTTCGTGCGTCAGCCTTAATCCCAGCGTGGTAAATAGCGCCGACGAGCGGGCAGGCAAAACATCGAGCGCTGCTGGCCCGCCCTGTTCGGTAAAGCCGTCGATATGGGTTCGCACCCAGGCCAGGCGCACGAAGGGCGCAAGAGTCGATGGGGATTTCGTTGCAGGTGAATGCGATGACGGGGATTGCAGGTGATCACTCGAGTCGCCCCTACCCATGAAATCCGTGCCCGCGGAGAGCGGAGATATCCGAGCCGATGTTGCCGCGCCCGCCGATGGCAACGATATGGGCCAGGCCACTTCCCCGAAGATTTGCGTGCCGCCGGCTTGATAGCGGCTTTGCAGATCATCATACAACCCGGCCACAGCGACCTTTCGGCGGCTTTCCACGCCATGCCGGGAATGCGCGGCGCCCAGCGCAAGCACGCTGCCCCGCCAGCGGCCGGCCAGGTTCAGGCCAAGGTGCGCGCTGTGAATCCGGGCATTGGCCATGGATTGGCCGCGCCACACATGGCTTTGCTGGGCGCCAAAGAAACCGCCCACGGCCCAGTCGGTGTTGACCGGCGCACCAAGCCCCAGCACCAGGCCCTGGATACTGCGCTGATCGGCCGGCGTTCCCGATTGAGCGGCTCGATCGGCCGAGGAATAATACGCTTGGCTCCAAAACCGGGGCCGATGCGATTGAGCAGGCAATGCATCCGGCAAGACGCGGGAAGTATGGCCGACCGCTTGCGGACTATCGGCATGTCGCGCTGTCTGTCGAACCGAGCGGCCTTCATCAAAAGGCAAGCCTGGCCCGAACGGGCTTGCGTGCTCAAGCACAGCCTCCCGCACAAAACGGCTATCGTCGATCAAACTGGATTGCAGCGACGCAGCCCAGCTACCCGACAATTGCTGAAATGCCGATCGGGCCTGGGGCTCATCCAGCACCACCACTTTATCGTAAAGCGCCGGCCCTGCCGATCCATCCCCTCCCGCCGCCTCGTCTTCGACGGCATCGGCCACCTGCTCTTGCGTGGGCGTTTCCGCCACCTCGTCGAACGCCGTATCGTTGCGGGTCAGAGTCAGGTACACCTGCTTGTCGTCATAGGTCAAGGACGGCGTCAAAAATGCAAAATTGCTTTGCACCGAGGCGAAGCGACTATTGTCCAGTCCTTGTTCGGCGCGCAAGATCGGATAGTGGGTGCTGGTTTGCCAATCGCCCGCTTCGGCCAGGGCAATTACATCGCCATCCAGCAAGGCCTTGCCGCCGACCTGCACAAAGTCCGCGGCGCCCAGCGGCGTTGCCTCGACCTCGAACCGCGCATTGGGCTTGAACACCAGGTCGCCCTGTACCGTCAGCGTGCCTAGGCTGTTGCCCGCGGCCAGCGTGCCGCCGTCCATGATCGTCGCCGACCCGACCGAGCCCACGCCTTGCAAGCGCGCGCCCCGATTCACCCGCACCGATCCCGAAAAAAATCGATCCACCGCCAGCGTACCCTGATTCACCGTCGCCGCGCCGAAATACGCCATGGCATCGGCACTGATCCGCAAGCGTCCCGCCCCCTGCTTCACCAGCGGCGCCGCGCCGGCCAAAGTGCCCGCCTGGATAGCCTCGCCGCTATCCACCGTCATTTGCACGCTATCGGCATAATCGGCCGGCACGACATCAGCGTACGAACCCGCCGGCACTTCCCGGCTGATATCCATCGCCTGCAACTGCAGCGTATTCAGCAGCGTGATGCCCGGCGCATAACTCAGGACCGTGCCCGTATTGGCGTTCAGCGTCCGGTAGTCGCCTCCCAAAGCGCTATTGCCGGCTACATGCAGCGTGCCTTGCAGCAGCAAGGTATTGCCGGCATAGGTGTTGGCTCCCGACAAAACCAGTGTGCCGGCCCCCAGCTTGGCCAGACCCTCGCGCGACGGCCATACATTGCCGATGGGGCCGTTCAAATGCAGGGCCGTATCCGCCAAGGTATTGATAACAGCCCGTTCGCCGATCCGCACTTCGCGGTTTGACTGAAACGATCCGCCCACATGCAACGCACCCCCAGAAAACACAAAAGGCGCATCGGGGGAACCCCATTGCGCCTCGTTCTCGATAATTTCCCAGCCATCCGGCGGCGGCGACCACAACACCGCCGACAAAGGATCGTGCTGCCGCTTGTGCTCAGTTTCGGCCAGCGGCGCGGCCACCACCAAATCGCCCAGCCCCATACAGGAAACCCCCGCGGCCGCCACTAAACTCCACAAATACCTGCAAACCGGCAACCCTTGCCGCGGCCCATTGCCCGCGCCGACCACCTGAATCCCACTTTCTTCCAACGGCAACACCGATACTCTTTGAATCGTCATTGTTTCCTCCGATAGGATAAAAAAGTCACATTCGTGACGATCGGATTATGAAACATTTAGATTTGTTTTGGTATATTTATTTATATTTTGATGCTTGGACGATGGCGTTCAATCGCCATGCGTGGGGCTGGCTGGGGGCTGGTCTAAGCGCCGCGGCCCGTCAGGGGCGCCGGCCTTCAGCAAGGAATTAAGCGCCCCTGTGCCCTTGGCGCCGCAGGACGACATGCGTGGCCTTCTCCGACGCTACGGATTCAACGCATTCGTATCCCAGCGCCCGCAAGTCAAGCCCTTCGAACAGCGATTCTCCCCGGCCGAGCAGGATCGGCGAGATAGCAATATGCAGTTCATCAATGAGCCCCTCACGCAGATACTGCCGTACTGTGCCCGGCCCACCGCCGATCCGTACGTCCATGCCGGCAGCGGCTTCGCGTGCACGGTCTAGCGCCTCGCGAATGCCGCCTGTTATGAAGTGGAACGTCGTGCCGCCTTCCATCTCGATGGGTGGGCGCGCATGATGGGTCAAAATGAAGGCTGGCACGTGATACGGTGGATTGTCTCCCCACCAGCCTTTCCAGTTGGAGTCCGGCCAGTCCCCACGAATGGGCCCGAACATGTTCCTCCCAAGGATCCAGGCCCCAACATTCTGAAAGCTACGGGCGGCGAAATCATCGTCAACTCCGGTCGTACCGCCGTCCCTGCCGAACAAGACCCTCTGGAACGTGCGTGTTGGGACTAGCCACTGATGCAGTTCCGTCCCGCCAACGCCGAGCGGATTGTCGATGTCTTGATTTGGGCCTGCCCCGTATCCGTCAAGCGAAATGGTGAAGCCATCAACGCGAACTCGTGTCATCGTTTGCCTCCGTTCAGACACCCAACAAGTAATGAGCTTAGCGACGATCTACCAGAGGCATCCGGTGCGGTAATTTATTGGACTGATGCGGTGCCATACCACTAATCTTCCGCCTTGGGTGCGCTAAGGCTCTCGCTATAGTAGCCCGATTGGTCGAAGCAGCAAACACATCGCAGCTACTCGTCGGATAAACACAAACCAGCTTACATCGTTCACAGGAAACTGCCCGAGCGCACCAATTTAGCCAAGCCCAAAAATTCCGAATCAGCTTCTGGCCACAAGGCGATTTTACAAACGCAGGGCCATCCGCTTCAACTGGCCGATTGACACGCACTGGCTAGGTGAGGTTCAAGCCACCATCCGACAGTAGAATTTCGCCCGTCAAATAGTCCGAGGCGACCAGCATTGCAACAGCCTGGGCAATGTCTTCTGGACTAGCCGCCCGACGCATAGGCGCCCGTTCTTTCCAAAGTTGCTGTGCCTGCGTCCAGCCCGCCGTCATAGGCGTATCTACCAGGCCCGGTGCGACGGCGTTCACTCGGATATGCGGGGCAAGCGAAAGAGCAAGCAAGCGGGTCACATGGTTTAACGCGGCCTTGGTCGCTGCGTAAGGAATGGATGCACCCTTTGGTCGGACCCCGGCATGCGAACTAACATTAACGACACACCCAGGCTTGCCCCGCGCGGCAGCATCCCGGAGCGCGGATTCCGCATGCGCTACCAAACGAAATGGGGCAACGACATTGACTTCATGCAGTTCCTGCCATACATCCGGCGTGGCCGCCAAGATATCCGCATGCGGAATTACGCGACTGACGCCGGCGTTATTGACCAGCACGTCGAGTCGCCCCCACACGGCAATTGCTTCGCGGACAAGCCTCTCCCGGTCCGCCTCATTAGCCAGGTCGGCTTGCACATACGCCCCCTTGGCGAACTCGCCGGCCAACGCATGCCCTGCATCGACCGAACTGCGCGAATGCAAAACGATAGCGAATCCCTCGTTTGATAGCCGTCGGGCGATGGCAGCGCCGATACCGGAAGTAGAGCCGGTGACAAGGGCAACAGGAGACGAAGAGTTCATAGACGTATCGATATCAAGAGTAAAGGGCTATCCATCGCAGAGCGCAGGACGTAATTTGGCGGCTTAACTTGTGGCCGATTGTAGCCAAATACAGATGGTCGAATCCGCCCCAAAGCAGCCTGTCGAAGATTGCCGATGAAGGCTACACACTTTCGATGTCGCTTAGCGACCAGCCCGTCGCTTTAGCAATCTGCGCATCGGGTATCTGCATTGTTTGCAGATTGCGGACAATCGCCGCCGCAGGCCGGGCAAAGACGCTGACACAAGTCTTTGATTGTGGGCAAACTGGGCCATGTTGTGAACGACCCATTGATTTTGAGAAGATGAAGTTCCTCGCCAGCCACTTAATCAGGATTTGGTGAGAAAGAGTTCAAAAGTTAGCGAGACCGGATTGCAATTGCGAGCGGCGGGTCTGCAACGGTAGCGGTCGGGCCCGTTGGTTGTGAATATTGGCAGAAGGGCGTGAGAAGCTGACGGAGGCCTCGTATTGGGAGTAAGGTACAAAGTAGAGGCCTTGATTGCCCGGCACTTTGGCCTGTGCCGCCAGCGGAAACCAGAACCTTATGAAGACCCTCCACTTAGCACTGCGGCCAGTCCTTGTCGCGGTCGCGTGCGCGTCGATTGCCGCCTGCGCGGATAATCCGCCCCGGCAAACCGATCTGGACTATCGGAGCCATCCATCTTCCACGACGCGAGGCGCGAACAGCACCCCTGGTTCTTCGGGTCAGCGTTTGACCATACAGTCCGGCGAAGGGGAAAGGTTGAATCTTCCCTGGTTCATCCGGGACACACAAGATTGGATCAACAGCAACTGATCCCGACAGGATTCACTAGTCGTGAGCGACCGCTTCTGGCCGAGGCTATGTGGAAACGTATTGGAAGCCTGAGCATGTGCGGCGTTTGGTACTGAAGCATGCCGTTGATCATACGCCGCCATCCAACTTACTTATGCGTTGAGCAGCCTTGCAAGCGATGCTTTGGCTTCTCGCTCAAGCCGACGACTGGACTGGATACGATTAAGGTATCCGTAGATGTAGAGTTTTAGCAGAACAGCGGGATGATAAGCGGGGCGCCCCGACGCAGCAGAATCAACACCACTGAAGCCCAGCGACTGAAGATCAATCTCATCGACGAAGAGGGTGGGCTCATTTTAATGGGGATCAGGCGAACAGCGAAGGGTTTTCGCAAAGCCTCGGCCGATAGAAGACATGGGCTTGAACGATTGAACTACCAACCACATTCAAGGTTAGCTTACTAAACCACGTCAGTTCATTTCTTGAAAAGATGAAGCCAAGTCAGCCAACATAATGCCATTCAGCTCCTTGATAAAACTATCTTGGGCTTTTTGAAGTGCGCCGTCAATCGCGGCATTTACAACTTTCTCCACCGGGCATTTTGGATGGTCAGACGACAGACCAATTGAAAATATTTGCGTATCACTCAGCGCGGCTTGTACTTCGCGTAGAGAGATATCCTTCGCTGGTTTCGCAAGCACCCAACCGCCACCTTTACCTCCTTCTGACTGTACGATGCCGTGAGTTCGCAGGCATCCCATCGTCCTTCTCACGACGACGGGATTGGTATTGAGCATGAGTGCAATGGTTTCTGAAGTCTCACGACCACCAAATAAATGCATATGTACCAAAACATGCAGCATGCGAGGCAAACGTGTATCGGTACGCATTTTTATCTTTCTGACTTGAAGAGATTATGGGTTGACCTCGAAGTATGCGTAACTTATCATGTTACGCATACTTCGAGTTGGGAGATTTTAGCGTGAACTACACACAGCATCGCATAATTAGCGTCAATGGAATCAACATGCATATTGCCGAACAAGGTAATGGCCCTTTAATTTTACTCTGCCATGGCTTTCCTGAAACATCATATTCCTGGCGTCACCAACTCAAAGAACTGGCGGCAGCCGGATTTCATGCTGTGGCACCGGACATGCGTGGCTATGGAAAAACGGATAGTCCTGCTGAGATTGAATCGTTCAACGTGTGCGAAATTGTCGCTGACATAGTTGGATTGCTCGATGCATTAGGAGAGGAGAAAGCAGTCATCGTTGGCAATGATTGGGGAGCCACTGTCGCATGGCAAGCAGCCTTACGGCAACCACAGCGCTTTCGTGGTGTAGTGGCATTAGGTGTTCCCATGATGCAGCGAGCACCAGTAGCTTCTTCCAGCTTCTTTCCAAAAACCGACGACGAGGAACTCTACGCCTTGTACTTTCAAACACCAGGCGTTGCCGAAGCTGAGCTTGATGTTAACGTAAAAGAAACGCTTCTTAAGATTCTGTTTGCCGCTTCTGGTGAAGCGGGCCCACGACTTCCCAACGACGGAACACCCAATCCATTCGGTATGGTCTCGCGTAGCGAAGGTTTGCTCTCCGCTCTCCCAATACCCGACCAGCTCCCACCTTGGCTAACTCAAGATGACCTGGCCATTTTTGCTGAATCATTTGAGTTCAGTGGATTTCGCGGTGGCTTGAACTACTACCGGAATCTGGACAGAAATTGGGAACTCGAAGCGGCCATGGCTGGCATTCCAATAACAATTCCTGCACTTTATCTGGTCGGCGAACGCGATACAGGACTAAGTATTCCAGGAATGAAGGAAATAATCGCGTCAATGCCTTCTTTAGTCACTGACCTTAGAGGCAGTATCGTTGTGCGTGACTGCGGTCATTGGCTTCCACAGGAGCGGCCCTCCATTCTCACTGATTCGATTATTGATTTTGCGAATAGCTTGTAAAACCAACACTACTGGATGTCTGCTTTTAGCCGATTGTAGCTAAGGATGGATGGCCGAACCCGACCCAGTCCTGCCGTTCGTCTGCTTAATCAGACTCATCGAACGCCTTGAAACGTGGGGCGGTTCAGTGCTTCATGCGAAGGGGGGCCGGCTCATATGGGCAGATGCCTGCACAAGGACAACGCATCGCTCTTTAGCACGTGTGACTGCGTTATAGAGCAAACGCCTCTTCTGGTCGGCGCTGGGAGAACGACTGCTCGACCAACTTCATGACCTCTTGCTTTGAGAACTCCAACTTCGCCCGGGTTCGACGTTGAATCTCCAGCCATTCGGTGACATCCCTGGCTGTCCTAGCTTTCGTGCACTGCTGCAAGTATTGAGCTTTTCACCTGAGTTTTATTGGTCATGGCAGATCTCCTGTAACGATCCGTTCTCGACGGCTTCCTTCAATTGTGATTCGATAAGTTAATGCTTGCATTAGTCCCAATATGGGACTATAGTTATTTCATGCGAGTGATAGCGATCTGCACCTTACGTCAGTTCTGGGAAACTCACCCTGCCGCTGAGCAAGCAATTAAAGCCTGGGTGGACGAGGCCACTCAAGCAAACTGGGCCCAACCTGCTGATATCAAGATTCAATATCGTAGCGCCAGCGTTCTGAAAAACCGACGCGTCGTGTTTAACATCAAGGGCAATGACTACCGCCTTATTGTCGCCATTGCTTACCGCATCGGCATTGTCTACGTAAAATTTATCGGCACCCACGCCGAATACGACAATATCAACGCCGAAACCGTAGAAATGGAGTAACTCATGGAAATCCGTCCCATCCATACCGATGCCGACTACAAGGCCACCCTAAAAGAAGTTTCTCGTCTCATGGAAAGCGACCCAGAGCCAGGGACGCCAGAAGGCGACCGCCTTGATGTGCTTGCTACCCTAGTGCAATCCTATGAAGCAAAGAACTATCCAATTGACTTGCCCGACCCCATTGAGGCCATCAAGTTTCGGATGGAGCAAGCAGGCCTCACCGCCAAAGATCTGGAACCGATGATTGGCCAGCGTAATCGCGTCTACGAAATACTGAACCGCAAACGCGCCTTAACGCTCCCGATGATCTGGAAGCTGCACCGGCAGCTTGGCATTCCGGCCGAAAGCCTCATCAGGCCCACCTCGCACGCATGACTAAAACTAGCCGCATCAGGGCGAATGAGGACCTTCGGCTTGCTCCAGCACCAACACCGAAAGATCAGCGACCCGCATATTTATGCGCATTGAGAGGCAACATGGAAAAGATCTCTTTAAAGAAGACCGCGCCCAAGCGGGCAACGAACATCACTCTATCTGTCGATGTTTACAATGAAGCCAAAGCCTTGGGCATCAACCTATCGCAGACTTGCGAGCGCAGCGTGCGCGAAGCGATACGCACTGCCCGCGCCTGGACTGCTGAATATTCGGATTTCATTGCGGCCCATAACCGCTTGGTGAAAGAAGAAGGCCTTCCTCTCGATCAATGGCGCTCGTTCTGACACGGCGCGTTTTTAAGCACCACCGCCCTCCCCCAAACTACGGCTTTATTTCCGGCAATTCATCCGCCAATATTTCCAGGCCCGCGCGCAACACGCGGTTGTAGCGCTGCCTTTCCGCCTTGATGTCGGCATCGGACCACTTATAAAACCCCTGGCCCGACTTCATGCCCAGGGTGCCGTTCTTGGGCTTGTCGGCCAGGACCGGCGGCGGTACGGACGCATTCGACAGCGATGGGTAAATCGTCGCCGCGGCCGCGGCGTGAACGTCCAGCCCGGCATGTTCCTTCTGCATGATGGGCCCGGCAGCCAGGTAGCGGAAGCCAAAACCGAAACGCACCGCGGCATCAATGTCTTCAGGCGTGGCAATGCCTTCTTCGATCAAGGAAAACGCCTCGCGCCCCAGAGCATGCTGCAAGCGGTTGGCAATGAACCCGGGCACATCCTTGCGGACCAGAATCGGCACCGAGCCGCAGCGGCGCATGAAGGCGATCATCGCATCGGCCACGCCCTGATCGGTAGCGGGACCCATAACGACTTCCACCAGCGGCACAATATGCGCCGGCATGAAAAAATGCAGCCCCACCATACGTTCCTGTGTGGCCAGGCCTTCCCCCACCTGGCTGATGGGAAAGCTGGAACTATTGCTGGCCAGAATTACATGGGCAGGCGCCTTGTCGGCCAAGGTTTTGAATAGCGCGCGCTTGATGTCCAGCACTTCCGGCACACACTCGATCATCAGGTTCACATCGGCCCAATCCAGATCGTCGACGGAACTCGCCACCCGCAGAAGCCCCAGGTTGTTCTGCTTGCCTATGGCCTGAAGGTTCGCTTCGATCCGTTCACGAATCGTGTCGTGCTGCGCCCGGTTCGGCTCAACCACACAGGTCCGGCAATCGGCCCGCAGCAACACCACGGCAACGTCCGCCCCCATCGTCCCGCCGCCCACTACCACAGCACGCGCGCCGGACGGCGCCCCAAGCAAGTTTTTCTGCGTCATGTATTCAGCCTTTTCGAATCAATGCCGATATCGTACCGCGATCGTGCCTAGGGTTTATCCCGATCTCTTTCACGAGCAAAGTTCTTGCAATGCGGATCGATCATCAATATATTGATATACACTAAATATTATTTATATGCGATATTTTCAATATGACTACAAATACCCTTGACACCCTGCAGGATGACTGCGAGCTGGCGGCAAAATTTTGGGGCCGCACTTTTGGAGCCTTGGGCGCTGTAGTGGTCCGAGAAAAGGGGGAGCAGGCGATCAAAACGCTATGGTCTTTGATGCTGCACCAGCATCAGCAGGGCTTTTATCGCCAAGGCTTGCAGAAACTCGGCATAAAAGACGACGAACCGCCCGCGGTGGCGGCGGCCAAATATCACTGGTACACCAACCTGATAGGCGGCCTCTCAATGGAATACGTTGAAGAAACGCCCAAGAAGGTCTGGATCCGCTATACAGCTCCCATGTGGACCTACCCCGGCACCACTCTCATGGCGATGCCCTCTTCCCTGCGGCGCACCATTTTTTCCATCTGGCATCCCGCCAACGGACGCATGATGGGCAACAAACGCCTGGGATGGGTCGCGACGAAATTCATCATGGAAGGCCATCCCTACGATGAAGGCTATTTCATCGAGTACGACCACGACCTCGCGCCGGGTGAAGAGCTCAAGTTCGAGCAAGCCCATAGCACGCCGGAATTCGATGCGGCCAAGGCGCCCAGGCTGGACCCCGAAGTCTGGCCGGAAGCCCGCATGCTCAAGGCGCGGCGGAATTGGTCGCGCGAATACGTCAACACGACGGTCGATTGCCTGATGCAAATGTATGGCCCATATACAACCCATTATTTGGTAGAGCAGACCATGCGATGCATGGCAGTCCAATACACCCACGAGTTGAAGAAAGATGCGGCGGTGAACGGAAACAATGCCGCCGCCGTGGCGGAGTTCTTCGCACGCATGCTGAGATCGCAAAATCAAGATTTTCAGGTCAAGGAACTCAGCGACACACATATCCAAATCGAACTGGCCTCGTTTCTTCCATTCAGTGGCCAGGTATCGGAAGGCCTGCGCCAAGCCAGTTTCAGTTTCCAGACCATGGCGGCATGGATCATGAACGGCCGCATTTCCGTTACACGCAAATCATCGCCGGATATTTTCAATCCCGAACGCGAAGTATGGGAAATCAAAGATACCGGGCACTGGCTTTACTAATACCGATTCAATATCCGGGGGGGGGCATACACAGTGTCTTCTTATATAGATTCCCGCCTTACGATCAGTGCGCTTCTACGCGAACGGGCTTTGCAAAACCCCGATCGGATTTTTTGCCGCTGGCAAGGCCAGGAAATATCCTATGCGCAACTTGACAGCGCTGTGGACCGGATGGCGCATCGCCTGCTTGAAACGGGCGTGGCAAGCGGACACCGGGTAATCGTGATGCTGCCGCATCACCCCGATCATATCTTTGTCTTGTTGGCGCTGATTCGATTGGGCGCCATCACCGTTCCCGTAAATACGCAATTACGCGGCGCGAGCCTGGCTTATATCCTGGAAAATGCAGAACCCACGGCGGTGATTTGTGATTCCATGTACGCAGGCCAGCTCTTGCCCGAGCTGACAGGCAAACCCACGCTCACGCTGTGGCGGACTTCCGTGCCCGCCGATGCCCCCGATTCCGCTCTGCCGCTGCCGATGGGCGAGTTCAACCTGCAGGGCGTCGAATGCCCCCCGCTACCCTGCGCGGGGAAGGCCGATGACGTCGTGGCCATCTGTTATACGTCCGGCACCACGGGCCCACCCAAAGGCGTCCTGATCACCGACAAGATGTGCCGCTGCGCCGCTACCAGCTCTCTGCTTGTCTCAGGCATGCACGATGGCGATATTCCCTTGTTCTGGGAACCCATGTACCACTTGTTCGGCATCGAAGTGCTGATTCTGGCCCTGCTGAAGCCCATAACACTGGCCATGGTGGAATGCTTCAGCGCCTCGCAATTCTGGCAATGGGCGCGGGCAAGCAATGCCACGCATATCCATTATGTGGGAGGAGTGCTGCAGCTGTTGCTCAAACAACCCCCGTCGCCGGCGGATCGCTGCCATAGCGTACGCGTAGTCTGGGGCGGCGGATGCCCGCCCGAGGTTTGGGAAGAATTCGAAGCCCGGTTCGGAGTCCGCCTGCGAGATACTTTCGGCATGACCGAAACCTCCGCGCTGAACCTGATCAACACCGAAGGAGTGCCCGGATCGGTCGGAAGGCCGTTGCCTTACTTTGAAGCCAAGCTTGTCGACGACCAGGGCAAGGCGGTTCGGGCCGGACAACTAGGGGAATTGCTGATCCGTGGAAAAGAGCCGGGGCTCACTACGCCGGGCTACTTCAGAAACGACGAGGCAACTCGCCAGGCCATCCGCGACGGCTGGCTGCATACCGGCGATTTATTGAAGACCGATGAAAACGGCCTGTTCTATTTCTTTTCCCGCAAGAAGGACTGCGTGCGTCGGCGTGGCGAGAACGTGTCCGCCTGGGAAGTCGAGCACATCATCAACAAACATCCCGAGGTAGAAGAAAGCGCATTGGTTTCGGTCGACAACGAGTTCGGAGACGAAGACCTGAAGGTGTTCATCAAGCGCACTTCCGGCGCCGACCTCAATGAACCTGGACTGCTGGAGTGGTGCGAGTCGCGGATGGCGCGATTCCAGATTCCGCGTTTTGTCGCTTTCATTGATGAATTCCCCAAGACATCGACCCAGCGCATTCAAAAGCATCGGCTCAGCAAGGCAAAAGACGATTGCTGGGATGCGGAAAAAAGGGTTGCTCAATGACACGCAGGACCGTCAGGCACGAAGCCCGACAGTCTCATTCGACAGGTTTTGTTTCAACAGAAAGGATTACACCATGGCTAGCAACGAAGTTCTTGTCGCCCGCAGCGGCGATGTCGCAGTAGTAACGCTGAACAAGCCGGAACGGTATAACGCCTGGACGCGAGCCATGCGCATGACGGTGGCCGAGGTGCTGGGCCGCCTGGGCGCCGATGACAGCGTCAAGGCAATTGTGGTGACGGGAACAGGCGACAAGGGGTTTTGCACGGGTCAGGATTTCTCGGAGTCGCAGAATTTCAAAGACGACCAGACCAGCCGCGCATGGCTATATGAAATAAAAGATTTCTATGATTTGATCCGGCGCATTGAAAAACCGATAGTCGCCGCCTTGAACGGCATTGCGGCCGGCTCGGGCTTTCAGTTCGCCCTGCTCATGGATTTTCGTATTGCTCACGAAGACGTCACCATGGGCCAACCTGAAATCAATAACGGTATTCCCAGCGTGGTAGGGCCTTGGGTGATGTCGGAACGCATCAGCCTGACGCAAACGGTAGATCTGGCTTTGACAGGCCGGCTGGTAGGCAGCAGCGAAGCCAAGGCCATGGGCCTGATTAATAAAATCGTGCCGCGCGACCAAGTCTTGCCTACCGCGGTGGCGCTCGCCGCCGAACTGGGTTCGAAACCCCCTGTTGCCTTGCGTTTTACCAAACGGGCATTCCGCCAACGCACCCAGGCGGGATTCGATCTCGCCTTCCAAGTCGCGGAAGAGGCTCAGATCTCGGCATTCGCCTCGGGCGAACCGCAGCGTTGCATGGAAGAGTTCTTTCGCATACGCGAAGCCCGAAAAGCGGGCTGACCCATTGTTCATATATCAACAAGGCAGGCAGTGAATCAAAGAGGACCGGATGTGCTGATTACTTTTCGACAGCTGGTGCAGCTGAGGGCTATGGAAAATGGCGCCGACACGTTTTGTCTGTTCGGCGACGAAATCCTTACCTTCGGCGAGCTGAAACAACGAATCGATGAAACCGCGGCGGCGCTCCGCTCGGCCGGAGTGCGGCCTGGCGACCGGGTGGCCTTGATGCTGCCAAATTGCCTGGATCATATCTATTTGTTCTTTGCACTGGCCTGGATAGGCGCCATAGCGGTTCCCGTCAATATTCATCTGCGAACATCCGGCCTGTTCCTGCAGCTTAAAAACGTCAAGCCGCGCTTTGCCATTGCGGACTCCGCATATACCGAATTAAGCGAGGCATTGGCCCAGCTCGCCGATGTCGAACAGGCCTTTTGGCGGGGCGGTTCCATTCCTCCCAACTCCCGGGGCGATGCGTCTCTTGAAGACGTCCTGCGTCATGGCCGGAACGACCCCGTACCGGATTTTGACGCAGGTCTGGATCAGCACTGCGCCATTTCCTATACCTCCGGCACCACGGGCGAGCCCAAAGGGGCTGTGCTGAATCAGCGCTGGTTTCAAATAGGGGCGAAGAACGCGGGCCTGCTGGCGGATGTGCGGCCCGGCGACGTCCTCTTCATGTGGGAGCCATTTTTCCATGTATCAGGATGGATGACCGTGCTGATTTGCCTGCAACACGGCACCGCGATGGCCATGGTCGAACGCTTCAGCGCCAGCCAGTGCTGGGATCAGATCAAACGCTATGGCGCGACTCAGTTCCATTACCTTGGCGGAGCGATGAACCTGCTGCTCAAGCAGCAGCCCAGCCCCGTCGACAAGGACAATCCTGTGCGCATCGCATGGGGTGCCGCAGCTCCGGCGCATAGCTGGCGCGAATTCGAATCGCGTTTTGGGGTGACCGTCAGAGAGGGCTATGGCATTACAGAAGCCGGGAACTTCACGATGCTCAACCTGAACGGCCCGGTGGGTTCGATCGGCAAGCCGGTCGAAGAGTTCGACGCATGGATCGAGACAGACGATGGCAAAAAGGCCGTTGCAGGCGAAGTGGGCGAAATCGTGCTGCGCGCCAAAGCGCCTGGTATCGCCATGGTCGAATACTTCGGCCAGCCGGGGAAATCCGCCGAGGTGCTGCGCAATGGCTGCGTGTACTCGGGCGACTTGGGGTACCAGGATAAAGACGGGTTCTTCTATTTTTCCGGGCGCAAGAAGGAAGCCCTGCGCCGCCGCGGCGAAAACGTGTCCGCCTGGGAAGTGGAGCGGATTGTCAACGCGCATCCAGCGGTGGAAGAGTCCGCCGTGATAGGCGTGCCTTCGGACATGGGGGAACAAGACATCAAAGTCTTTGTGCGCGTGGCCGCGGGCATGGCAATAGAACCGCTGGAAGTCATCCGCTGGTGTGAACGCAGCCTGGCGTATTACCAGATCCCCCGCTACGTAGAATTTGTGAGCGACTTTCCACGCGGCCCTACGCAGCGTATTCGTAAAACCGAACTCCCGATTGCGGTCGCGGATAGCTGGGATTTTGAAACATCGGGCCAGGAATCGGACGCCCACCGCGTGAAGACAGCGAATTAAACGCCATCGGGCCGGCACGGCCGGCATCTGAAAGGCGTGGCCGAAGTCGGGCCTTGCGGTATTCTGCCGCTGCGATCCATGTAAATGGGCGCCACGGCGAATGTGTAGTCACCATATTATTAATGAGACAGGAGACCTACCATGAAAAATAGTGAACTCAAGGGGCCGGCAATGAGCCGGAGATCATTGCTGAAGGCTGCGGCAGCATCCGCCATCCTGGGTGTGGGAACCTTGCCATGGGCGCGACGGGCCATGGCGGCCAATCCCCTGGTCATGGTCAGCTATGGCGGTTCGTATGCCGATGCGCTCAAGACGGTGATAGCCGATCCGTTCAGCAAGGAAAGCGGCATTCCCGTACAAATCCTCAATACGCCGGACCTTGCCAAAGTAAAAGCGCAAATCACTTCCGGCAATGTCAGCTGGGATATATTCGACGCGTCGGGCCCCTTGATCATGGCGGGGTCAAACGCTGGCTACTGGGAAAAAATCGATACATCCATCGTGGACACTTCCAAAGTCGTCGGCGGACTGGGCCCAGACCGCGTACCCAACTACATTTTTTGCGGCGGCGTAGCCTGGAACCAGGAGCAGCACCCCAGCAATCAGCCCAAAAATTTCAAGGACTTTTGGGATGTGAAAAAATTCCCCGGGCACCGGGCCTTGCGCAATCGTGTTTCCGAAACATTGGAAATGGCTTTGCTTGCCGATGGCGTGGAGCCTAAAGCGCTGTATCCGCTGGATGTGGAACGCGGCTTCAAATCATTGGACCGTATCAAACCCCATGTCAGGAAATGGTTCGAGCAAACAACCCAGATGGTCACCTTGATCCAGAGCAAGGAAATCGACTGGATCTACGCCTACCCCAACCGGATCCGTGTCGCCCAGGAATCAGGTGTACCTCTCCAGTTCTCGTTCGCGCAGACGCTGAACGCTTTCAACTATATGGCGGTCTTGAAAGGCGCCAAAAACAGGAAAGCGGCGATGGAGTACATTAATTTCGCGCTTCGCCCTGAAATACAAGCCAAGCTTGCCGACAAGCTTGGCCTGGCGCCCGCGGTCAAAGGGGCGGACGCCATGATGTCCGAAGCGTCGCGCAAGTGGCTGCCCGATGTCAAAAGCCCGAACAATGTATTCATAGACGACGAATATTGGGGGAAAAATTACGCGACATTGGACAAGCGCTTCAAAGAATGGATACTCGTCTAATTGTCTATGATCAAACGCGTTCCTCATATCCAGCCATCGCTTCTGGCCTTTGCCTTTTTGGCAATAGCGGTCTCTGTGCTTTTCTTCGTGGTGCCCATGGTGCTTATCAGCTCGCACATCGGCAGCGCGGAGAAAAGCATAGTTGCGGGGCTGGTCGAGGTTCTTCAGTCGAAACTGGTCTATGTGGTTTTCCTGAATACGCTGGAAATCAGCTTTACCGCCGCGATACTAAGCGTGGCGCTGGGATACCCGGTTGCACTGCATATCATGCGGCAGAAGGGCCGTTTGAAGATAATCTGCTTCATGCTGATATTGATGCCGTTCTGGACCAGTATCCTGGTCAAGAGCTACGCGTTCCTGGTGATTCTTGGCGACAATGGCTTTATCAACAACCTATTGCGTGCAGTTTTCGGCATAGAGGGTTTGAACATGATGTTCAACCGTTTTGCGGTCATGGTGGGGATGACCAATTTCCTGGTTCCTTATGCGATTTTCCCCATCCTGGCCAGCCTGACTGCGCAAAACCTGTTGGTGCAACGCAGTGCCGAAGTCATGGGAGCCTCCAGGCTAAGGATCTTCTGGAGCATTACATTCATACAAAGCCTGCCCGGGGTACTGGCCGCACTGCTGATGTGCCTGGTCATTTCGATGGGCTTTTTCGTGACGCCGGCTTTATTGGGCGGAAGAAAGGACATGATGATGGCCAATGTCATCGATATGTACACCCGTGAAATACTCGATTGGCAGAGCGCATCGTTGATTTCCTTATTCCTGCTGGTATTTTGCGCCTGCCTTTCAGGGCTGATCCTGAAAATCCAATCGCGCACCGGAGGCTAAGCGGCCATGGCCATCTCGACCCGCTCCGATTCCATCCCGCCCCAGGCGCCGCCATCCGACACCCGCCGCAAGCGGTTGCGCTGGCCTCATATTTCGACGCTTCTGGCCTGCTTCATTTATATCTACCTGATCCTGCCCAGCCTGACGGTCATCCCGATCTCTTTTTCCAAAGATTTTTCGCTGAGGGCATCGAGCTTCTCTTTAATCCTCTATCGCAAGCTATTTGCGTCGAACGAATGGACCTCGGCCATTGCGCACAGCGTCACGGTTGCCGTACTGGCATCCACGCTGGCCGTGCTTGCGGGCATTCCGGCGGCGTATGCGTTTGCGCGAGGCCGCTTCAAAGGCAAGTCCATAGCGCAGTTGATGGTGATATGCCCGCTCTTTGTTCCGGTTATCGTTATAGCGCTGGGCCTGTATTTCCTGGGTGCGGCAACGGGCATCCTGGGAACCCTGACCATCCTGGTAATGGCCCACACCATGTATGCAATGCCTTTTGTCGTGGTGATGATTCTAAGCGGGCTACGCCAGGTGGACCCCAGCCTCGAGCGCGCCGGCCTGATCATGGGCGCATCATCGCTAAGAGTATTCCTGCAGATCGTACTGCCGCAGCTGTACATCGCCATATTCGCAGGCTGGCTATTCGCATTCCTGGTCTCATTCGATGAAATCGTCATTGCCTGGTTCGTGTCGGGGCCCAAGACGGTCACCCTGCCCGTACGCATGTACAGCAGCATCATGTGGGACAACACGCCGGAAATAGCCGCCGTATCCACTCTATTGACATTGTTCTCGTTTGCCATTTGCCTGGCTTTTGTATGGCTTGGGGCAAGCCCCTTGCATCCGGCCAAGCCGCCACGGCAAGATCCCGCCAGGCGAATCCAGGGCTAGAACCACTGAACGACACAAAAGGAAGAGACATGGGCAGTGTGACTTTAGAAGCGATCGGCAAGACATACGCGGACTGCATCGCACTGGATGGCGTGAGCCTGACGGTAAAACAGGGCGAGTTCATGACTCTGCTGGGCGCAAGCGGGTCTGGCAAAACAACGTTATTGAATGTGGTCGCCGGCATGATTGCCCCGGATCAAGGCAAGGTCCTGATCGACGATGTGGATATGACCTGGATCGAATCGCGCAAGCGCGGACTCGGCATGGTGTTCCAAAGCTATGCCCTGGTGCCGCATATGTCCGTGCTGGAGAACATTGCATTTCCCTTGAAGATCCGCCGCGTTCCCAAGAGCGAGATAAAGCGGCGCGTGATGTCGATACTGGATATAGTCCAGTTGGGGCATTTAGCCAATCGCAAGCCCAAGGAACTTTCAGGAGGCCAGCAACAACGCGTAGCCATCGCCCGATGCCTGGTTTATGAACCTCCCGTCATTCTCATGGACGAGCCATTAGGCGCCCTCGATAAGAAACTGCGCGATCAGCTACAACAGGAAATCCGCCGCATCCATCGCGAGACCGGGGTAACCATACTTTACGTCACCCACGACCAGGAAGAAGCACTGTTTCTATCGGACCGCATCTGCTTGATGCGGGGAGGAAAGATCGAGCAATTGGGCACTCCGACAGAACTGTATTTCCAACCGCAAAATGCATTTGTCGCCGACTTCCTGGGCGAATCCAATCTTTTCGACTGCATCCTGGAATCAAAAAATAGCGCGCGGCTGGCAAATGGCCAACCTGTGTCGGTGGCCAACAGCGATCAAATCGATTTGAACAGCAAAGCGCAACTGCTTGTGCGCCCGGACCGCCTTTCCTTCCTGACCGCATCCGAACATCGAACCAATGAAGTGAATGGAATAGTTGAAGAAACAGCCTTTGTCGGCGAGGTAACACGCTATAGCGTCCGCGTCGGCGGTCAGATTATCCTGGTGAAATCCAACGGCCACAGGCTGCCAGGCGGCCTTGGCATTGGCTCGCCCGTTCGGCTGGGCTGGGAATGTGCGGATAGTTTGCTTCTGGCTCAGTAAAGCAAAACAATCAACGTGGCTGGCCCGAAATCGCCGCGGCTGTCGACATTACCAGATCGGCTATCCGTTTCTCATCGCGATGCGCATTCCAACGGCTTTTGGAAACGGATACGTTAACGGCACCGATGGGATTCCTATTGCTATCCAAGATAGCAGCAGCGGTGGAAACATCGCCTAGATAATATTCCCCCTCTGCGCGCACGAATCCCGCCGCCCGTATTTTCTTCAGACGAGCCAGGATTTCTTCCGGGCTATTGGATGTATAGGGCGTATAGGCAATCAGGTTAGTGCGAGCCAGTATTGCCTCTGCTTCTTCACTTGGCATATACGCCAATATTGCCAACCCGGGTGCGGCACAAAAAGCCGGAATGCGCGTGCCCACAATTACGTTGGGCGCAAGCATATGGGAACTGGCAATGCGCATAACATAAACGATATCAACATCGTCCAGTACCGTCAGATTGGTGGCTTCTTCCGCTTCCTGGGCAAGATGTTGAATATAGGGAATTGCCCTACGCGCCAATTCGTTCGAGGCCAAATAACGGTATGAAAAATCCAGCAATCTCGGCGCCAACTCGAATTTTTTCGTAGCGGCGTCCTTACTCAGATAACCGAGCGTAGTCAGCGTATACGTGGCGCGCTGGGCAGAACTCAGATCCAGATCAGTATGATCGGCAATTTGAGACAGTGAAAGCTGCGCCTGAGTGCCATCAAAAGCCAACAATACACGCAAGGCTTTATCGACCGAATTAACAAACAGCGTAGATTCTTTTCCCTTCAACGCCCGCGACCCGGTTGACGGTAATACGCCAGAGTCAGAGGGATGTATTGAAACCCTCTCGAGCATTGCAGATTTTTTTGGGGCTGTCATAGTGACTGCTTATCAATATTGCGACATAGAGAATTGTATGATAACCAATACTCCTTCATGAAAAAACGTCGCAGCCCTCATTGCAGTCGCCCTTCAAATGCAACGACACCAATCCATCGCCACCCGGGCGGGCACAAGGCCCGCCTCTACACGAACCGAGCGGTGGTGACCACAAGGGCCAACCCACTACGGGTCGATCCAGCCAGCTACCGCCGAGCAACCCCCATATACTCCAAGGTCCGAATCACCCCCCTTAACTCCGCCAGTCCTTTCAACCGACCTATATACGAATACCCAGGATTGGTTTTCTTATTGATATCATCACCCAGCAAATGACCATGATCCGGGCGGAACGGGATTTCGATCTGCGCATGGCCCTGCTCACGGCGGCGGCGTTCTTCCTTCAGCAGGCACGCCACCACACCTATCATGTCCGACGAACCGTCCAAGTGCTCGTCCTCGAAAAACGAACCATTGGCTTCATAGGTCACATCGCGCAAATGCGCGAAATGGATGCGATCGGCAAAGGCCTTCACCATATCCACCAGCACATTGCCGGCCCGCACACCCAAAGATCCCACGCACAAAGTCAGGCCATTGGCCGCAATCGGCACGGCATCCAGCAAGCGCCGCAAATCGTCCTGCGTGGACACAATGCGCGGCAAGCCGAACAAGGACATCGGCGGATCATCGGGATGTATGCCCAGGTGCACGCCTTCGGCCTGGGCGACTGGCGCGACCTCTTCCAGGAACAGCGTCAGGTTGCGGGCCAGGTCATCGGGGCTGATGTCGTCGTACTGCGCGATCAGGCGCTTCAAGCCCGCTCGATCATACGAAAAATCGGCGCCCGGCAGGCCGGCGATAATGGTTTTCTCCAGCCGCTCGGCGTCGGCATCGCCCAGGCGCGCGAAACGCTTTTCGGCCTCGAGCACGATCTCATCGCTGAAACTGTCGCGCGCCTTCGGGCGCTGCAAAATAAAAATATCGTAGACCGCGAAATCGTTGATATCGAAGCGCAGGGCATAGCCTGTGGAAGGCCGCTGCCACATCAGGTCGGTGCGCGTCCAGTCGACAATCGGCATGAAGTTGTAGCAAACGGTGCGTATGCCCGCCCGGCCGCATTGCGCCAGGGAAGCCTTCCAGGCCTGGATATCCGACTCGAAACTGCCCGTGCGCAGCTTGATCGATTCCGGCACGGGAATGCTCTCGACCACAGACCAGCGCAAACCCGCCGCTTCAATCGTGGCCTTGCGCTTGGCAATTTCGGATTCAGGCCAGGCAATGCCGGCGGGCACATGGTGCAGGGCCGTCACGATGCCCGTCGCGCCGGCCTGGCGAATATGATTCAAAGGGATAGGGTCGCTTGGGCCGAACCAGCGCCAGGTTTGTTCCATTATTGAACTCTCGCAGAAGCCAGGGCGGACAGCGTGGCGCGCACGCCCTGGGATAACAGGTTTTGCAATGCGTGGACAACACTGCGTACAAAAACAGGATTGCCGGGCAGGTCGCGCCCGAACACCTGGGCAAAGCCCAGCACAGCGGCGACCAGGCCATCGGCCTGCGTACCGACGCGGGCCAGCGCCTGCGCCAGTTCGTCCGCCATGGGATCATTAATAGCCAGCACGCCGTGCTGCTCGTCGCGGCCCATCAAATAGCGGATCCAGGCGGCCACCACCAAGGCATGACGGTCGATCGGCAAGCCGCGCGCCAGGCGCAGGCGGATCGGCTCCAGTATGCGCTGCGGCAATTTTTGCGAACCGTCCATGGCAATTTGCGCGGTCAGGTGGTTCAGCGACACATTGCCGAAACGCTGCACCAGCGACTGCATGTAATCGTCCAGGCCGACCCCCGCAGGCATGGCCAGGGTGTCGGCCGCATCGCCCATCAGCGCGCGCACAAACCGCGCCAGGCCCGGGTCCTGCATGGCCGCGGCCACGGTTTTACAGCCCGCCAGTCCGCCCAGGTACGCCAGGGCCGAATGGCTGCCGTTCAGCAGGCGCAACTTCATTTCTTCGAAAGCGCCGACATCATCGGTAAAGGTCGCGCCCACACTTTCCCACGCGGGGCGATTCGACGAAAACGCATCTTCGATCACCCATTGCGAAAACGGCTCGGCCACCACGGGCGACGCATCGTGCGCGCCCACCAGTTGCTCCGCCCTGGCCAGGTCGGCCGGCACGACGGCCGGCGTAATGCGATCAACCATGGTGCAGGGGCAGGCATAGTGGTCCAGCAAATGGCGTTTCAGCTGCGCATCGCTGAACATCGGCTGCGCCAGTTCGGCATAGCGTTCCAGCACGCGCCGCAGGGTCAGGCCATTCGAGGGCAGGTTGTCGCAGCTTAGAATCGTGAACGGCTTGACGCCGTTCTTCTTGCGCTCATAAATCGCCGCCACCAGCAGGCCTATGGCCGTGTTCGGATTCCACGGCGCGGCCAGGTCGGCTCGGATATCGGCGTGCGATTCGTCCAGCGTGGCCGATGAGGGCTCATAGCAATAGCCCTTTTCTGTAATCGTCAGGCTGACAATCTCGGTCAAGGGCGAACACAATTGCTCTTGCAGGCGCCGCCGCGACTCGCCCAAGCACAGCACCTCTTTCAGGCTGCCGATAACACGCGCCCGCGTGGTCCCGTTATCGTCGACCAGCAGCGTGTACAGGCCGTCTTGCGGTGTCAGCGCCTGGCTGATGGCCGGGCTGCGCAGGCTCGCCGCCGCAATACCCCAGCGGGTATCGCCGCCGGCCATGACATCGTCGGTATATACCGCCTGATGGCTGCGATGAAATGCGCCCGCCCCCAGATGCACGATGCGCGACTCCACACGCGCCCGGTCATAGGAAGGAACGGCCACCCCCGGCTTCAAGCCGCCTAAAGTACCTTGCGAAAGTCTGTTCATAGTGTTGGGGCAAACCTGAATACAGGCGGCCGGCGAGCGATGGCCATGAATCAGTAATCCACCATGCCGCCGCGCTCGGGGTCGGCCCAGCGCGTATTCGGTATCAGCGGGAACCAGCCCGGGCGCGCCGGGTCGCGGTCGTACAAATAACCGCCCTCTTCCTTGTACAGCTCGGCATATTGCTTCAGTTTTTCGCGATCCAGTTCCACGCCCAGCCCCGGGCCGGAAGGCACCGCAATCTTGCCGCCGCGATATTCCATTTTTCCGCCCACGATAATGTCGTCGACCAGGTGATGGTAGTGCGCATCGGCCGAGAAGGCCAGGTTGGGCAGCACCGCACCCAGATGCAGCATGGTGGCCAGTTGAATGCCAAGCTCGCCCGACGAATGCACCGCAATGCCCAGCTGAAAAGCCTCGCAGATGCCCGCCGCCTTGATGCAGGGCCGGATGCCGCCCCAAAAGGTCGTGTCCAGCAAAATGACATCGACGGCCGGGCTTAATATATTGCTGGCCAGCTGCTCGAAATTCACCACCACGGTATTGGTTGCCAACGGTATCGAGGTGTTCTCGCGCACGCGGCGCATGCCGTTCAGGCCCCAGGCCGGATCTTCGTAGTAATTGTTGTTCAGGCCGTCGATGGCCTTGGCGAAGCGTATGGCCTCTTCAACGCTGAGCGCGCCGTTCGGGTCGTAGCGCACGCCGTCATTGCCCACGGCATGCGCCATGGCCTGGAAGGCCTCGGCCTCGTAGTCGGGCGGGAACACGCCGCCTTTCAGCTTGTGCGAGCTGAAGCCATGCCTGGCCTTCAGGCTTAGCGCGTTCTCGACCAACTGATCGATCGTGCGCACCTCGCCCTCGCCCGTGGTTTTGTTGGGATGGCGGAAAAACAGGTAGCTGGCGAATTCCACCGAATCGCGCAACTTGCCGCCCAGATAATCGTAGGCCGGTATGCCCAGGAACTTGCCGATGATATCGATGCAGGCGAATTCGATGGCGGCATGGATTTGCGTGCGATTGTTGTACAGGCTGGCCGTGGGGTTGCAGATATTGAAGCGCAGGCTTTCCAGCTCGAACGGGTCGGTGCCCACCACGTACGGCTTCAAGCCCTGGATGGCCTGTTCGGCGCTTTCGCCGCCGCCGCCCAATTCGCCCAGGCCCACGATGCCGACGTCGGTTTCCACTTCGACAATAGTGCGCACAAAGCGGCCCCAGTGCGCGCCATTGGCATGACGCAACGGCGCCTCGAGCGGAACCGTGACGGTGGTGGCTTTGATATCAACAATCTTGGGTCGTCGCATGGTGCGCCTTGCTAGCAAAATTTAAATTGTATGGTAGTGTACAATTTATGGTCAATGACTAAAATAAGAAATAAATCAACAGGAGGCATACATGTCAGACGCCGGTTTGGATATGAACCAGCCCAACTGGCTGCGCGGCATCAAGCGGGGGGATCCGGCCCAGGCCCGCACGGTAATGCAGGTGGTGTACCAGCGCCTGCTGCACGAAATCCTTACCCTTGAACTCAAGCCCGGCGAAGTGCTGTCGGAAAACATGCTGGCCGAACGCCTGGGGGTAAGCCGCACGCCGGTGCGCGAAGCGCTGGTGCTGCTGGCCACCAAGCAGTTGGTCGACATCTACCCGCAACGCAAAACCATCGTCGCCCCCATACGCATCAGCAACCTGAAAAAATCGCAGTTTATCCGCGAGTCGCTGGAAATCAATCTGATCAAGAAGGCGCTTGAATCCGAACATCACCTGGCCCTGTACGAAGAACTGAGCAAGCAGATCGCCCTGCAGGAAACCTGCATCAAAACCGGCAATACCGACGCCTTCTATGCCTCGGACGAAGAATTCCACCGCTGCATCGTGTACTACGCCGACCTGCCCGAACTGTGGGCCGACATCGCCGACGCCAAGCTGCACATGGACCGCGCCCGGCAATTCACGCTGAAGCACATCGACAGCATGGCCGAGATCATCGAACAGCATCGCGCAATTGCCCTGGCCATCAAAAGCGGCAAATCCGAAACCGCCGAAATCGCCGTCAAAGAACATTTGCGCAAAATCTTCCAGCACCTGAGCCTGACCGCCAAACAATTCCCGGAATTCTTCGAGCTGGATTCGTAAATTCGAGCACACCGCCCCATTCCATAGGGGTGGCCCTTGCGTCGACATACGAAACGTCCATACACGCTGTGCCGTCAACCGCTCCAACCCAAATGGCTTAGAAAATCCTTGGTCCGCGCCTGTTCGGGGTTCACGAAAATCTGATCCGGCGGGCCCTGCTCCAATACCGCGCCCGCCTCGAACACTACGACCCAATTGGCCACCCGGCGCGCGAAGGTCATCTCGTGGGTCACCACAATCATGGTCATGCCTTCGTTGGCGAGCTTCTTCATTACATTGAGCACCTCGCCCACTGTTTCCGGATCCAGCGCCGAGGTGGGCTCGTCGAACAGCATGACTTCTGGCTCCATCGCCAGCGCCCGGGCAATCGCCACGCGCTGCTGCTGGCCGCCCGACAAATTGCTGGGGTAGCTCTGCGCCTTGTCGGTCAAGCCTACCTTGGCCAGCAAAGCCATGGCGCGTTCGTTGGCGGCCTTTTCGTCCATGCCCAGAACCGTGGTCGGCCCTATGGCGATGTTTTCAATCGCGGTCTTGTGGGGAAACAGCTCGAAGCTCTGGAACACCATGCCCATATGCTGGCGCACCTGGCGCAGCGACTTGGGATCCTTGCCCAGCGCCTTGCCGCCGAAGACCACCTGGCCGCCATCGATAATCTCGAGCCCATTGGTACAGCGCAGCAGGGTTGACTTGCCCGAGCCCGACGGCCCGATCAGGCACATGACCTCGCCGCGATTCACCTGCAACGACACGCCCTTGAGCGCCACAAACGAGCCATACGACTTTTGCACATTCTCGTACACCAGCATAGGCGGCTCGTTCGAGCCCTTGCGTTCGGTCGCCCCGGTATTGGCCATGCTCATTCCTTAACTCCGTATTTCTTGTTGATCCAGTCCACGAGCTTGGCCTGCGGGTAGCCCAGCAGCCAGTAAATCGCCGCCATCGCCGTCAGCATTTCTATTACGCGGAAGGTTTGCGAGCGGATCTGCATCGCGGTGTAGGCCAGCTCGCCCACCGCAATCACCGACACCAGCGAGGTGTCCTTGAACAAAGACACCCAGGCGCTGGCCAGCACCGGCAGCACCCGCCGCCAGGCCTGCGGCAGCACAATCTTGAAAAACGCCTGGGCGTTGCTCATGCCCAGCGCCAGCCCGGCCTCTTTCTGCCCCATGCGTATCGAATTGATGCCGCCGCGAAAAGTCTCGGAGTTGTACGCCGAATTGTTCAAGGCCAAGGCCACCAGGCCCGTCATAAAGGGAGAAAGCCCCACGCCCGTCAAGACCGGCATCACATAAAACGCCCAATACACCACCAGGATGATCGGCACATTCCTGAAGAACTCCACAAAACACGTACTGCCGGCCGACAAAATGCGAAACCGCGACAGGCGCATCGACGCCAGCAAAATACCGCCCGGCACGGCAATCAGCATCGTGAATACCGTCAGCAGTATGGTCAGCAGCACCCCATGCGCCAGCAACTGCCAGTGATCAGTAACAACGGACCAGTCCAGATTCATGATCGGCCTAAATGCGCCACGCGCCGATAGAACACATCGACAATGCGTGTCACAGGAAAAATAAGAATAAAGTAGATCACCAGCGCCACCGTAAACACCTCGATGGGCCGATAGCTTTGCGTGGCGATCGTATCGGCGCGGCGCATCAGCTCCGGCACCGCAATCACCGTGGCAATGGCCGTATCCTTGATGGTGCGGGAAATAATCGAACCGAAATCCGGCAGCAAGCGCACAAAGGCCTGCGGCAGGATAATCTTGCGCACCAACTGCGCGGTCGACATGCCCAGGGCCAGCCCGGCGCGCGTCTGGCCCGGCCGAATCGACTCGATGCCGGCCCGCAGGATCTCGGCCACATAGGCGGCCAAATGCAGGCTCAATGCCGCCAACGCCGCCCAGAACGGCGGCAGGCTGAGCCCGGTAAGAATCGGGAAGGCGAAATACGCCCACACCAGAATCACCAGCACCGGAATCGCACGCATGCTGTCGATATAAAACGTCAGTATCCAGGCCAGCCAGCGCGGCCCGTAGCAGCGCCCCAGCCCCATGGCCGTGCCCAGAATCGCCCCGCCCAGCACCGCCAGCAGCGACAGCAAAATAGTCACACCCACACCCGAGAGCAAAAACCAGCCGCTCTGGAAAACAGGGCTAAAGTCGAACTCCATACCTATCCCGCGAAATAGCGCCATCGCACGGCACGGCCCAACAGGGCCATGCCGAAACCGATCGCAACCTTACATTTTTTCAATCGAGGCTTTTTCGTCCGCGGTGAGCTGCGGCTGCATGTGGTCCTTCACGGCCGTCAGCCAATTCAGGAACTTGGGCTGGTTCTTGTCGATGGCCAGGCCAATGTCGGACGCCATCTCGGTGCTGTCCTGGCAGTTGTTGCCCAAAGGCAAGGCATGCAGGCCTTTCACTTTCTTGTTCAGCGCAATCCATGGAATACGATTGATGGGCGTTACATCAGCGCGATGCGCCATGATCTCTTCCACCGGGGCCGCCACACCACTGGCCACACCGCGCAGCTTGGCCTTCGGAAATCGGGTCTTCACCCAGGCTTCTTCGCCACCACCCGTCAGATACGCCACGGTGATGTCCGGCTTGTTGAAATCGTCCACCGACTTGGCGTTTTTCACCTTGGGATTATCCGCCCGGCCAAATACGCACAAGCTGGTTTTCGAATAGGTGACAAAATCCACCACCTTTTGCCGAGCCGGCGTTACCGACAGCGGCGAAATCGTCATATCAACCTGATTGGAAGCCAGCACCGGCACCTTGGTTTCGTGCGACACCAGCACCGGCTGCAGCTTTACGCCCAGCAGCTTGGCGTATTCCTTGGACAGCAGCCAGGCCGGACCCGACCAGGCCTCGCCGCCGCCCTGGGTGTTTTCCACCAGCCAGGGCGGGTTCGACAATACCCCCACCTTCAGCGCCCCGGCCTTTTTAATGGCCTGGATGCGCGGGCTGTCCGCCGGCGGAGTCAGCGCATCGGCATGACCCACCGCCGGCAACACCGCCAGCCCAAGACACGCCACCAGCGAATACCGCTGCGTAGCGCCCAATACCTTCCGTAGTGAAAACCGAGTCATTCCTATGTCTCCTAATAAGTGAATCGTGATCCGCTTGCCACGGCCGGCCAATTCGACCCGCCAGGCAGCGCTGAATTCTTGATTGGATTCTAGTATACATTTCAGAAAAAGTTAATATTTTTCTGATCGGATTTGTAAGACGGGCCTTAAATTTTCGTAGAGAAGGGCCTTGTGCCTGCCCGTTCCGGCCAACACACCAACCCCGGGCGGCCACAAAGGCCGCCTCTACGTGGAATTATGCTTACCCTCTTCATGTCGCATACAGGCCCAGAAGATAATCAAGGTCAACAGGAAAAAAAGGATCCCATTGTTGCGCCCCAAAATCACCTGAGTCATGCCGAACAAAAAAAACGACACCATCAGGGAGGCTCCTGACACCGCCAATACCCGAACCATCAGACCGTCATGCCTCAGCCGTCGGCAAAAACGCCAGAACGCATAGAAGTAAAGGGTCAAAAGAGCCAACAAGCCAAACAAGCCTTGATGCAGCCATACTTCCAGGTAATTATTATGTGTGTTTGAAAGGCCGGACACAAACGGATCTATCTTCTTTTCTGCAGCCAAACGATCAAGCTTGGCGTCATAATCTTTATAACTCCAGCCAAACAGCGGCCTTTCTGAAATACCAGCGATGGCCAGATGCCAAGCGCCTAATCGAGCCCCAACCGAAGTATCGGATACTTGCCGGTTACGGTACATTTGCACTTCTTTCACTGCCTGGTCATACCGGGCCTTAATGCCCAGATCTGGTGCAAGGGATAACACCACTCCAACAATAATCAATAAAGCCACAGCTGCACGTATGGTTCGTTTGACGTTATATTTTCTAGCGAACGCAATAAAAAACAGGGCCACTACCGGAGGCACGGCCAACCAGCCACCTCGTGTTTCCGAGGCAATAAAACTATAAAAGCCAGCCAAGGTTCCTAGCACCAAGGCGATGCGCCAAAGCCGGGCATAGCGCCTCAAGGTATGGGTCCAGAACATACCGGCTACACACAATAGCGCAATCATCAAGGCAATATCACCATAAGGTATCGCACTTGTCACAAAGCCATCGACACGAATAATGCCCAGCCAATGCCGTTGCCACAGCGTAACTACCGCCGACGCCACACCGCCAACCAGCAATCCGCCCCACACAAACGGCAAACACGGAGGTATTTTGAGCAACAAAAGCAGAATCGGGATAGCTAATAAATAGCGGCTAGTTTGATCTATGGTTTTAGGTGGATTGTCGTGCAGCAAGAAAATTAGAAATGAGATTAGAAAAATCGCCAGGAATATTATCACTAGCGTTTTATCTTCTCTTGGCAACACTAGGCGTGGCCGCGTGAATAAAAACCATAAACTACTTAGAAATAGCAGCGCTGCTCCGTAAGAGTAGCCCGATGGTGCAGATAGAGTCAGCGAAAAAAATAAAAAAGCACCGACTGATATAACCAAATGCCATCGGCTACGAAAGGGCTCTATTTTCATCATGATTACGTTTACTGAGCATACACAAGCCACGATAATAGCCCGACCGTTGGGGCTACAAGCGCAAATCTGACTCGGCTTGAGAAAATAAATATTTCAAATCGTACAGGACATGCCGGGCCTTGCCATATTGACGAATCGTCGCGATACCAAGTTTTGCAAATTGCTCGTGCGCAACCGCCAGGACAATCGCATCATACCCACCTGAAACGGGCGCTTTGACCGGTGTAATACCATACTCGCGTTTAGACTCAACTGGATCTACCCAAGGATCGTAAACATCCACAGCCACTCCGTAGTCGTGCAACTCATTCACGATATCCACGACACGCGTATTACGGATATCAGGGCAATTTTCTTTAAAAGTCAACCCCATAATCAACACGCGCGCGCCCTGAGCATGTATGGCACGCTTGGTCATGGCCTTGACCAACTCCGCCACCACATACACACCCATGGAGTCATTCAAGCGACGGCCAGCCAGAATAACTTCAGGATGATAGCCCACAGCCTGAGCCTTATGAGTCAAGTAATAAGGATCCACACCTATACAATGCCCACCAACCAGCCCTGGTCGAAACGGCAAAAAATTCCATTTAGTACCGGCGGCTTCCAAAACCGATTGTGTATCAATACCCATTTTGTTGAAGATCAGCGCCAATTCGTTAACTAACGCTATATTTACGTCGCGCTGCGTATTCTCAATGACCTTGGCCGCCTCGGCTACTTTTATGGAAGGCGCTATATGCGTACCCGCCTTGATAATTTGCAGATACAAAGCATCAACCAGCTTAGCGATTTCCGGCGTAGAGCCCGAAGTCACCTTTTTAATGCTGTTAACCCGGTGAGTCTTATCGCCGGGGTTAATGCGCTCAGGGCTGTAGCCTACAAAGAAATCCCGGTTAAAAACCAAGCCCGACACGCGCTGCAGTTCGGGTACGCATACCTCTTCAGTCGCCCCCGGATATACGGTTGATTCATAAATAACAATATCTCCTTTCTTCAGCACTGAGCCCAGCATCTGGCTCGCACCAATTAAAGGAGTCAAATCAGGCTGCTTGAATTCGTCAATGGGGGTGGGAACCGTCACTATGTATGTATTCGCATGGCAAAGCCGATCCTTGTCCGCCGTGAACACGAGGCGAGTTGCCTCGGTCAACTCCTCGAAGCTAACCTCCAAGGTACTATCAAACCCAATGGAGAGCTCTTCGACACGATCCTGGTTTATATCGAAGCCAACAACGCTACGAAACTTACCAAACTCGACCGCCAGAGGCAATCCGACATAGCCCAAGCCGACTACCGATAAAGAAATATCATTCAAATTCATGCGTCACACGCTACTTAATAAAGAATGCCATTTGGAAATCACATAAAACTCGCAGTGATTGTACGCCCTCCATTTATACCGTAAGTCGCCGGCAACAATCAGTTTCCAGCGCTCTTCAACCCTGACTATTCAGGGGCTGTTAACATTTATAATAGAAAGAAGCATCAACGCCCTCTAATAGCCAACCTTTTAAAAAGGCTGCAAAAGCCGTGGAGTACAGTGTGGAAAACCAGATTCCCCCCAACCATTCACAACAGGACGAGGTCGATTTATTCGACCTTATACAAGCACTATGGTCGGCCAAGCTCCTTATTTTTATTGTCACGCTACTGGTTACCTGTGTTGCCGCAGCCTATGCTTTTCTTAGCACCCCGGTGTATCAGGCCGATGTCCAGGCGCTGCCTCCGACAGCTAACGACTTGTCCTCTTATAACATCGGTAGTCAGCTAACAGGGGCTCCAATCAGCGGCATCACGACAGGGCTTGTAATCAATGGCACCACTCAGGTCGCCGTACCCAATAGCATCAGGGAATTAAGCCCGAAAGAAGCTTACAGCACATTTTTACAGCACCTGGCTTCCCAAACCGTACGCCAACAATTTTTCGAACAGTTGTACTTGCCCGCGCACCATGCCCAACAGACTTCCGTTAGTAAAGAACGTTTGTGGAAACAATTGAATAAAGATCTGAAAGTAATAACACCGCAAAAACCCACCGACATTGAAGCAAAAATCTCTATCGATGGTACAAACCCCAAAACTCTCGCAGAGTGGGCGAATGCGTATGTAGCCATAGCAGCCAATGCAGCCAAAAAAGAACTAATGGCGGATCTTGCTGGAGAAATCCATGTCCGTCAAAAAAGCATCACAGAACAAATTGCCGCCGTACGCAAGATTGCCTTAATTGTCCGTCAAAACCGTATTCAGCATCTGAACGATGCAATAGAAGTTGCAGAATCCGTTGGACTTCTTCAGAACTCTGCTCCAGTAGGGCCCCATGTCAATCCCTTCCTTGCCAACCAGACATATCTGTTGGGCGCCAAAGCACTTCGAGCCGAATTAAATATATTAAGCCAGCGCAAAAGCGACGACCCCTATATTCCAGAATTGCCAGACTTACTCAAAAAACAGGCACTACTTAACAGCGTCGACCTGAACCCTGACCATTTATCGGTGGCAACAATTGATCGTGCAGCAACAGCTCCCGAAGAGCCCATAAAGCCCAAGAAAGCATTGACACTGATTTTAGGGGTTATTTTAGGCGGCATCCTGGGGGTCTTTATTGCCTTAGTACGCCGAAAGCTGAAAAAATCATGACAACCTAAAATGCACATAATCACTCTTTACATTAACAATACCAAGCAATACATCAGGATACATAATGTCCAATTTTTTACCCTACGCACTCCCCGAAATCGGGCCTGAGGAAATCGCGGAGGTCGTAGATAGCCTGAAATCGGGCTGGGTCACCAGCGGCCCGAAAACTCGACGATTCGAGCACGAATTCGCCGCGTTTTTGGGGGATGATAGTCTTGATAGCATCGCCGTAAATTCGGCAACAGCAGGCCTGCACCTGGCCCTGGAGGCATTGGGCGTAGGGCCAGGCGACGAGATCATCACCACTACCTTGACATTTACCGCAACTGCAGAAGTGGCGCGATACATGGGCGCCGATGTGCGCTTGGTCGACATAGACCCCACTACATTGAATATGGATGTAAATGCCTTGCGTGCTGCCATTAGCCCGACAACCAAGGCTATATTGCCAGTCCATTACGGCGGCCTAGCCTGCGATATGGAGGCTATTATCAATGTAGCACGCGAGTACAATCTACTAGTCATTGAAGACGCCGCGCACGCCTTGCCCAGTTACTATAATGGCAAGTTGATAGGCACCCTTGACACCGACGCAACCGTGTTTAGTTTTTATGCCAACAAAACCATGACGACGGGGGAAGGCGGCATGGTTGTAACGCGTAATAAAGAAGCTGCCGCCAGAATGCGGATTATGCGATTGCATGGCATTAGCCGCGACGCCTTCGACCGTTTTGTGTCTAAAACCCCAGCCTGGTATTATGAAATCGTTGCACCCGGCTTTAAATATAATATGACCGATATCGCGGCGGCAATGGGCATACATCAATTAGCCAAGCTGAGCCGTTTTTGCGAACGGCGGCAGGAGCTTGCGCAGCGCTATTTAAGTGCATTAAAACCGCTGCCCTTAGTACTTCCTGCTACCGCCCCCAGTGCCGGACAACACGCATGGCATCTTTTTGTGGTACGAGTTTCAGAAGGCTCTACTAAGACCCGCGATGATGTCATCAACTATCTATCCGAACAGGGGATCGGCACCAGCGTTCACTACCTGCCCTTGCACCGGCAACCCTACTGGCGCGACAGATACCAATTAAAAGCGGCCGATTTCCCAGAGGCTGATCAGGCTTATCACACCATGTTGAGCCTGCCGTTATACACTGCTATGAACAACGAAGATCAAACCCGGGTCATCAACGCTTTAACTCAATGTCTAACGTGATGGCGAAGCGAATTTTCGATATCATATTTTCATTATTGGCATTGATCCTTCTTAGCCCAGTATTTTTGGTAGTTGCAATATGGATAAAAGTCGATTCGAAGGGCTCGGTTTTTTTTCGTCAAACCCGGGTTACTCGATACGGAAGGAACTTCCGCATATTCAAATTCCGCACCATGCGCAAGGATGCCGAAAAGTTAGGGCTGCAAATTACGGCCGGAAATGACCTTCGGATCACCAAAGCGGGGCTTCTTCTTCGAAAATATAAGCTCGACGAACTCCCTCAGTTCATCAACGTGCTGATTGGAGACATGAGCGTTGTAGGCCCTCGACCAGAAGTCCCCAAATATGTGGCACATTACCCCGAGGACGTGCGCAGTCTAATATTGAGCGTTCGCCCGGGAATTACAGACAAGGCATCAATAGAGTTCAAAGACGAGAATAATCTGTTGAATATCAGCGATGATCCAGAAAAAATTTATATAGAAAAAATACTACCAATCAAGGTTCAACATTATGTTGAATACGTTAGAACCCAGAACATATTTAATGATATCTCAATTATTCTAAATACTGTTTCCAGCGTTATTTTCGATAGAAAAAAAAAATAACCAAAACCGAATCAAGGCTAGTTATTGTGGAAGAAAATCTGATCCACTTAGCTTATATGAGGGCGGCCTTTTGGTTGACAACAATAACGAATCAGGATGCTGACAGAATATATGAATATAATAAAAATTAAACAACCACCATTAAATAAATGATAGTTTTAAATAATCGCGAATTTTACCGAGTACTTACTGGACAGGTACACGAGCACATTTCTCAGATACGCATATGGATCATAGTCGTTAAGTTTGGCCGACTCCACAAGCAGATGCGCTAGTACTGTGGTCTAGTCGGAAAAAAAGCCGCCTTGCGGCGATGTTTGATAAAATTCACTGGTTATTGGCGTCCGGTCGGTTCTGGCACTAATGACTAAAGGCCTTGCTCGTCAAAAGACAATCAAGGCCTTTATTTATGGGAGCGTAATACACAGGACTTTGCGGTTGTAGTCGTCGATGATATCGAACAATCGGATACTACGTCCATTGACCAACTCGTCATGTTTTTTTCGACGGCTTCCTTCAATATCTTGGCCCTTAAGCCAGTTACTCCTCGTATATCCTTTGAGTCTTGCGTTTTCTGACTTCAGACCCTTCATATGCCATACCAAATCCGCACTCATTCCACCATACTTGGCGCATCATTTATAGAACACATTGCTCATACCATGCTCACGGTAAAGCCATGACCGGCTTCAGTTTGCTGCAGGATGGCGGTGATTTGGCTGTCGGTAAAGCAGGGGATTACCGGCTGTAGGAAATGCGACTCATGAGTTACAGTGGGTATTCTAAATGCGACATCAACAGTGCGACTGGCTTAGTTACAAATGAGTAAATTGCCACATCTTTAGTTAACGAAGAATGAGGTAATCTTCGACCAGGGACTAAAGATGAAGCCTCAGCTAATTTCGAGTCGTGGTTTTTGCTTTGGACTTTACCGATTAAGATTGGACGACAGTATAGGGGAATGTTGGGGCGGTGTCTTACACTCATACGTCTATCAAATTTTGACTTTTTGTTATTTGGAGTGGTTGTGAGTATCACGCTTCGTTATTTATTGATTTTTCTATTTGATTTCTTAGCTGTAGTAGTTGCATGGCTAGGTAGCTATCTAATTCGCTTTAATTTTCAATGGCCGGTGGAGTATCAACATCAAATCTTGTTGGGAATATTGCCTTTGCTTGTGCTGCAAGTGGTTTCGTGCAAATGGGTAGGGCTTTATCGAGGGATGTGGATGTTTGCTAGTTTGGCTGATTTAAAGCGCGTTATTTTCGCAGTTGCGATTTCAAGCTTCGGTCTGCTTGCCTTTGGCGCTTTTGCTATGGCAAGCCAAACAGTACCCCGCTCCGTCTTATTGTTGTACCCAATATTATTAGTGTTGATTATGGGCGGTGGGCGTGCTATTTGGCGAATGCTACGTGAACAACAAATGTACGGGGCTTTGTCCGACGAAGGTAAGCCAGTTGTTGTAGTCGGAGCAGGTACGGGCGGGGCTATGTTGGTTAAAGCCTTAGAACATAGTCCCGATTGGCACGTAGTAGGTTTAGTGGATGACGATGAAAGTAAATGGGGCTTAGAGATATTCGGCCGTAGGGTCTTAGGAGCCACTGAAAGGCTGGTGGAGGTGCTGGAAAGCTATGGCGCACACCATGTGATTTTTGCAATGCCATCGGCAGGAGCAAGCGTCTTGCGCCGCGTCACCGAGTTGGCTGTCAATGCTGGTGCTCGTGTTTTTACTGTGCCTGCACTAGCCGAGCTGATGAGTGGACGCGTAGCCATAAATACTATGCGCCCCGTTAGAATTGAAGACTTATTGGGGCGTGAGCCAGTAAACATTGATGCCAACAATGTGGCCCAGATGCTAGAGCGAAAAGTTATTTTAGTAACAGGCGCTGGTGGCTCAATTGGTAGCGAGCTGTGCCGACAATTGGTTCAATATAGTCCAACTTGCATTCTGCTAGTAGACTCCAGCGAATTTGCGTTGTATATGATCGAACAGTGGTTTACGCAGTACGCAAAAGATATCCGAGTTGTGTCTTTGATGGGTGACGTCAAAGACGCCGATCGCATGAACGAAATCTTTTTATTGTATCAACCGCAAGTTGTCTTTCATGCAGCAGCCTATAAGCATGTGCCTTTGGTTGAAGTTGGCAATGCGTGGCAGGCCGTGCGTAATAATGTATTAGGTACCCTCACAGTCGCGCAATGTTCTCAGCGTTATGATGTTGAGCGATTTGTATTGATTTCTACTGATAAAGCTGTAAATCCCACCAATGTAATGGGAGCGACAAAACGTTTAGCCGAGATGCTATGCGAAGCGCTACATACAATGAAGCGCGGAACGACAGTGTTTCAGATGGTGCGCTTCGGTAACGTTCTGGGCAGCACAGGTAGTGTTATCCCTAAATTTCAGGCTCAAATAGCTGCAGGCGGGCCGGTTACAGTCACGCATCCCGAAATTAATCGCTATTTCATGTCCATTCCTGAAGCTGCCCAACTGGTATTACAAGCAGCGACCATGGGGCTAGGTGGTGAGATCTTCGTTTTAGATATGGGTGAGCCGGTAAAAATTGTAGATATGGCGCGCAACATGATTCGCTTGTCTGGTTATAGCGAAGATGAAATACACATTGAGTTTACAGGCCTACGTCCTGGTGAGAAACTATATGAAGAATTGCTAGCAGATGCTGAACAAACATTGGAAACGCCTCACGATAAATTGCGTATTGCTCGTTCTAGGCCTGTGCCAGAATTATTCTTAACAGAAATTATTGCCTGGCTGATTGAGTCAACCTCTCATTCAGATGAGGAGGTAAGGATGAGCTTATTGCGTTGGGTGCCAGAGTATGCACCGCAAGTTAATCGGGAGCATTAGAAATGCGTAAACATAAGGACATTAGAGGTTATAGGCCGGAAGTGCTTAGGATCGGATTCACAGGATAGCCCAGTATGATGTACGCTCTATAAAGTTACACAAAATGGAAAGTAAAAATGGTAGATGAGGTCGATTTGGTGGTTGAGCGCTACGAGCGTAGAAAAGCAATGGGCGTGGACAGTCGCTACAACATAATAAACGCCGCTGTTTGGCAAGCTTTGCTTGAAAAGCAAAAAGCTCTTTTTAGATTGCTCAGTGCACATTTGAATACACAAATTTCAGAGACTACTCTTTTAGAAATCGGATGTGGTAGTGGCTCAAACTTGGTAGAGTTGATTCGGTTGGGATTTGATCCATCAAATCTTATTGGTAATGAACTGTTAGATGAAAAGCTAGCATTAGCGCGGAAAAACTTACCCAATAGTGTTGTCCTCTATCCGGGTGACGCAACATCGCTGAATATTTTGGATGAAAGCCTAGATCTCGTTTATCAGTCGACTGTGTTCAGCTCACTAATAGATAATGAATTTCAACAAGATCTAGCGAATAATATGTGGCGCTGGGTTAAGCCAGGCGGTGCAATATTATGGTATGACTTTATCTATAATAACCCCTCTAATCCTGATGTTAGGGGAGTTTCACTGAAACGCGTAAAAACATTATTTCCTGAAGCAAAAATATCAACGATTCGAGTGACCCTTGCACCACCAATAAGCCGACGAGTCACTAAAATCCATTCCTCACTCTATACCTTGTGTAATTTATTCCCATTTTTAAGAACACATGTGTTTTGCTGGATTCAAAAAAATTGAAGTGCCTTGCCCCTTAAAAAAGGCCTGGGTTAATTCGAGCGTATTAACAATTATTCCATCTAAATGAAATCGAAACAGCCTCGATCATCAAACGGTAAAAGTAGCTCGGCTTTTTGCTGTTGCAATTTTTTAGATACCGTAACTCCAAGCACGTATTCCATCAGGCTTTTAAGAACGAAGGTAAACATTGCGCAAGTTGCTTTTACGAACCCTGAAATAGCCTTTAATAAGAACTAATTAAATCAGGAGGTAAGTATCGATATATACACATTGCCTGTCATGTCCTTAGATGAAAGATCCGTCCCACGCGTGTCTGTATCGTCGTTACTAGCTCTGCCGCCACTTATTACAATGGCGAAACTGTATGACCCGCAAATGGAAGGCTATGCCAACCCATAAACTTACAACATCTCTACATGAACGGCTGAAAGACGCTAAACGCAACGGATTTATTCGTTCCGTCTCCATTTTAGTTAGCGGGACAGCCGCAGGGCAAGCGCTTACAATGCTTGTTCTGCCTCTACTAACTCGCTTATATACACCAGCAGATTTCAGCATCTTGGCGGTTTACACCTCTCTACTTGGCATAATCGCAGTGCCAGCCTGCTTGCGTCTAGACATCGCAATCCCTTTGCCAAAGCATGATACTGACGCAGCTAACATCCTCGCGTTAGCATTAGGCTTTGCGACGGCTGTATCAACACTTGTGGCATTACCCGTTTTAATCGCACCCGCTTTTGTTAGCAAATTACTCGGGTCAACGCAAATCGAATTTTACCTTTGGCTTTTACCCATCGGAGTTTTATTCGCTAGCACTTACAGTGCCCTGCAATTTTGGGCAACCAGGAAAAAGGATTTTTCTGTTATTGCTAAAACTAGAGTATCACAAGCTTTTGGTAATATTTCCACGCAAGTGGGGTTTGGCTGGTTCGGGGCTTCACCGATAGGCTTAATCTTAGGTCAAATAATCGGGAACAGTATAGGTATCGCCAACTTAAGTCGACATATTACCGTCAAAGACGGCAGAATCTTCAAAGCTATTCGTTTGAGTGAAATGCACCGTTTATTAATTCTTTATAAGCGATTTCCTCAATATTCAGCAATGGAGGCCCTAGCAAATAACGCGTCTATTCAAATACCTATTATTATCATTGCCAGCACAGCTGCAGGCCCCGAAGCTGGCTTTCTTGCCTTAGCCATGCAAGTAATGCAAGCCCCCTCAAGCATAATCGGCGGGGCTATTGCACAAGTGTATTTATCCAAAGCCCCAGAAGAACACAGACAAGGGAACTTGGGAAAATTTACAACCAATATTTTAGGTGGGTTAATGAAAACCGGCGTTGGCCCCTTGATCTTCGCGGGGATTATCGCTCCTGAGGTGTTCTCATTGCTTTTTGGCGAAAAATGGCATCGGGCTGGCGTGTTAGTAATGTGGATGACACCGTGGCTTACTCTGCAATTTCTAACGTCACCGATATCCATGGCATTACACGTTACGGGAAACCAGATATTAGCTCTCGTTTTACAAGTTTTTGGATTACTTGGCCGTCTTATTGCTGTGCTACTAGCAGCGATGTATTTCAAAAACTACATTTCTGAAATGTATGCAATTTCTGGGGCAATTTTTTATCTAATTTACCTGATTTTAATCATAAAAATTGTGGCTGCACGTGGCCATGAATTGCTGCAGCAAGTTAAACATAGCTGGATCTACATTTTAGTGTGGGGCGTTTTAGGCCTTTCGGTCAAACTTCTAATCGATACAATTTGGCGCATATAAAAAGCGAAACGCCAATCTGCTGGCAACTTAATATCAGATCAATCCTGAATTCGGGGACGTACATACGCCGACTTTGGCGCCCACCGTGTTCGATATATCTCTTCGCATACAGGTGTCCACCTGGGTAAATGGAAAAATCAAATTCGAGGTTAGCTTGGTAGAATGTTGCTAATTTTTAAAACAACAAAAGATATTTCAAAATGAAAGATAAGCACGTCCTGTCTCAAAAATACCGTCCTGATGTTGACGGTTTGCGTGGCGTTGCCGTAATTCTCGTTCTTCTATTTCACGCCGGCTTTGCATCTATCAGTGGTGGGTTTGTTGGAGTTGACGTCTTTTTCGTCATTTCCGGATATCTAATAACAAAGATTCTATTTAGCAACTGTCAGAACAATCAGTTTGACTACTTCAAGTTTTTATCAAAGCGCTTTTTTCGGCTCTATCCGAGTCTGGTTACCATTCTCGCATTAACCTTGGCGTTTGGCTATCTTCTGCTTTCGCCCCAACACTTTCAAACCCTAGGGCAATCGACAATAGCAGCTTTGTTTTCGGTTTCGAATATTGTATTTTTGAAGAACTCGGGATACTTTGCGGAGGCTGCGTCTACTAATGCTCTTCTGCATACGTGGTCTCTTGGCGTCGAGCAGCAGTTCTACCTACTTTGGCCCCTCATCCTTCTGGTTGCATTCAGGTTTCGGGCTTGGGCTGTCCCAGTCGTCATAGCTGTAATTGGCTCCGTATCACTGTACTATTCGCAACAAGCTGTACGACATGAGCCATCTGCGGCTTATTTCCTGACCCAATTTCGCGTATTCGAGTTTGCCATCGGTGGACTAATACCGTGGTTAGAACGGTTACGACCCACCAAAAATGTCATGCTAGAAGTCTTGCTCGCTTGCGGGATTGCAGCATTACTCTATAGTGCAATCACGCTGAACAAAGATCACCCGTTCCCCGGTCTTGCCGCGTTACTGCCTTGTTTGGCGGCTGGCCTATGCATCTTCGCTGGCCCAGCGCAGTATATTGGTACACTGCTTCGAAACCGACTAATGGTGAACATTGGCCTGATTTCCTACTCTCTTTACCTAGTTCACTGGCCAATTATCGTTTTCTATCGGTATTTCATATACACCGAACCAACAACCCATGAAAAATGGGACTTGGTCGTAATCCCGTTTCTTATCGCCTATCCCGTTTATCTATGGGTGGAAAACCGATACCGGCGCCTTAACTTTTCAACTCTCGGATGGACTCGAGCCTTTACTTCGGCATGCGCAATCGGGGTGGTGATCTTTACGTCCACTCAGGCGATATACACAAATGGCTCTCCGTGGCGCCTTAATAGTGACGCTCAAGCCAAACTGGCGAATGCAGCTCATTTTCATCAAACGAACTACGGCGGAGACGGTTTTCGAGGCCGTAAGCGTCATTCGAAGGCCGTCTTGACGGCCGAATTATTCAGGCCCACTTGGCGCCA